>JBDGZZ010000640.1:0-2121 GCA_039588335.1 Gemmatimonadota bacterium | reverse complement strand
CTCGAAGACGGCTTCAAACGACGTGTCCGGCAGACGCTGTGATAACAGTGCCCGGACCTCCTCGTATCTCTCCATAAACCCCCTGTTGGCCAGAAATTGAATGAGCAGCTTCTGCTCGGTGCGGACGGCGGCGCTATTCCCGGATTCTTTTCTCGTTTCTTTGCAATCAGTTAGCGATCCGCTTTGCCCATTATGGGCAAAGTTGCTTTTTTTGCAAGCGCTCTGGAGTGACGCTGGTGGGCGTGTCTCTGCCCTCCCTCCTCCCTCGATCCGGGACCCGGGCACGGCAACCCTGACCGGCTTCACGCGATCTCTTAACGCTATCGCCGGACGGTAACGGGCGGCAATCGCGTCGATTTCACTCTGGCTCTTGTTCTGGATGTCCTCGAGAATCTCGGTCTTGTTGTCCTCCCGAAGCACTGAAGCAACAAGAGACACGCCTGTCACATTGAGCTTATGTGATCGAAGCAGATCGAGCGCCTCGGGGTGTTGCCGGATACACCGGGCAACCGCCACGCGGCGCGACGCACCTGAGCTCGAATAGCGAAGGTGCCTCACGCAATAGTCATAGAGTGAGCTGTAGCTGAGTTTGAGATGCAGCTTACGACGCTCGACTTCATTCAAGTGCAGCAGAATTTCTATAGTAGAAAGATGCTCCCGGCGGCGGATCTTCTCGATCTGGGCGAGCAGTTCGTTATCGGACAAGCCTCTCAGTGCACGTGGTCTCACGGCAAACCTCCTCGAGTTGTGAATCGCGCATAACTTCCCTAACAAATCGATTCATCGAACAGCGGGAGGATCACCGTTCGCTCGTATTATACCATGCCCCTCTTTCGCAGCCCGTAGCGGACGCGACAGAGCCGATCGCACCTGGAGTCTCCACAAATGATGCGTTATCGATCAGGACACAGTACAGTAGGGTGTTCGAAGCATGAGAACGCATAGCGCACCGCGCGTTTGCAGATCCAAAATGCACGCCGAAACCCGTCAAGTGGTTTCTTGAAAATCACAAAAAAAGTGGGCAGTACTTTGGGCGTGAGCAAGCGAGCACCCGCCGCGGGTGGTGCCGAGAGCGAAGCAGGCAAACACCCAGCCGCTCACTCGAAGAAGCAGTCGGCGGCGGCCTGAAGGTTCACTTGAGGTGAACCACCTTCTTCGTCCGCGAGAAGTTCTTGGTCACCAGTTTGTAGAAGTACACGCCGCTGGACACGCCCTGGGCAGCGTTGTTGGCGCCATCCCATCTCACCGGCTCGATCTGATCCGGATCCTGGACTTCGTCCACGAGCGTTCTGATCAATTGCCCCGCCACGTTGTATATTTTCAACGACACGTGCGCACGCTCCTTGATCGTGTATTTGATAGTCGTCTCCGGGTTAAACGGGTTCGGGTACGCGTTGAACAACGCGTTCGCAAACCGCGGGCCGTCGCCAGGAACGCCGCTTGCATCGGGCACGATGTTACCCATGTAGACCAGGATCGTGCGCAGGTGCTCCACACGCGCCGGCGGATACTGCACCGCGGCTTCCCGTATGTGATGGTAGCTGAATCCGGACAGGATGACCGTGGCCCATGCAGCCTGCGCGTTCGTCGTCTGCGTGCTGATCACGGCCGCGCCATTGCCGGGGCCCGCGTTGGGATACGGGAATTCTTCTATCGAGACACCCGTCGGCTGAAGAACATCAAAGTTGTTGACCAGTGCGCAGCTGCCGTAGGCAATCAACCTCTCCCCGTACCCGGAGTACCCGTCGTAGAAATGGCCGTCGGGCGATCCCGTAAGTAGCGGCGAGACGGCCTCGCCAAAGTTGGTGTGGTCGCCATCGAGCAGGTTGAACGGGATCCAGTCCGAGCGCAGCAGAATCGCGGCGGCGCCACTGAGTGTGACCCACTCTTCGGCCACGTTGTCACCAGAGATGTAGAGACCGGGGCCTTTGTCCGATGTCCGGATAAACTGCTCGAGCAGAGCGAAGTCATCGGATTTTTCTGGGTTGCCGCTGCCGTCGCCTATCGTCCCACTGGAGAGGGTACCCGAATTCCAGAGGATATTTTTGTAAACGCCGATGATCTGAGCCTGGATGTTCTTGACGCGGGACGCCAGACTGTTGCCAACAGCCGAAGAAGGAC
>JBDGZZ010000639.1:0-2123 GCA_039588335.1 Gemmatimonadota bacterium | reverse complement strand
TTCCGTACGTGCACAGGGTCTACGACCACGCGAGGGTGAGATCGTTCTCACGATTGCGAACGATCCCATGTTGCCTTCCGGAACCACGACGCCGTCGGCCCCTCAAAGTTATTTTGACTTTCGCGGCTCAATACCTGGCCCGTACGTGCCCCTGTCAACGCTTCACCTGTACCCTCACGGGTACACACGCATGACTCGGGGTCAGCATGGCTCGCTACTCCTTTGCTATGAGAGACTTTCACTCTCTATTACTCACCGGTTTGCGCCGGCGCACGTCGCGGTAGGGACAACCCTTTCGGGTCGCCCCCCGCACAGAATCCCAGCGAGCGGAACTACCGCACTGGGCTCCTATCTCAGGTCGTGACGCGCAGTCGCTGTTCAGGATAAGGGTGTAGAACTCGCACTGCAGGAAGCCAGCGGTCAGCCAAGCGATTCATACGCTCTCCAGTGATCCGATATCGATGACTGCGACGCCTTAGGGCGCGCAGCCAGAGTCGATAGACCTGGTACTTGAACGCATGCAGCTTAGGCTGGTTGCGCGGCACCGCATAGTACTGGAAATGTCCCTGTACTACACTGCGCAGCCACTGGCCCACTGAGGGAATGGGATCGTGTAGACGATACCGGAGTTCTTGTTTGATCTCGCGGAGTTTCGCCTGCATCCGGTCCCGCCGGGTCTGCCGTAGCACGATGAATTTCCCGCTCCGGGTTCGATCGCAGGTGTGCGTAAAACCCAGAAAATCGAAAGATTCAGGCTTCCCTTCTCCTCGTCGCCTGCGATCTCGGGCGGCGAACCGCCCGAATTCGATCAGACGCGTTTTGTCAGGGTGCAGTTCCAGGTGAAACTGGTGGAATCGCTTCCTCAGCTCTTCACGGAATCGCTCGGCATCCTGGCGGTCCTGAAAGCCAACCTCAATGTCGTCAGCAAAGCGCACGATGATCACCTCACCACGAGCCCGCTGACGGCGCCACTGATCGGCCCACAGGTCGAAGACATAGTGCAGATAAACGTTCGCCAGCACGGGAGAAACACTCCCGCCTTGCGGCGTTCCCTGCTCGTTTTCGATCCGCTTCCCATCCTCCATGACCCCCGCCTTAAGCCACTTCTTAAGGTGACGCAGAACTCGAGGGTCGGCGATTCGGTGCTCGACAAAATGGACCAACCCTTTGTGGTCGATGGCGTCGAAATAGCCACAAATGTCGGCGTCCAGCACCCAGTTCACCTTCTTGCGCATGATCCCGACATAGAGCGCGTCCAACGCATGGTGTGGACTGCGTCCCGGTCGGAAGCCATACGAGAATCCAAGAAAGTCGGTTTCGTAGATTGCGTTGAGCACCTCCACCGTAGACCGCTGGACGATCTTGTCCTCCAAGGCAGTCACCCCGAGCGGACGCTGCCGCCCATCGGGTTTTGGTATATACGCTCTGCGAACCGGTTTGGCTCGGTACGCTCCGCGCGCCAGCCTGGAGGACAGATCCTGGAGATGTTCCTCCAGTTGTTCCCCATATTGCTGCCACGTGACCCCATCCACCCCCGGTGCGGCATCCCGCTTCAGGCTCAAATAGGCCCGTCGCAGTCGCTCGACATCGGTGATGTGGTGCCAGAGCGCGGTGAACCGTAACTGCTTATCCCGGCAGGCAGCCTGCCGTATCCGTTCCAGCGCACTGGACAAGTCGTGGGAACCGACGTAGGTTCGGTCTCTTGGCTGTTTCCGCGATTTCTCGCTGCGTGCCCGCTTAGAGTCCTCCATATCACTTCCTCCTCCGGCTGCTGTGTCCGGTACTTGTTTTGCTGAAACGAATTCCCTTTGGTCAGGCCGCTTCACTCCACGTTCTCCGCCAACGACGGCGCACCGCCCTCTTTGTTCGAACGTTTCTCAGCTAATATCAGCCTGTCCGACTTCCCGTCTCCGTACATCGCTGTCGTGCTCCCTGAGGATTCACAGCGCGGACCTGGAAGCCATCTCCCCAGGTCAAAGACGGGATCTCCCGGCTCCCGTGTGAGTAACTTCCGTACGTGCACAGGGTCTACGACCACGCGAGGGTGAGATCGTTCTCACGATTGCGAACGATCCCATGTTGCCTTCCGGAACCACGACGCCGTCGGCCCCTCAAAGTTATTT
>JBDGZZ010000638.1:0-2124 GCA_039588335.1 Gemmatimonadota bacterium | reverse complement strand
ATGTCGAGAAGCAACTTCACACCGGTGCCCGCAACGAGCTCAAGCACCTCCGCATAGGTCGGGATCGACTCCCCTTTACCAGCATTCAGCTGTTTCAGTTCTCCGAGGGTGTAGTCTGTCACCTCTCCCGTACCGTCAGTGGTTCGGTCGAGGGTCTTATCATGCAGGATGATGACCTCTCCATCCCGGGTGCCACGTAAATCGATTTCGATAACATCGACGCCATATGCAATAGCCCGTCGGTAGGCTGCAAGGGTATTCTCCGCGTAGCCAGGTACGATTCCGCCTCGGTGAGCGATGTTCAGGACAGTCCACTCGGGCCACTGCGAGGCCGAAGCCGTCACCAGAAGTACCAAGCTGATTGCTCCAATGCCCGCTATCCGACGCGATGATTTGCGCGAATACCATGCCATTGCTACTTCCTCCGCCAGGTTTCCTTGAGCGGTCAGTGGAGCAGAACCTTCAGGTGCCGGTCGAGGAAGTTCATCATGAGCCGTGTGCGATGCACGTTGATAGCGGGATCCCGGAAGCCGTGGGTCTCGCCGGGATACAGCATGCTTTCGAAAGGAATTCCTTTCATTTGCAGCTCCCGGAACAAGAGGGTGCTGTGATTCAACAGCACGTTGTCATCTGCCATGCCATGAATAATAAGTAACGGGGCACGCAGCTGCTCCACATGGCTCAACACGTTGGCCAGATCGTAACCTTGCGGGTTGGCGGATGGTGTCGACATATAACGCTCGGTGTAATGCGTGTCATACAGACGCCAGTCGGTTACCGGGGCACCGGACACGCCCACATTAAATGCATCAGGGGCCTGCATCATGGCCATCAGCGTCATGTAGCCGCCATAGGACCATCCATATATACCGATCCGATGCGGGTCCACGAATTGCAAGGTCTTCAGATACTCAACGCCGCGTTCTTGATCGCGTGCCTCGATTCGCGACATCTGCTTGTAGATAGGAAACTCGAAGGCCGTACCGCGGTGAGTGCTGCCGCGGTTGTCCAGCGAGAAGACGATGTAACCCTGCTGCTGCAAATACTGGTGGAAGACGATATCGCGACCCCACTGTTGATTCACACGCTGCGCACCGGGCCCACCGTATACATAGACGACGACCGGGTAGCGTTTGTCCGGATCGAAATCGACTGGTTTCAACATTGAGTAGTAAAGCGTCTGGCCATCCTCGGCTTTGACCGTATCCATCTCCGGGACCTGATGTCGGTCCAGATAGGAGAAATACGGGTGGGTCTCGTCCAGTGGATTCTCCACCAACCAGGTCAGTCGCGAACCATCGGCGGCATGGAGACTCACACGGGGTGGGGTAGATCTACTGGAGAATGAATCGATGTAGGCACCACCAGATTCCGCCATCACGACTCCGTGCCATCCGGGACGCGAGGTGATCTTTCGGATAGCCTCATCACCGACAAATGGCGTTTCGTACAGGTGTTTCTCAAGTACCGAGTCGGCAAAACCATCAAAAAACAACACGCCGCGATCCTCGTCGATAGCCTGCAATTTATCCACTACCCAATTTCCCGACGTAATTTGGGCGAGCTGCCTGCCGCTCAGGTCATACCTGTATAGATGCTGGAACCCGGACCGCTCTGAGGCCCAGATAAACTCGCCCGGTGATTGCTTCAGGAACTTGAGATTGTCGTGAAGATTGATCCAGACGTCGCTGGTTTCCGTTAACACGATGCGACTTTTGCCGTTGGCCGGATCCGCAGCCATCAGGTCCAGTCGCTTTTGATCTCGCGACTGACGCTGGAAGACGATGGTCGATGAATCAGGTGTCCAATCCACCCGAGCGAGGTAGATGTCCTGATCGTCACCCAGGTCCAGCCACGTCTGCTTGCCCGTTGCCAACTCCAGCACACCCAGCTTGATACGTACATTGTTCTTCCCCGTGAAGGGGTAACGTTCCTCCGTTACTTTGAAACTGTTCTCGAAAATTTGATAGCGTTTCGCCAGTTCCACCGGTGACTCATCCACCTGTGTGAACGCGACGAAACGATCATCCGGGGACCACCAGTAGCCCGTGTCCCGGTCCATTTCCTCCATGGCGATAAATTCCGCCATGCCGTTGCGGATAGTTTCGCCACCATCAGAAGTCA
>JBDGZZ010000637.1:0-2127 GCA_039588335.1 Gemmatimonadota bacterium | reverse complement strand
ATGCCCGTGGTACGTCTTGGTGGCAGTGACTTCTCCGTTCTTGTAGTCGGCATTGTTCACCACGGTGAAACCAAGACCGGCCTTTAGCAGGAGTGCAGACTCGGCGTACACTTCCACAATACGGTGCAGCAAAAAGTCCGAAGCAATGTGCAGTTTGTTCTTGGCAAGCTTCATCCAGTGCTCCACCTTGTCGCAACGAGACATCATGGAGGCAATGGCAAAGAAGGTGCACGGGGACTGAGGATCGCTGGTGATCTCGCCCATCTTGGACACAAAGTTGCTTCCGTTGAATCGACGGACCATGCGGTACCCCTTGCGGAGCTTTCCGCCGGGAAGACGGACGTCGGTGGCAAAGTCGCGGCCATGAGCGTCGCTGTACCGAGCACCACCGGGGCGGTCCAAGGCATGCGCAAACGGCCTGCGGCCAAACCGGCCACGGCGCGCTCTGCCCTTTCCGGAAGAGCCGCCAAAGTAGCTGGCACGCTCCTTGGCACCAATGTGTGCAGAAGCATGCTCCATCTCGGATTCCCAGCCTCCAGCGCCCTCTTCGCGGCTGGAAGAAGAGCCAAACCGGCGACGGCGGCTTCCGAGCATGCCATGACCTCCACGCGCACGAGCACGAGAAGATGGAGCGCGGAACTCCTGGCCATACGAGCTTTCGTCCTCGTCGTCGTCACGGTAGTAGCTTCCAGAGTACCTCGAAACCTCGGGGAACATACCGTCGTCGTCCATACCGGCCAAGCGAGCGTTGACTTGGTTGAAGCCAAAGTGGCTGGGGTGGCGCGCATTGCCAGTCTCCCATTCCAAGTAGGCATCGCCGCCAATCTTGCTCATGATACTGGTCAACCCATGGGCAAGCGGGCTCTTCTCGAACCGGCCGTGACCGCCAGCATCAAAGCCAGCTCCGGTGTTCTGCAGAGGCGTGGTGTACCCAGTGTCCTTGTTTCCAGCACGAACAATCGAGGCAGGGTTGCGGTAGGTCCCGGTGGAGATCATACCGGGAGTGACAACCAGGCCACACCGAATGGCGAATCGAAGCGCAGCACCACCAGCGGCAGCCAGGGTAGGAACGCCTCCACCAAGACCAATCCCGGTACCACCAGTGCTAGGTCCAACGACGGTAGCGCCAGGGCCAACGGGTCCGGTCTGGGCCTCGTAATCCGCAAGATCTTCAATCAGACGGTTTCGGATCTCAGCCAATTGGGCCTCGGCATAGAAACCTGCGCCAGCGGCAAAACCGTCTGCCAGCGTGACCGTCTGAGCGACCGAGTCGTACTCGAGAGTGCTTTCACGATCAAAACCGTTTCCAGCACGACCAGCGACGGTACCCACAGACTCGTCGGGGACGACGAGTCCGCCAGCGCCCCCAATGTTACCGGCAGCTCCGATGTACGCAATGTGGGAATCGGCACCGGCGTCACCAGATTCCTCAATGATCAGACGGACCGCATCCACAATATCGTTGGCCACGTCCGCGTCGACGGTGTTCAGGGCCTCGTTGTCGATAAAGACAGCACGAATGTACGAACCGTTGAAGGTTCCATCGGCCTGCTCGTCGGTAAAGTAGGTCACGACGTACATGTACCCAGGGTTGTTCGCAGCGTTCGCGGTGGGAGCACGTTCGTAGCTGGTGTCGATGTTGCTGTTGTTCGACTGGAGCTCGACGAAATACTCTCGCAACAAGCCCTGGAGGATGGTGTCTTCAATACCCATTCCTTCGCCTTCCATGGCTTCGTCCCCATCGTCCACACCGAGAGAACCAGTGACGGGGTCCACGCCGCGGCGTGGCTGATCAGGAGCAACGCCAAGGCCAGCACCACGAAGGAGAGGATCTCTCCCGTAAGCCGCACGATGGCCTGCGGCAGAGTCCGCGTCGAGGCTGGTGATGGTGAGTGTTCCAGCTCCGGTGATATTCATGACGGTGGGTCCCGCGAGGAATACGGGGGCACGGAATTGAGAAACGGCGTTGGTGTATGCCGAGGCGAAAGGACCAAGGTCCGAAGAATGGACCCAGGGGTCACGGTTCAACCCATTGACCAGTTCGGATTCGGGGAGCTTCTTGGCCATTTCGACCATGCTCAACAGAGCATTCTCGTGGTCACGGACGGCCTGGACCAGGTTCGCGTC
>JBDGZZ010000636.1:0-2128 GCA_039588335.1 Gemmatimonadota bacterium | reverse complement strand
TTCCTGCGATGAAAGTCCCAGTCAATGTCCCGGCTCCGCGAGAGCGACGCATGTGTCGAGGACGCTCAAGAGAGGATCGCCAGCCGATGTCTCGCCCGAAAAACATTGCGTGCCAATGTGTTGGGCGGCCAGGCTCGATCGCGGTCGCGTTGGGGATCACAGCTGCCCCTGTGGCCGATGGCTTCGAGTCTCCCCCGGCGCCGTTCTTGCGCAACAATCGCTCTGCAGCGTGGATTCTGAATCCCGAGTTTTTCCCTCCCGCTGCCGATGAACGAGCGCACGGTGGGCGTCGGCCAGACACGAGCGCGTGTCAAACGCCGAGAGGTCTACTGGTCCGAGGCGGACGACGGTGCCGCTGCGATTCGGGGACAGGTTGGAAACGACCTCACGGTCCGGCGGACGCCCCAGAAGTTGAGTGCGCGTGGCAAACCGGCGCCTGTACGCACCGGAGGTGCGAGAACACATCAGTGTAGACTCACTCAACAGAGGAGGCAGGGATGCGACTCACCCGAAGCGCTCTCGGAGTCGTTGCGCTACTCTTGGTGGCGTGTGAAAACGGAGCTCCGCCAACTGCACCCGATATTGGGGCAATACCACCACCACTTTTCAACGCGACCGCACCGGAATGCGAGGTCATCTCCTTCGACGATCAGGGATTCTCGTACGGGAGTATAGTGACCACGCTGACGACTGGCTTCGGATTCGATCTCACCGTTGCGGTGACCGAACCGAACGGCGTCAATAACGCCAGGATCTTCGACACACGGACGCAGGAGTTTCCGGACCATGATCTGCAGATCCCGCCGGCGGGGGAATGCCCGGACTGCGTGGGACTGAACAATGTGCTGGTGATTGAGGGCGTACCCAGCTGGGAGATCGAGGGAGACAGCCCTGACGGTGGAGTGATTAGCCTCACCGGTTTCACTGGCAACGGATTGTTCTATTTCGAGTCCTACAAGGCCCTCGATCAGGAGATCGTGGAAGCTCCGATCCGGCTGCTCGTTGACGGCGTCGAGATCGGTGCGGCCAGTGCGCAGGGCAACGGCAGTGTCGAGATCGTGGAGACGCCCTTCACGACCTTCGAGGATGTGGCGGAATTCGATTTCGGTGGGTCCGGAGCCGTCGACGACCTGTTGATCTGCCGGACGTCGGAGGGCGTGGGCCGTTTCACGGGCGGCGGTGGCTGGCTCGGAATGACCGGCACCAACGGTGAAGCGGTGAAGGTGACGCACGGTTTCACTCTCCACTGCGACACCGAGCTGTCCAACAACCTGGAGATCAACTGGCCGGACAACAAGTGGCACATCGAGAAGGAGTTCTTCCTGCCCGGCTACCCGATCTGCACAGATGAGCCCGGTGTCAATCCGGAGCCGCCACCGGCCCCGTTTGATACCTTCGAGGCCAAGACCATAGGCAAGCTCAACAATGTCTATGGTGCACCGATCCACTTCATCCTGCAGGACTCTGGTGAGCCCGGTGGCAAGAGCGACAAAGGCATGATAGCGATCTGGGACATCGGTGCCGATCCGGCAGCGGAAGACCCAATCTTGTACGTGCCGTTCGACGTCCTCGATCACGGCAACCTGCAGGCACACTACGACCAGCCGCACGGCTGCAATGTCAACAAGTGCTAGCATGGCACAGGCGTAGCCTGCTGAGCGATGCCCCCCGGGACTCTGTCTCGGGGGGCATCATCGCATCCGCCCCACTCTTCCAAGAGAACACTCACCCCCAGACCTCATCTGCGTTTCGCCGCTCCCCGAATTGGACGGCTCTCATAGCCAACGATCGGCAGAACGGCGGCAGTCGCATACGCTGACCGGACGACGATATGACGGCTGGCAAACGGCGCACGATGGCGCTGAAGGGTCCGCGAGAACGCTAGACAGCCCCGTACTGAGCAGGTAGGGCTCTCGGCTGGTTCCCCGGCGGTGTGTGCATTCGTCGCCGCCGTTCACGCGCACTTCGAAACTGCCGTTGACACGAACTGCCGGCCCAGCCGAGGGATCAGTGACTAGAAGGGAGCCGCAGGGGCAGGCAAGGCAGGATGCTTCTTCTATCGGACGAGGACGACATCTGAACCGTGGTTGCGAGGGGTGACACACGGAGACCTAGAGTGTCCTGGGTT
>JBDGZZ010000635.1:0-2129 GCA_039588335.1 Gemmatimonadota bacterium | reverse complement strand
GACCACGAAATCCAACGCCCGGTGCAAGATGGACGCCATGTCCTGCTCGTCGAGGTCCAAAAGAAACGACCCATCGATCAAAGCTTTGCGCAGGCGCTCCATAGGTCACCTTCGTCCATGGGACGTTCCATGTCTACGGCGATCGCTCGTCCTTGGCTGTGGCCGAACACGACGCAGATGGCCTCGCCTGTTCGTCTGGAGTACGAGCATTTCAATTCCTGTTCTGTTGATCATGTCCAACACTTTCAAATGGATTCCCGTTATCCCCTCGCCTTCCACTTCACCACGGTCCTCGTCTTGTCGCGCTGACAGTCGAGAATTCGTTGGACTTGTCGCGCCGCGCGCTCTGCTGTCCGCCAATCAACTGCCGTCACGCACCAACGGCCGCACCGTACGATCAGATAAACGTGCACAGGCGGTCGCGCTGCGGGCAGCCCAATGGACCTCCCCATCAGGGGAAAGCGGCAAGGGTGGTGAGTTGCCGCTCACTCAAACAGGCTAGCGCGCGCCGTATCGCAAATCGCTGCCACCGCTGGATGCTGGACCTTACGCTCGACGGAGATCGCGTACCACCGTTCGACGACTTCATCAGTCCGTCCGAGGGTCCGCACCTTGTACTGCCGTCGTGCATCGTCGGCCACTATTGAAGGGACCGCGAAGACGCCTAGCCCTGCCTGGCCGAACACCTTGAGGAGGGCGCTGTCATCGAACTGCCCGACTGCCGCCGGCCGAATACCGAGACCATCAAACCATTGTTCCAGGGAGCGGCGAAGAGCCGTACCCTCGGCCGGCAGGAGAAGTGGCGCACCATCGAGTGATTGCGGGAATCCATTGTGATAGGCCTTGGCAAGGGATGCGGCAGCCATAAACGTGACGCCACACTCTCCAAGCAAGTGATTGAAAGCGCGCACACTCACGCCCAGTGGGACAGGTGCGTCAGACAAGACTACGTCGAGCTCATTAACCGCGAGCCGCGCTAACAAATTCTCGCTCGCGTCCTCAGAACACTCAATTCGAACTTCATCATGCATCCGTAGTGCGGGCTCGATCAGCCGATACGCCAGGAGTTTTGGCAACACGTCAGCGACGCCAATGAGCAGTCGTGGCGGACGACTAGACGGACGTCCCTGCAGGGTCTCTGTCAGCTCTCGACCGAGCAAGAAAATCTCGTCCGCGTACCCGTACACCAATCGGCCTACTTCTGTGAGCACCAACCTCCTGTGCGATCGATCGAACAACTTCTCGCCGAGGGCGTCTTCGAGTGTGCGAAGTTGCGCGCTCACCGTCTGCGGTGTCAGATGAAGCTTCACGCTCCCGCTGGTCAGACTGCCCTCCCGAGCCACAGTCCAGAAGTACAACAAATGGTGGTAGTTGAGCCAAGTCATAGGGCCCCCTCAAGCAATAACTTCGATCTAACCGATGTAATGAACATATAAATTCGATTTGTCCGAAACTGCAAGGCCCACTAAAATCCATATGTGAAGCGCGGCCATGCCTGGTGCAGGCTTACCGTTGTGAGCTTGCACGCTAAACCGCTCGGTGGTGCCGCCGAACGAGCAGCAGGATCAGATATATGCCGATTGATCGAGCGTCCAGCACTACGCCCTCTACACAGTTGCATGCGATGAGAGTCCGTAATGCAAGTCGGAGGATTGAAACGATGAAAGCCACAAGCATCGCTGACGCCCCTTCCCACGAGGGACTGAGCGCAACGAGGATCGATTGCCTCCGCGAGGAACTGCAGCAAGAGTTGGCTCGTTTGACTCACAGCCTTGCAGCGGCATGGCCGCAGGAGGTGCAGGTGGAGAACCGAAACCGGTTCTCGGTACGTCACACTGATGCGGGGTCTCTCACCTCAGACTTGTACGACCGCCTGCAGGAGAGACGGGCGGTGATAGTCGGAGCGTTGGAACGCATGCGGGTCGGAACGTATGGCCGTTGCGCCGTATGTGGCCTGTCGATTCCATATGAGCGCCTTCAAGTCCTGCCGGAGACCTGTACCTGCATTGAATGCGGTGCTTGAGACACCAAGCCGGGCAGAGCGCGAGAAACACACGAGATAGCCCATTGTCCCATTGGCACGCTTCTCGATACCTGCGTTTCCAGCTGGCGGCAAGCGGAGCCGACGG
>JBDGZZ010000634.1:0-2141 GCA_039588335.1 Gemmatimonadota bacterium | reverse complement strand
GGGGGGATCGCCGGTATCCACGCGGCACTGACACTGGCCAACGCGGGCAAGCATGTCTATCTGGTCGAGCGGGAGCCCACGATCGGTGGGCACATGGCACAATTCGATAAGACTTTCCCGACGCTCGATTGCTCTGCCTGCATCCTGACACCCAAGATGACTGCAGTGGGGTCGCACAAGAACATTACCGTGTGGACGCTATCCGAGGCATCTCAAGTGGACGGGTACGTCGGCAACTACACGGTCACTGTGAAAAAGAAGCCTCGTTATATCGTCGAGGACGCATGCGTCGGCTGCCAGGAGTGTATCGATGCCTGCGTTTACAAGAAGGGCAAGATCGAGGATGAATTCAACTTGGGGCTGAACAAGCGGAAGCCGGTCTATATCCCGTTCCCTCAGGCTGTACCGCAGTTGGTGGTGATCGACCCCGAAACCTGCATTGAGTTCAAGAGTGGAAAGTGCAAGAAGACCTGTGTTGAAGTGTGCGGCGATCGGGGTGCGATTGACTTCACACAAGAGGAGCAAACGGAGCAAATCGACGTGGGTGCGATCGTTCTCGCGACCGGGTTCAAGACGTTCGATCCAACGCGCGTGCCGTACTACGGTTACGGAATCTATCCCAACGTATACACGTCGCTCGAGATCGAGCGGCTCGTTAACGCAGCCGGTCCAACCGGCGGTGAAGTGGTAATGCGGGACGGCAACAAGCCAAAGACTGTTGGGATCGTGCACTGCATAGGCAGCCGTGACGAGAAGACCAACCGATACTGCTCACGAGTCTGCTGCATGTATGCCTTGAAGTTGGCCCATCTCATCAAGGAGAAGACCGACGCCGAGGTATACAACTTCTACATTGACATTCGCGCACCTGGTAAAGGGTTCGAGGAGTTCTACAATCGAGTCGCTGAGGAAGGTACGCACTTCATACGAGGGAAAGTCGCCGACGTCTATCCGGAAGCTGGCGGCAACGGCCGGCTAGTCATGCAAGCGGAAGACACTCTGCTTGGCAGGTTGCGCAGAATACCGGTGGACATGGTCGTGCTCGCCGTTGGTCTGGAACCACAGGCCGACGCGGAGGAAGTGCGCCGGCGGTTCAACATCACGTGTTCAGGAGAGGGTTGGTTCATGGAGCGGCATCCCAAACTGGCTCCCGTGAACACGTTCACCGACGGAATGTACCTGGCCGGTTGCTGTCAAGGTCCCAAGGACATTCCGGATACGGTAGCGCAGGCCGGTGCGGCGGCGGCGGAGGCCCTCGCGCTGATCGACGCGAAGTACGTCGAACTGGAGCCGAACACGGCGTACATAGTCGAAGAGGAATGCTCCGGCTGCAAGACTTGTGTTCCTCTCTGTCCGTATACTGCCATCTCTTTCCTCGAAGAGAAGAAAGTTGCAGAGATCAACGAAGTTCTCTGCAAAGGCTGCGGCACCTGTGTGGCTGCGTGCCCGTCTGGGACTATTCACCAGAACATGTTCGAGGACGAGGAGATCTACGAGGAGATTGAAGGGGTGCTCGCATATGCCTGAACAGACAGTGGAGCCAGTGGCGATAAAGACATCGGCATTCAGCCCGAAGATCGTCGCCTTCTTCTGCAATTGGTGCACATACCTGGCTGCGGATCTAGCCGGTACTTCGCGGATGAAGTACGCACCGAACCTGCGCGTCATTCGCGTGATGTGCTCCGGCCGCATCGACCCTCAGTTCGTTCTAGAAGCATTCGCGAAGGGAGCGGACGGGGTCCTAATAGGCGGTTGCCATCCGGGTGACTGCCACTACCAGGAGGGTAACTACAAGACGCTCCGGCGATTCCATTTGCTGAAAGCGATGCTGAGGCAGATGGGTATCGAGGATGAGCGGTTCCGGCTGGAGTGGATCTCCGCATCCGAGGCCGACCGCTTGAAAGTGGCGGTGGACGACATGGTGCAGAAGATCACCGTTCTCGGTCCGCTGCAGTTGGGCGTCCCGCAGGAGGAGCTCGCGCAGGAGGTAATGGTCTCATGACTGACAAGCCGAAAGTCGCGTTCTACTGGTGCGCCTCCTGTGGCGGTTGCGAGGAGGCTGTCGTGGACTTGGCGGAGAATATCCTGGATGTGGTGGCGGCGGTCGACATCGTTTTCTGGCCGGTGGCGCTCGACTTCAA
>JBDGZZ010000633.1:0-2146 GCA_039588335.1 Gemmatimonadota bacterium | reverse complement strand
TGCGTGTCGCTGGGGGCAAAATGGCGACCGGCCACCAGCGGAATCTTCATGGCCGGGAGGTAGCGGTAGTCCACGATGTGGGGGAACGCCGGCTTGAGTTCACCTTCTTCGTACACGGCGCCGACAGCACGAATGGTTCCCCACGTGCGATTGCGACCGAGTGGTAATACGTCGATGAGCCCTGCGCTCTCAACTCCGGGGACCGCCTCGACCGCGGCAATCACCTGGTCGAAGAACGTGTACCTTTCCTCGATGGTCTCAAATTGCCGGTTCGTACTAAGTGTCCATCCTACGGCCTCTGTCGGTTGGAACCCGATCTCGACATTGAGCACCTTACGGAGGCTCTGCAAGAAGAGTCCGCCAAACACCAACAGGATGCACGCCATCGCCACTTCCATTACGACCAACGCTTCGCGCAGCTTGGTACTCCGCCTCCCCGCACTCGATCCCCGACTCGTATCGTTGAGAGCGCTCGCTCCACCTCCCTCCGTAGCCTGCAAAGCCGGAATAATCCCCATCAAGAGTCCGGAGACGACAGCCAGGCCCAGCGTGAAGAGAAGTGCGATGCCGTCAATGGACACTGTGCGTAACAAGGGAATGCTCACGCTGCTGGTTGTGACGACGGCTCCCGTGGCTGCCAGCGCGATGGCGACGCCGACGGCGGCACCACAAAGCGTGAGAACCAAGCTTTCCAGAATCAGTTGGCGGAGGAGTCGGCCGCGCGTTGCACCGAGTGCGCTTCGAACAGCTATCTCTTTCGATCGTCTGGAACCCTTGGCCAACAACAGATTGGACAAGTTGACACAGACGATCACCATCACCGTGCCGGCCGCGGCCGCGAGCAGCAGCATCGCCGATCGGTAAGGGCCCGCGATCTTTTCCTGAAGCCTGTTCACTCTGGCTCCCAGGCCCCACCTGTCGGGGTCCGCCTCCTCCAATCCGGCGACGATGAGATCGAGCTCGGCCTGAGCGTTGTCTACCGTAACTCCCGGTCTGAGGCGAGCGACCATCGACGTGGTGTTGCCCTGCCGGTCGGTTTCGTCGGCGATCGGCCACGGCAACAAGAAATCGACTCGAGTAGTTGGCGCAAACGTAGATGCAAAATCGAAGGAGGGCGGCAGCACACCCACCACTTCGGTGGGTGTGTCGTTGAGATCGATGGGAGTTCCTACGATCCCCGGGTCGCTGTTGAAGCGGCGCGTCCAGAACCGATGTGTGAGGATTACCGCTGGCCTGCCGCGCCATACCGCCTCTTCATCGACGAAGTTGCGGCCGTGGAGAGGTCTGACGCCGAGGACGTCAAGAAGATTCTGCGTAACACCCGCACCCACGAGCCTCTCGGGATCGCCGCCGCCCACCAAGTTGTAGCTCCCTTGTCCGAAGAAGGCGTTGTAGCCGGCTATTCCCGCAAACGACTCACTCAACTCTCGGAAGTCACGCACATTCGATGTGCGCGACGTGACGGAAGACATCCCGTGACGAGGGTCGCCGCTGTTTGCAATCCATACGAGCCGTTCGGGTTCGTGGAACGGCAGCGCCCGCAACAGCAACGGACTCATCACGCTGAACACGGCGGTACAGGCGCCGACTCCAAGGCCGATGATGAAAATTGCGAGAACAAAGAAGCCGGGCTCGCGTCGCACGGCGCGAAGTGCGTAGCGGATGTCTCCAATGATGCCGTTAGTGCTGAGTGGGTTGGCCATAGCCTTGTCCAACTTCTTTGGTTTGGGTGACGGGCGGATCGCACGAAGCGCCCGGTGCACTACGCTGCTCAAACTCAGTGAGATGCATTCCCGCCAATACCACCAACGGGCGAGAGTGATGCCTTGGTGCCGCGCCAGAAGAACAAAATCTTCCCACAGGTCACCCTGAATCGCGCGAGCGTCGTTGCCCCGACCGAGGGCACGGGCCAGGAGTAGGCGGGCCAGCGCAGGTGGGGCAGGTGGAGCGGGGGGCGTACGCTTCATCAGTCCAGAACAGCACCGAGTCCGTCGAAGAAGTCGAGCAGAACGGCTCTCGACTGCCGTACGGCATCGATGCCTTTGTCAGTGACTTTCAAGCGCCGCATTGGCAGACCACCTCGTTCGGCCGATGTCTCCGGCTCGATCTGCCACTCGATTAAACCCTTGTCCTTCAGCCGATCCAG
>JBDGZZ010000632.1:0-2147 GCA_039588335.1 Gemmatimonadota bacterium | reverse complement strand
GGGTGCATGTCCGCTCCTGCGCACGACACCGGCTGGCTTCGGGCGAAGAATGGTTCATCGCCTTGCTTTTCCGAACCGCGACCGTGAGGGAGCGGACACATGGGCTCAGGGCGGGCGGTCCGCTTCCTTACGGGCGCGGTTCGGACTGCGCCGCCGGCTGCCCATGCCACCCCGCAAGTGCGGACATGCACCCTCGATCCCAGCGATTCCGCAAGTAGTTCCCTTTCACGGTCGTAACTCCATGTTTTGACAAATGGTTAAGTTCTCGTCGGAGACGTCGAGCAGATTCGCATTCCTTTTGGGCTTGACAATCGCCAGATATCTGCCATAATATAGGTATGGCAGACAAGAAGGGCAGAATTCCCCGCTCCAAGATGGCCGCGGCTGAACGGCGGGCCCGATCGCAGTTGGCCCAGTTACTCAGTCAACGCGGTGTAATCCGCGGGACGTTGTTGGTTCGCAAGCGCAAGTGCGGCAAGGCGAACTGCAGGTGTGCTCGTGGCGAAGGCCACGAGAGCCTGTTTCTGGTGATTTCGGAGAACGGACGGACCCGACAGTTCTTTGTCCCCAAGGATTGGGAGTCGCGTGTGCGACAATGGGTGGCTGATTACCACTGCGTCCGAGATCTCCTGGAAGACGTTTCGCGCATCTATTGGGACAAGCTGCGCCATCGCCAGGACTGACGATTCTTCGACGCATTCTAGCCTACGCCCGAAAGACACTGAGGTGGGAGGACCGGCTCGACGCCGTGCGGGACACGCGCAAACGCCCCAAGATTCCCACGCGGACGATTGTCCGCGTGATTACGGTCATGTTCCTGAGCCGGCGGGGCAGCCTGAACGCCCTGGAACAGACCACGCCGAGCCAGTTCTGGCTCCGATGGCTGGGACAGGCCATGCCCTCGGCCGACTCCATCGGGCGGATCTGCTCGTTGATGGACGTGGGGGATGTGCGGGCCGTGCTCCATGATGTCTATACCCGCCTGAAACGGATGAAAGCGTTGGAGCCGCCTGAACACGGGTTGATGTTGGCGGTAGTCGATGGTCACGAAACCACCGCCAGCCGCAAGCGTTGCTGTGCGGGGTGTTGCCAGCGGGTTCTGCACACCCAGCAGGGTGACGTGGTGGAATACTATCACCGCTATACCGTGTTACGACTGGTGGGTCGGGCTCTCTCCTTGATGTTGGATGCCGAGCCTGTTTGCCCAGGCGAGGATGAACTGGCGTCCGCGCGACGACTTCTTGAACGTGCATTGGAGATGTACCCACGGGCCTTCGACGTCGTGGCCGGCGACGCGATTTATGCCAACACGGGATGGTTCCGATTTGTCGTCGGGCGGGGCAAGCATGCCCTGGCGGTCCTCAAGGAGAATCGCCCGAATCTGATCGAGGATGCCCGCACGCTTTTCGGGGTTCTGCCGGCCAGCGTGGACGTTGATCGCGGAAACCGTCGATGCCGATATTGGGACTCGGATCGTTTCACCAGTTGGCCCGAGTTGGCATCGACGGTGCGGGTCGTCCGCAGCCTGGAGACGTGGACCGTTCGACGGCAGTTGGACAAGCAAGAAGAGGAACTGGCCTCGGACTGGATGTGGGTAACCACGCTCCCGCAATCAGGGGCGGCCACAAAGTCCGTGGTGAATATGGGCCACGACCGCTGGAGTATCGAGAACCAGGGGTTCAACGAATTGGTCAATCGTTGGCATGCCGATCATGTATACAAGCATCACCCCGCGGCCATGCTGGTCTTCTTCCTGCTCGCGATCCTGTGTCTGAATGTGTTTATGGCTTTCTACTGCCGGAATCTCAAGCCTGCGGTACGCCGGACAGTCAGTATGCTGCATGTGGCCCAGTTGATCGCCGCAGAACTCTACGCGTCAATCCGTGGACCACCACTGACGGTAACCTGAAGACTCAGGACGCTGCCTCCCCCTTCTTCTTCTCTATCGACGACCCCCAGAGCAAACCTCGCTGACGCCGAGGCCGGGGACTCCCCGCCAGAACCGGCCAGAAGACCCATCGCGAATCTGCTCCCCCCGTAATGTGAGCGCAAATCCTTGTCCCACAACGCCCATAGGCCATACTTGCGGAATCGCTGCGTGCTCAGAGCTTGCGCTGGTGGTTCCATGCTGGCCGCCTATAATCGTC
>JBDGZZ010000631.1:0-2149 GCA_039588335.1 Gemmatimonadota bacterium | reverse complement strand
AAACGGCCCGGCTCTGGAATGGGCTTACCGGAGAGATCATTGCAACATTGCGAGGTCACCAAGATGGCGTTAGTCGTGCGGCGTTCTCTCCGGACGGCAAGTTGATAGTCACCACATCGGCCGACAGCACGGCACGTCTGTGGGACGGGATCACCGGTAGACCCGTTGCAGTTCTGGAAGATCACAAAGGTCAGGTTCATGACGCGCAGTTCTCACCGGACGGTCGCTGGCTGGTGACCGCAGCGGATGACGGGACAGCGCGGCTCTGGGACGTGGCCACTCACAAAACGATTGATAATTTTAGTGGTCACGCCGGCCGAGTATGGTTTGCGCGTTTCTCGCCAGACGGGCAGCGCGTAGCCACCGCTTCGGAGGACGACACGGCCCGAATCTGGGAAGTCGCCCCCAACAATATCGTGACTGAGCTCATAGGTCATAAGGGCCACGTCCACCGAGCAATCTTTGCACCGGACGGGCATCGGCTCGTCACTGTTTCAGACGACGGCACGGTTCGCATTTGGGACGGCAAGACCGGCGACAAGATAGCCGTCCTGACAGAACACGAAGGCGAAGTCTGGTACGCCACCTTCTCGCAAGATGGTCAACGTTTTGTGACCACCTCGACCGATAGCACCACAAGGCTATGGGGCACGGCCACAGGTCGTCTCGTGCATACACTGAGAGGTCATGAGGGCCTGGTCAACCACGCGCATTTCTCGCCCACGGGGCAGCAGGTCGTTACGGGTGGCAAGGAAGGGACTGCGCGTGTGTGGAACGTTGCGTCCGGCGAAACCGTCGCCTTTCTTCGAGGTCATCAAGGGCCTGTCAACTTTGCGGAGTTCTCACACGACGGTCGCCGCATCGTGACGGCCTCGCAGGACAGCACGGCGCGGCTCTGGAACGCTGCTACCGGGGAGTTGATCGCTTCCCTGACAAAGCATCGAGGCCCGGTCATCAACGGCGCATTCTCACCAGACGACAGGTGGCTCGTTACTGCATCGTGGGACGACACGGCACGCCTGTGGGATGGCACCAGCGGGAGGGCCCTTTCAGTTCTTCGAGGCCATACTGACGCGGTGTTATCGGCGAAATTTTCCCCGAACAGTCAGCTAGTCGTCACGGCGTCGTCGGATAACACGGCGCGGATATGGGACGCGATGACCGGCAAGCCGTTGTTTGTCTTGCAAGGCCACGGGGGTGAAGTCTATGACGCTTCATTCTCCTCGGATGGGCGGCTTGTCCTCACGGCGTCTGGCGACGGGACAGCTCGTCTGTGGCACGCGACCAGCGGCCGCGCCGTCGCTGTGCTCAAAGGTCATCGCGGTGCTGTGGTGGGCGCCGCGTTTGCCCCGGATGGGCGACATTTGGTAACTGCGTCATGGGATAATACTGCGAGACTATGGAAGCTTTCAGTCGGAACCGATGATGATTGGATCACGTACGCGAGAGAAAATGTTCCCCGTCAACTCACGGATGACGAGCGTCGGCTTTACTCGGGAGAGTGAATGGCAAAACCTGCCGAGCCAGTGCGTTAAGGTCTTTGCAAAGCGATCCGAGAACGAATCTCAGGCGATCCATCCGCCGTCTCGCCCTCTGCCCATGCGTTGCGAGCCGTCCAGGCAAACGATCTAAGCCGGCGCGCGTCGCAGGTTGAGAAGGCTGCTCTCCAAAGCGAGCAGCAGGCTTCGCCTCTATTTGGTCGTTTTGCCCCCCTTTGGAGAGACGCGGTCACCCTGCTCGGCCGGCTCACCGCTTGGCATTTCGGTCTCTCGCTCGCTCGGAGCCACGGGCCTGCCGCCGCGCGTTTCGCAGTCTTTTTTTGTTGTCTTAATGGTTTGGCCGCGCGTGACGTACGTCGTGGAACCAAGCGGCCGAATCTGCCCAGGAAGGACGCAATCGACAGTGTCTGCGCCCGTCTCACTCACCGTCTCGGCTCGTGCTGCGCAAAGAAACATCGCGTCTCCTGGAGCTGCGGCTAACAAAAAGATAACGACCAGGACG
The DNA here is from genome assembly GCA_039588335.1 of Gemmatimonadota bacterium. Lineage (GTDB taxonomy): Bacteria > Gemmatimonadota > Gemmatimonadetes > Gemmatimonadales > GWC2-71-9. The sequence continues at coordinate 148 of JBDGZZ010000631.1, read as the reverse complement.
GCAGCTATCCGTATCGACGCTATCGGCATTTGGCGCACCTCCAATCCTCTGTCGGGGTGACCGACGTCTCTGTGGAGCTTTCCAAGAGTATACCGAGTACACACGGTGAATTTCAAGCGATGATCGGCCGAGGCATCGCCCCCGCCCT
>JBDGZZ010000630.1:0-2152 GCA_039588335.1 Gemmatimonadota bacterium | reverse complement strand
CTGAACCCGCCACCACTCAAACTCATGTTGGCGACCTCGATAGTTTCAGCGTTGGCCGCCACCCAATCGATCCCCGCGACGACCCAGGAGGTATAGCCACTCCCCCGCTGATTGAGCACCTTCACCGCCCAGATGCGCGCCCCAGGAGCCACCCCCACCACGCCATAACCGTTGTCCAGAGCGCCGATAGTGCCGGCCACGTGCGTGCCGTGGTAATGGTCGTCGTCACCGCCAGAGGAACAGGAACCACTAAACGGTCCACCGCCCGCACAATCCACGCCACCGACCACATTGAGATCGGGGTGTTGGAAATCTACCCCCGTATCGATCACCGCTACGTCGACATCGACCCGCGCATCATCGTTGCTGTCGATATCCAGATTCCCGTTGCCGTCGGCGAAGATCCGCACGATTCCCGTGGGCACCTCTTGGGCGTCTATCGACACAGACGCATCGGGTTCGACATAGGCGACCTGCGGGTTCCGGGCCAGAGCACCCGCAGCAGAAGGCGACATCGAGATGGAGAACCCCTGCAAAGCGTGTTCAAAGACCAAACCGACTTCCCCGCCATGCGCACGAGCGAGCTGACCAGCCGCGGCGCGGACATCACCAACACCGGGCTTCAGCACCACGATGTAACGCTCACCGTCGCTAATCGGTGCTGCGGCCGCGGCCGCCCCCACTGCAAACACAAGAACCGATGCTGCCAGCATCACCCTGATAATCCTCATGCACCCTCACTTCGGTCTTTGAGTCCCAGCATCCTACGACCTCTTAGTGCGTATGTGAAGACCTACCATGGGTTACGAAGAAGTAACTAGTGGGCGCGTCAGGCGCTCGAGGAGCGTGGCGGGCGGTGATGAGGGGTGCGGGTGGCTCGGACGGATCGTGGCCCCTGCTCCGAGCCAGTGATATGTCGGTCCGGCCCGCACCTCTATTCCATCTTCCTTCGATCAGCTGAGGGCGCTCGCCACTTCGTCGGTGGTGAGGACTGCACTGGCGATGAATCCAAAGTTCACCAGGGCGGCCGCGTACCCATCGCCCAACTCGGGATGCTGCGCCGCTGCAGTCGCATCCTTCACGACCACCACCTCGAAGCCATCTTCGGTTAGCTGGCGCAGGTGAGCTTCGACGCAAAGGTTGGCCGACATCCCCGCAAGGATCACCTTGCCGATACCCCTTTTGCGGAGCTGTAGAGCCAGGTCGTTGCTCTCAGGTCCATAAACCTTGTGCGGGCTGACAACAATCGTCTCCCCGTCGTTGATGTAGGCCCCGAGTGGCTCTACCCAGTCGGCCCCCGATCCTTCGAAACCTTCGAGCGACAGCGAACCCGACCGGTCGAACATGTGGATCTCGTGCATCAGATTCTCCACGGTCCCACCGAACTGCCAGCCATGGTCGGTCGGGTAGTAGTAGTGAGGAGACACGAAGACCTGGAAGCCAGACGATTTCGCTGCACGAAGCAGCTGCTCCAGGTGCTCGACCGTCTGGTTCTCTACCACGCTCTCCCCAACCAGTTCCCAGGTCACCCCATCGGGACTTGGAAAGTCGTTCTGCGGGTCAGTAATCACTACTGCGGTGTTCTTGGCGTCGAAGTCCACAACCGTCTCCTTCTCATCAGCATGCAGGCCTGCCCGTTTCAAGGCACAGGTAGATCAATGCTCAGCGACGCCAAAAGATTCCTAACATCTCAACAGGCCCCACCACCCGAGCCCAGGTGCTAGTCGCCCCGAGTGCCACGGACCAGAGAAGGCACAAAGGACCGGGAGCCTTCGCCAATGACAACCACCCACAACCGGCATTCCCGAGCAGTCGTCAGCGCGATCGCTAGAAGCCGACGTAACGAGCGCAGATGTGCCTGATTGATGATGTGGGGGTTGCGGGACGGTTGTGTCCCGTAGCTTTGGGGGCTCGAAGGGTTTGGCTCTCGATGTGCCTGGCGAACCCTGTGATGGGGTGGTCTTTGTAACGAACTGCTGGCCCTTCGAGCCCTCGGTCGTGGTGTGGCTCGAAAGAGGCGAACGCCAGAGGCAACCGGTTGTTGTGATCAGGAGTGCCCACCGTGGCCACTTGTTGATGTGACCTCGAGAAGGAGGTTTCTGATGGTCACAACGATTGGAATCGACCCGCATAAGGCAACCCACACGGCGGT
>JBDGZZ010000629.1:0-2153 GCA_039588335.1 Gemmatimonadota bacterium | reverse complement strand
CTTGCGGTGCCGCCCCTCCCGGCCTGGTGTTAATATTCTCGCCTGATCATTAGCCCAAGTTGGCCAGTTTGGGAGAATTTTCGGTTTTTTTCGAGGTTGAATCGTTGCTGCTGAACGTCCAGGCGGGCTCGGTATCCGCAAAGGCGGTGTAGTCAAAACCCCGGCCCTTGAATGGAGGTCATTCGCTTGCGATCCTGATGTTGACAGGAGGTCGCAAGTGTTCTTGAAACGGATTTCGATTCGCAAGAACGGGAAGCGTCATACGTACTGGGCATTGGTCAAGTCTGTCCGGACGGGGCGTGGGCCGCGACACCAAGTCGTTTCTTATCTCGGTGAATTGGAACCATGTGAAAAGGCCGGGTGGGCTCACGTGGCGCGAATCGCAAGACGCCCGCGGCCCGCTCAACTCGATCTGTTCGATGACACCGACCCTTCCGATCCGGTACCCGAGAAGGTCGAAGTGCTTGTTCGTGAAGCTCGTGTCGAACGGACGCGCGACTTTGGTGATCTCTACCTGGGTCTGCTGCTCTGGCAGACGTTGGAGTTGGACAAGCTCCTGGATCGCAAGATCGAGCGCGGTCGATCGCTCATCCCCTGGCCGTTGATGGCCACGGTGTCGACCCTGGCACGATTCTGCGAGCCGTCTAGCGAATTGCACATCGCTGACACCTGGTACTTGCGCACGGCGCTGGACGATCTGCTCGGCATACCCGGCTACCTCGTCAATACGCAACGACTCTACCGCACCCACGATGCCCTTCTGCCGCACAAGGAGGCGATCGAGACGCACCTGAAGAAACGCTTCGCCACGCTGTTCGACACCGGCTATGACCTCCTTCTGTACGACGTCACATCCACTTACTTTGAAGGCAAAGCACTACGGAATCCACAGGCCCGCCGGGGATACTCGCGTGATCACCGCCCCGACTGCAAACAGGTTTGCATAGGTCTGGTCGTGACGCGTGAGGGTTTGCCGGTCGCGTACGACGTCTTCGAGGGCAACCGGCACGACAGCAAGACGCTGCAGGAGATCGTCGAGGCGATGGAGGAACGACACGGTCAAGCGGATCGAATTTGGGTGCTGGATCGAGGCATGGTCAGCGACGAGAACATCGCGTTCCTTCATGAACGAAATGGGCGATACATCGTCGGCACACCTAAGTCGATGCTGCGTGAATTCGAAAAGGAATTGCTCGAGAAGGCGTGGACTGAAGTCGAGACAGGTGTCGAAGTCAGGCTATGCCCAGGGCCCAAAGGCCATGAGACCTTCATCGTCTGCCGCAGCCTCGCTCGTCGCGAGAAGGAACGGGCCATGCACGATCGCTTCGAGAAACGCATCGAGGATGATCTGACGCGTCTGGCCGGGAGACTGGAGCGCTGCAAGAAGAAGCCCAACCGTAGCCAGGTGGAGCGTCAGATCGGACGGATCCTCGGGCGCAACTCGCGGGCGGCCGGGTTGTTTGACATCAAGGTTCGTGAGATCCAACGCGACGACGTGAAGGGACATCTGGAAGTCACATGGAAAAAGAAGGAAGCCTGGCGAGATTGGGCGCGACTCAGCGAAGGATGTTACGTGTTACGTACGAACTTGACCGACTGGAAAGCGGAGGATCTTTGGAAGTCGTACATTCAGTTGACGCAAGCGGAGTCGGCGTTCAGGACGCAGAAGTCCGAATTGCACCTGCGTCCCATCTGGCATCATCGCCAGGATCGCGTGCAGGCGCACATCCTGTTCTCGTTCCTGGCTTACGCCATGTGGAAGACGTTGGAGCAATGGATGGAGCGGTCAGGACTTGGCAACGGGCCACGCACGGTCATCGAGGAATTCCAACGCATCAAGTCCACAGACGTCGTGCTTCCCACATCGACGGGACGCGACGTACGCATCCGCTGCATCACCAAGCCGGACCAAGCCCAGCGCATACTACTCGACCGCCTCGGCGTTCAATTGCCAACGCGAATGGGCGAGCCCCGATGGCATGTTGGAGACACCGACTGTAGTCAATAACTCACGAGCAAAATCGCCCTTGACGCTATCAAGAACACGGTTACAGACTCGTAACTGGCCAACTTGGGCTAGTGAAATCATGAAAACAGGGACAGCAGACTCTTTGGGCCCACGTTCCTCAATCATCCCGTCGTCTGATGTTGGC
>JBDGZZ010000628.1:0-2154 GCA_039588335.1 Gemmatimonadota bacterium | reverse complement strand
CGTTAAAGAGGGCTTTATGTCAGTATAGCGCCCACGCATATACAGGATATAAGTAACCGGACATAAATTCTTACATATCGGCACGACGTCAGGAGAATGCGGAATGCGGAATGCGGAATGCGGAATTGAAAGAAAAGGGGTTATTCCGCATTAGCACCGCCACAAGTGGCTCGTATTCTAACGGCGGGATGTACTGACGTACACAACACGTAGAGAGTAGGAAGACGGTATGGCTGAGGGTGATCTCCTGCACTACGATTTCATCTACGATGATGACAGTGCGGACAAGCTCTATCAGGCGATCTGGGGCGAGAACATTCACTTCGGCATCTACACCTCGCCGGACGAGCCCATGGAAGACGCCATGTTGCGTGCCAAACAGCGTATGGCTGCACCGCTGGGTTTTACCCCGAGCGATGTCGTGCTCGAGGTCGGCTGCGGCTTTGGCGCCATGGCCCGTTTCCTCGCTCGGGAGTATGGGTGTCAGGTTGTGGCGACGAACTACTCCCGTCAGCAACTGGCGACGGCCGAGGCCTTGTTGCATCTCACGGGACTCGACCATCTGGTGCGCTTCGCCTGGGCCGATTACCACGACCTGTCCTACGACGATGCCACGTTCGACTCTTGGTGGTGTCAAGAAGCCATCACCCACTCGACCAACAAGCCGCAGGTCTTTCAGGAAGCATACCGTGTCCTCAAACCAGGCGGGAAGGCGGTGCTGTCCGACCAACTGGTGCGCCAAGAGCTGCTGGCGCCCGACGAGCGTGCCCGCATTGCCGCGCGCCACGGGTCGGACGATTTGTGGCATGCAGAGGCGTATCAGCAAGCGCTTGAGGCCTGTGGCTTCCGGATCGAGCGCTATGAAGACTGGTCCGAACACATCGCCCCGCACTTTGCCGCCGTCGCCCGGCGCGTCGAAGAGACACGCGCAGAAATCGCCGCGGACATCGACGACACGACGATCCAGCATAACTATAACATCTGGAGCTACTGGTCACGGGCGGGCAGCGAAGGGAAGATCGGCTGGGGCTATTTCGTCGCCGTCAAGGACGCCTAACGCGAGACCGCCTAGCTACGTATATCCACTGTGAAAATGGGAGCCCATGCATGAGCCCTATCAGCCCCCTTCCCAAGGAAATGACGGTCGTCACCGTGAGCGTTACAATCCGGGAGGTATGGTTGGATCGGTGCTGCCAGTGACATGTCCCAGGGATAGAGAATCGGCTCGTTTTCAAACGCCTAGCGCCTAGAGTTCGCCTCCATAAACCGTTGGTTCCACTCAATCCCCCCACTTTTTAACGCTCTCCCGTCTATCGGGCGTTGACAACTTCATGACGAGCTTGTGTAGCCTCAGCACCATGTGGCATACACATCACCCCCACGCAATTCCTCCTGGGAGAGGTGTGCTCTTCTCATACAGCCGTGTCTTTGTGTGGAGCTGCCATGACCACCCCAGCACCGACCAATCCCTACAAACATCATCGTTTCCCAGCCGAGATTATCAGCCACGCGGTTTGACTCTCCTTCCGCTTCAGTCTCAGCCACCGCGACGTGGAAAAACTCCTATGCGTCCGCGGCGTCATCGTGTCCTACGAAGCCCTCATCTTAGCTCACGATGGTATTAAACCCCAGTTCGCGCCCCTTGGCGGTGCGATGGGCACGCTGGAGAGCTTCGATCGTGAAGTCTTCGCCGTTTTTGAGCTTCTCGATGAAGGGCTCGAACCACAGCGCCCCACAGCGTTCCATCTCCTCTCTGTCCTTATCGGAGAGCAACCACGGCGGAAGCGCGTAACCTACCTCGGTGCGTCCGCGGCTGTCGATGTGGTAAAAGTTGATGCATTCGGGCATCTCCAACGGGAAATAGCTGATCCCGCCGGCATCCGCACGACCAAGTTCGATGCTCCGGATACCTCGCTCATGGGCCTCATGCGCCGCACGGGGCACACCTTTGGGCACGGGGCGTCTGAAGCTCTGAACGAGATTGCCGCGCCCAGCACGCTCGGCCAGCGCCACGAGCGCCTCCTGGTCTTCGGGGGAATGGTGCTTAAACGGCTGGAATTCCAGCACAGCCTCAACCATATCTCGGCTGGCGCCACGTTCTAGCGCCGTCATCAGCAGCGAGTTGCCGCGCATGTCGCGAAACGAATGAAAGTG
>JBDGZZ010000627.1:0-2161 GCA_039588335.1 Gemmatimonadota bacterium | reverse complement strand
AGCCGGACGGGGTGGACTTCGACGGGGATGGCGTGCTCGATCGGATAGTGGAGAACGACACATCGATTCACGTGGTCCTCAGCAATGGGGATGAATTCCGATACTCCCTCGGCGAGATGGCAGAAGATTCGGCAACGAGCGTCGAGGTCGGGTCGCTCCTTTCGTTCAATCGCAACGGGTCTTATCCCTCTCTCATGTTGGCCACACAGCGATACCCGCCGGGTGTTCGACCCGCTCTAGTGCACCAGCAAATCATCTACAATGACCGTGGGCGCCTGTTGCTAAAGACGCTCTTTGATTTTCCCGTGAATGCTAGGGACGTGGACTGCGCCTGGTTGAAATCAAATGATCTACCAGTGTGTTTCTATGCATCCTACGGCCCCGACCTGGGCCGCAGCAGGCTTGTGGAAATCGATCCGCAAGGGATTTGGCAAATCGCCAGGGATACGGCCTATCTGAATTTCCGATACCAGGTGTCCGCTCTCTATGATGGCTGGGTGAGGCCGGGACACCCGAGCGCTCGAGAACATGTGGCGGCTCGGCGAAACGTGAGCATTGAAACCGTTGATTCCCTTCTGGAAATTGGCTGGTCCGACGCTGCCCGCTTTTTCGTCGACTCAGTGCGCGCGCTTTCTTTCGGCCTGGCCGACCGTACTCAGTTGTACTCTGCCGACATCACGAGTGAATATCGACTCCCGTGGCCGCTAGAGATGTCGCGCTCATACGATCGGAACCGGCACCCGAAGGGCCGATGGATGGACGGATATATGATGGTAGAATCCGTCTTCTTCGACTTCAGCGGCGACGGATTGTTGGACCTGGTAGCTGTCGGCCAGCACTCGGGTGTATTCAGTGGTGTGCAGCATGCCGACGGCTACCTCGTCGATGCAGGCTACCACGGCTCGGCGGACGACTACCATAAGGTTCGGGCTCCATCAGTTTCTAGCAACGCAGGCATTACGGTTCCGCCTTGCGTCCTTTACAGCATGGAGGAGGACTCGGCATCCAGATCCGACTACCTCGACTGCTACGATCGAAACACCAGAGAGTGGTATGAAGTCGCACTGCCAGAGGGCCCGTACTGGACCGATTACCTGCCGGTCGAATTCAAGGACATCGACGGCGACGGGATACTGGACCTTGCGGCAATGAGAAAGGACAGTACATGGGTCGCCTTTGCCTTCGTCTCAGATCAATGAGAGGAATGTCGGGCGTCATGACGATCCCGCTGACATTACGCGGGAGCTGAGGGTGGAGAGACCCCAGAATAACAGGGGCCTGAAGCTGTCGAACGCGGTAGGAGCAATTGATTTGTGGGAACGGTGGGATCTATGAAGACTGACGAGTCCATGCAGCAGTTGAGTTTGCGTTCGCAGCTTAGCCGCAGAGTCGTTAGACAGCGCGGGGGTTCGGACCAGATCCCACTCTACCGGCGAAGTTCAACGACGGAGTGAAGTGTGACCATTGAAGACCAAATAGACCAGCTTGAGCACTGCACTAAAGCGTTCGCAGGCTCCCTCGCGGCGCTCGATGAGCGTCTCTTTCTCAGCAAGGTTTCCGGTTGGACAGTGCGTGACATCCTGGCTCACCTGATCGGGTGGAACCGTCACATAGTGCGTGGCTCACAGCAAATCCTAAGGGGCGAGCTGCCGTTTTACGATGTCGATCCTGGCCCCGATTACTCGACGGTGAACGCCGCTCTTGTCCGCGAGTACGGAGACGTGGATCGAGCGACATTGCTTGCGAGCCTGGCTGCGTCGACAGGGGAGTTGACCGAATTCTTACGGGCAATTGACCCCGGGGAGTGGGATCGTGATTTCGGGGTTCGGCACGACGGTGAGACTCTGACAGTGAAGGGCACTGTGGACGACCTGATCGCTGACTATGATCATCATCGGAGGCAGCTTGAGGAGCTTCGCGCGAGCGCTGTCTAACAAGCGCATGCAGCAGACGGCGCAGCTCGGTTCAATAGGAAGGTCATTGGATTTATGCGCTGGTATGAATCTTCAAACGGTCTAGATCATCTCGCCCGCTGGCTGATCACGCCGCAGCTTATTCGCAGGGTCGTTAGGCGGACAGCTCCGAACCCATGAGCAAGATCTTCTTCTACGGCCTGTTTATGGATCGGTCTCTTCTCACTGAGAAGGGTCTTCACCCAGAG
>JBDGZZ010000626.1:0-2165 GCA_039588335.1 Gemmatimonadota bacterium | reverse complement strand
ACAGAAGCAGTTGGCCACCGCGATGCGGTCCTGGCTCTTTATGAGTGCCTTGACGTCCTCGTACGGTGCAATCGGCTGGGAAACACTTACGGGGGCGTTCACGGGAATAGCCCGTAGCGGGTAGCCGAGCTGTGTTCCTGGATCGGTTGGCTCCTCCTCAGGAATCTTCTCTTCCCACATGTACTGCTCGTAGATTTGCGCAAACTCGCGATCCATCCGGTTGGCCTGGTGTTCAAGTATGCCGTGGGCAAACGCCGCTGCGGCATAGTAGTTCTTCTGACTGTCTCGCTTGGGGAATACGAGCCCTCTCTCCGCCATGCGCTTCAGCGTGGCTGCCACTGTTTCGGGGTCTTGGTTTGCGCGCTGGGCGATCCGTTCAGGCGTCTCGAGGTTCTCGGTCAGATGCAGGTAAAGCTCAGCTTCTTCCACGGTGAACAGCTTCTTCAAGAACTTTATCTCTGACCCTGAAGCGGTAGCCAAGAAGATCGCGCTGTTTCGGGCTACTGCCTTCCTGAGTCGCTGATAGATACCCTCGCTCATGTCTGCTTCCCCAGTCGGTTGTGTCTCCTCGCCCAGAGCATACCACGGTCTCCTGAAGAGAGATTCAGCGATATTGTGCCAAGGCCTCATCCTCCGAGGGAGCTCGACATGACCGCCACCATCCGACGCCGCGGAAACGGAGCTTCAACGCCCTATCAACTGGCCTCGCCGTTGCTGAAGGCGAGACCGAACTGCGTGAAGTGGGCCAACACGTCGGACACGGGGTTGCTGAGCTTGGCCCCGACCTCCGCGAGACTCCCGTGCTCCGAATCGGCGCCGTCGCCCGTGGCTTTCGGATCCGTCTGCGGATCGTGGACAAGGGCCGGGAGCTCGATCGGTACTCTGACCCACAGATGTTCTCGCCTTAGCCGTGAGAATCCGAACCTAGCCTAGCCCTATGCCCGGGAAGAAAATCTCCGGAGCCATGTCCATCCCGCCGTCTTTCATCACCTCGTAGCACTGATGTCGGCACCAACGCGCGTAGTAGTGAGAGAACTTCCCGGATCCGGCGTACTTCCAAGTGCTGATGGCGAAGAGTATCTTGGGGTTGGGTTTCTTGTTCTTGCGGACGTACTGCGACCATTTGAAGACAACCCGATCCGGTCCGTACGCTTCCCAGTAGAACACGGGCGGGGACCAGTACAGGTCGGCGACCATGAACTGAAAGACTTCCTCTCGCCCAGTTGCCAACATCATCGGGTTCTGCATGATGACGTCATTGGTGAGATAGCTCATCCGGCGTTCAAGATCATCGATGGTGTTCACCGGACAGCAGCTCTTGAAACCTTCCCACGCTTCCTGGATCTCTTCCATTGGGTAGCTTTCGCCTGGCGGCGGCTCGGTGAAGCCATCATCGGGTTCATAGAGGCGGCTGGGATCGAAGAGTCGGATGTAGATTTCGGGGTTGGGGTCGGGGATGCTACGGTAGATCTTCCCGTCTTCGTACTCGTCCTCGAGGATCTTGAATTCGCGCGTTTCCTTGTCTGCCATGGGACTCTCCTCGGATTGCGATAGTGCGGTTATGCGTGGGTGTCGGGAGCGAACTCGCCAGATTCGGGTGCAACAGGCTGAAACTAGTTCCAGTTCTTATCTCATCACTCTCTTGTTCAGCTCATGGGACTGAGGAGCCGCCCAACGGCTGGGCTCCCACCCGCGCGGCAGATGACCGATTGGCTGGAGCCGCCTGGTTTCGGCGCCGGAGGTTAACACAGGCGGGTGGGGGCGAGCTGCGGTACGTCAGCTTCGGCCGCTTGTTGGGCGGCGGTGCGCTAGGGCAGAGCTGCATACGCAATGAACGCACCAAGCAGTATCGCCACCGTAGCGGAGGCCCGATAAAGGGCGCGGTGTTCCTGGGTCCACCACCGAATGAACGCCGCCCAGCGATCGGTGGGAAGGAGCGGAAACACGAGGCCCGCGAGAAGCGCGATGGCGCCGATGATTCGAAACCCAGTGGGAGATCTCGAGGCTGGAGCTGCCAGAATCAGAACAAGCCCAGTGATGACGCGCATTGCTGCCGCGATGTAGAGGCCGCGCCGCGACTCCCAGTCTGCAACCGAAAGCAGACGTTCTGGGGAGACGGCAACCAACACACCAGCAAGTATGATGGCGACGCCAAGCACCATCGC
>JBDGZZ010000625.1:0-2170 GCA_039588335.1 Gemmatimonadota bacterium | reverse complement strand
TGTTCCGTAATGGCTACACACCGAATTTCAATGCTTGGATTCGGCATGAATCCAGATGGCTCAGGTGACTGTTTCATCGAGCCGTACAACATCTTGGCAACAAACGACCGATTTCCGGTGTATATCGCCCGATTTGGGGCTGATAACGCTGCTCAACCCACTGGCGTACATGGGCTTCGGGGTCAGTTTGAAGTGCCACAGAACTACTCGTCGGCGGCTGATCTCGTTATCATTTGGACGGCTACTCTGACATCTGGCAATGTCAAGTGGGATATTCGGTATCGCTCGATAGGAGGAAACGATACCGAGAGCCTTGACCAGGTTCAGAGTGGCGAGAAAACCGCCACTGGAACCGATGCTGCTCCAGGTGCAGCGAACCGGCGATTGGAGTTCACCATTGACTTGACGGATGGTGATTTCTCACCGGGTGAGACGGTCTTATGGAAACTTGATCGCGACGGTGCAGACGCAGCTGATACGATGGCGGGAAGTGCAATCCTTTTTGACGCTCGCTTCAAGTATAGCGACTAATGGCACTCGAATTTACGGGTGGTAGCTCCGATATAGTTACCGTCTCATCTGCGTCTGACATAGACGATAAAACCACATTCACGTGGGCGATGTGGCTGTATCTTAACACCGCTCAGAATGATGGAGTCTATGTTCGTAAACGTGCGACATTCCTCGTCGCTGAGTTTGGTGTCGACGATAGCGCTCACTTCAACATGATACGGGACACCACAAACGCGGAGGCTATCAGCGGGACCGGGTTTTGGGAGACAGGTAAGTGGTTATTTGTTGCGGTTACTTACGACAGCACAGACGGGCCGCGACTTTGGAAGGGTGATCTCGATACTCTAGTAACTGAGATCGGGTCCTATGATACTCGTGATGCTGGAAGCGGCACCTTCCAAACCGACAACACGTTCGATCTTGGTATCGGCAACCGGGTCGGCTCAAGTCTATCGATAGACGGTCGAATTGCCTCGTTTCTGTGGACAAATTATCGAGCTAATGAAGCTGACCTTCGCAAAATACAGTTTCAGTTTCAGAAAACCTACTCAAACGACGTCATACACTTCGAGCTTGGTTACGAGGGTACAGGAACACAGCCTGATTATACAGGGAATGGAAACTCAGGAGCAGTTACGGGGACGACTGTTGCAGCCCATGTTCCAATCAGTCCGTTCTCTCTGGCTCCACGGTCTGCCGTTCATTACATCTCCGATTTCACGACGGCTGTTGTTTCGGAGGGTACAGGGACCGATGATGAAAATGTCCCCATCGACGTTGATACACACGATGACGTAAACACTGACCACTCAGATCTGTGGAGGAACACAGCGAGTCCGGCGACCTCTGGGAGCAACATCCAGAACGACATTACACCGACTCAGGGCTCGACGATCACCGATAATGACGCGAATAGCACGACTGGCCCGAGTCCCGATACGACATATTGGTACATACTCAGAGATTGGGAGGACGCCGGCGAATCAGCGAGCCATGACTCGAACGAAATCAGCATCCTTACGGCTCCGGCGCGTCCGACGTCCCTTACGCTCGTTGAGGCGCGGATCGCGGACATCACGATCAGCTGGACCGACCAGACAGCGGACACCTATAAGCATCGGGTCTATTATAGGCTCAAGGGAAATACAACGTGGATATTAGCGACCCCAACAGGAGTTGCTGCCGGCACAGATCAGTACAAAGTTGAAAACCTAGCTCCGGGCGTCTATGAGTTCCATGTCCGGGCGTGGAATGATGGGGCGGGTCTTGAATCGGGTTTTGACCAGATTCTTGAGTCTGCGACAGCGACGGAACTGCGGGCGTTTCAGTGTGACACATTCCAATATGATGCCTTCCAGGTTAGGGAAGCGTCGTATGTCTACCCGTCTGCTGACGTAGCGATAGGTAACTGGAAGGATGAGGTGTCAGGCACCACAGACATATACACGTCGATTGACGAGGAGCCGGTTGTCGATGCGGATTATGTCACGACGCTAGTAACGGCGGCAGATGACATATATCGGTATCGCCTCGAGCCCATAGGTGACCGACCATGTGATCAAGGGTTCGTGTTACAGTACCGTATCGAAAAGGAGGGTGCCGGGACGGTTCGGATGATATTCGACATTATTAAAGAAGATTTGACGGTGGTTGCGAC
>JBDGZZ010000624.1:0-2170 GCA_039588335.1 Gemmatimonadota bacterium | reverse complement strand
AGCGGATTGGCTCGAATTGGCGAGGTAGCTTTGACCATGACTCGCGAGTCGGTCCAAGTCCGAGTCTCTGCCGGACGACTTTGACTCGTCTTCAACACCGAGAAATCACATCTTGTTGCTGGGAGGGCGGTTAGGGCAACGCGTCTCGTCTTTGGCACTACAGGTTTACTTGGGTTGGACGGTGGTTGGATTCACGGCTGAGGGGCCTCAAGGCGAACGACGGAGCCCAGGGCAACGCCGGCTGCTTGGATCGCTTTGCCGGCGTCGCCTTGGAGGTCACTGCGGATGACGAAGGTGCGGCCCCTGGTTCGGATGGTGATCTCCTCCAGCGCGTCGAGGTCATCGCGCACCCCTTGCCACTCCACCTGCCAGCCGCGGGCGGCCAGGCGGGTTTGGAGTTCCTTCAGCAGAAGTAGGGCCAGGAAACTGCAAAACACGTGGCCGCGGATCGTTTCATCGCATTTGTGGTAGATGGGACGTGTTTCCAGGATCGATTTCATGCTCCGAAACAGATGCTCCACCATCCAAAGCTCCTTGTACTTCAAGGCGCATTCGGCGGGCGCCAGGTCGGTGTCCGTCTGCAACACCCACTTGCCGTCGAAACGGGCTTCGCTTTCGATCTTGGCCTCATCGATCTCGAACCCACCACGCGAGCGCGTCTTCAGGAACCTCCGATATCCCTTATTGCCCACCAAAGATTTCGCCCCTTGCCGAAGCTGGTCACGCAGTGCTGCCACGATCGCCTCTCGGTCGATCCGGTCCTTCTGGGCTTGGTCTTCGTTGTGACAGACGATGTAACGTCGGTCCTCGACCCACACTTCTTTCACTTTCAGCGGCGCGGGATCCTTGCTCTTCTTCTTCGGACCATACACTTCGTGGTAGCGTCCCCCACGGCGGAGCACCTGATCGTAAACCTCCTTGACCGAACGCAACCGGGCGCCCAGCAGATACCGCACGTCGCGGTCGGTTGCCTGAAGCCGCTGGATCGTATCCTTGCTGATCATTCCCCGGTCGGCGACCACGCAGATGGACCGGATGTGGAAACGCTGTTTCAGCCGATCGACAATCGGAATCAGCGTGGTCACATCGGTGGTGTTGCCCGGCCACAGTTCGCAGCACACCGGCCGACCCTCGCCGTCGAGAATCACCCCCACGACCATCTGCTTGCGGTCGGGACGATGATCTTTGCTGTGGCCGTACTGACCGACGGTCTCGCCTCCTTCGCCTTCGAAGTAGATCGACGTGGTGTCGAAGAAGACCAAGTCCAGCCCGCTGAACAAGTCGCGCGTCTGCTGGAACAAGGCCTCTTCGATCAGGTCCTTGACGGAACGGGGAGCGAAGGGTGTGGCGCCGGCCTGCTGGTCTTCGGGAAGTGGTTCTCCCAGCCAGGCCATCGTTCGATAAAGGTGATGCAACTGAAGCTGCTCCACGCCTTGGATGGCATATTTCCGCCGCCAGACTTCGGCCGCTCGATTGCTGCCCGGGGCAAACAGCCGGTGCAGGACCGTCAGGAAGACGGCCCGCTCGACGTCGAACTCGAATTTCCGTTCGGCGAGCAGTCGCCTGAAGATCTTCGGCAAGCCCAACTCGCTCCAGAGACGCGCGAAGACCAGCACCGGACCGATGCGAACCTTCGCGGCAGGCGAGATCCGCCCCTGCCGGTGTGCCGTCAACACGGCTGTGTGCTCCGCAAAGCGGGAGCACGAGGCGAGCAGCGCATCGAGTTGACCGGTTTTCTGCAGCACATCCCGTCGCCCCAAGGTGGCAATCACACGCTGCTTGACCCGGCCCTCGATCCGCTCGTTGCAGACGACTTGCAGATACTCGTAAGCCCCGGACTTCTTGCTTCGCACGAACATGGCGACCTCCATTTGCCATCACCAGCATAAGAAGATCGCCCAACAAGACAAGAGCAAGAGAGGCAGAACGCCCAAACTTATGGCACTACATTTCGAGCTCCCGCCGCCGGGAACCGACGTAAGTCCTTAAACGTCAACCGCCCCTCAGCCATAATCACTGGACAACTGTAGAAGATGCAGCTAGCATGGCCGAACCGGAACTGGTTGCTCAACTGAAGAAGCTGGTCGAAGGTCACACGGCCGGTTCGGCCGTCGACCCCGACCGGGTTTGGACAGGAACAGAAAGGTGTCAGGAACGTTTTTTGTAGTCT
>JBDGZZ010000623.1:0-2173 GCA_039588335.1 Gemmatimonadota bacterium | reverse complement strand
GAGTTGATCAAAGTACTCCGGCCCGAGGCCGGTGAGGGAGCACAGACGGTGGACGTTTCGGTCATCGTGCCGATCACTGAACGGCCTGAGGACCTCGTTGAACTCTACCACGAATACTCGCTGCCGCTCCTCGAGTCGGGGTGGACCTTTGAGTTTGTTTTCGCAGCCGAGCCCTGGTGTGGACCGCTGGTTGCACCGCTGCACGAGTTGGCAGCTCAGGAGCAGCCAATACGCGTGCTCCAGGTAGGCCAGACCATGGGGGAGGCAGCCCTGCTGCGGCTCGCGGCGGCTCATTGCCACGCACCAGTGATCGTGACGCTCCCGGCTTACCGCCGCGTCCAAGCCTCGGCACTAGCAGACTTGATTCAGAATCTCGCGGACAGTGAAGACGACGTGGTGACCGCGCGCCGGTGGCCGCGCCGAGACTCGTGGCTCAATCGCTTACAGAGCCGCGTCTTTCACATGTTGCTAGGTGGCCTGACGAGTAACCGACTCCACGACGTGGCGTGCGGTGTCAGGGCAATGCGCCGTGAGGTGCTTTTGAACCTGCCATTGTACGGCGACTTCTTCCGGTTTCTCCCATTGCTGGCAGCTCGCGAGGGCTATGCGGTGACCGAACTCTCGGTGCCACAACACGAGCGTGACACTTCGACCCGAGTGTACGGACCGGGCGTTTATCTGCGAAGGGTGATAGACCTGCTGGGCCTATTCTTCCTCCTACGTTTCACGGAGAAGCCGCTGAGATTCTTTGGCTTGATTGGCAGCGTCCTGGCAACAGTCGGCGGCGGTGTGCTGGCGGTGCTGCTGTATCAACGTCTAAATGGTCAGGGAATCGCTGACAGACCGATGCTGTTGCTTGGCGTCTTACTGGTCGTCCTTGGTATTCAGGCTGTTGCGCTCGGGCTGGTTGGCGAGATCATTGTTCATTTACACGCGTCGGGAAGACGCGGTTATCAACTACTCCACCGTGACTGATTGGCCGTCCCCGGCAGTGAGCGTGGGCTCGAGAGGCGTCAGGAAGGTTCCTGGGGGGACATATCATTGGCGTCCCGACGAGTTGGCTCCCAGGTCGGAGTCGATACTCTTCGCAATACGTTCATCCATGCATGCAAGACCGCGAGGTTGCCGACGAGTGCAAATGCCGGCAGGGAGAAGATCCGGGGAGTGTTACGGTTCTGCGGCCAAACCCACCCCGCCAAGCCGAGCACCACTCCGATAGCAGAAACGGTCAAGAGTGCCTTTGCCCACGTCTGGGTTGTGGCAATGACAGCCAGGCAGGCAATCGCCACGACCCCTGCCCACGGTACCAACCAGCGACACAACTTGTGGCTGAGCAGCATCCATGCAAACAGGCCGTGACGGAACGGATTCAAGAGTTTGCGCTTGTAGAACAGAGTCCCGATTCCCCGCGCGATGGTCCTCACCTTCCTGCCATACTCAGTGCGCAACGATCCGACCCTTGGAACGAAGCAGATGGCCTCATTGACGGAAACCGCTCGGAATCCGGCTTCACGCGCGGTCAGCGCCGAGGCGAAGTCCCGGCTCAACCCTGCGGGAACGGGCTTATTGTGAAGCTCGGAGCGAATCGCGTAGAAGCACCCAGATGCGCCCACGATCCCTAGGACTCTGGTTTCCAACGCCCGGATCTTCATTTCGTAGTCCACGTACCCTGACTCACCCATGTTGGAGTCTTCGTCGATACGTGCAACGCTTACATCTCGTCCGGAAGCCACACCTACCGACGGATCGTTGAACGCAGCTATGAGTGGTTTCAGAGCCCTTGGATGTATCCGGATCGTTGCGTCGGTATTGACTATGATGTCGCCTCGTAGGGCAGGGCGTGCAGCATTCTCGGCGGCTGTTTTTCCGGCCCGAGACGGTAACCTCATGAATTCGATGCCGCGGTCGGCGTATTCGGCTACTATCTGGTCGGTGCCATCAGACGAAGCATCGGAGACTATGAGTATTTGCCTCCGGTCGTCCGGGTAGTCGAGCAGTAGCAGGCTCTCCAGGGTCGATCGAATGACGCTTTCTTCATTGTACACCGGGACGGTTACGCTTATCGTGGGCCACTCGCTTGGCTCATCTTCTTCGTCACCTGTCGATCGTAGCCATGTCAGCACTCTCAGCAATAACGGGTAGAGTGCGTAGGGGTACGCAGCGAGCACTAGAG
>JBDGZZ010000622.1:0-2175 GCA_039588335.1 Gemmatimonadota bacterium | reverse complement strand
CCTTGCATCGGAAACTACTTGACAAAAGCAATTGTCATAGCTTGATTAAGCAAGGGAAAGTGCGAGTATTGGCAAATAGCTCGGAGTCTTGGGACCCACAATGATGACAGAGAGCGATTTCCCTCAGCGAGTTGAAGCCGTTCGGAGGTTCAATCGATTCTACACCAGGCGGATTGGTGTCCTGCAAGAGGTGCTGTTAAAGAGCCCATTCCCCGTAACCGAAGCTCGTGTGATATACGAGCTCGCCCACCATGAAGCGATAACGGCAACCGAACTGGCCAAAGAGCTGGGCTTGGATACGGGCTATCTGAGCCGCATTCTGAGCCGTTTCCAACAGCGCGGCCTCGTCAACAAGAAGGCTTCGGAAGCCGACGCCCGCCAGAACGACCTGTCTTTATCAGAGGATGGGCAGCTAGAGTTTGCCAAGCTCAACGCGGCCTCGCGCAACGAAATCGGTGCGATGCTAACTGACCTTTCGGAGGTGGAGCAGAGTCAGCTCGTCGAGGCGATGCAAGTTGTCGAGAGATTACTGGGCGCCCAGCCCGAGAACAGGGTCCCATATCTCCTGCGGCCTCATCAACCGGGTGATATGGGCTGGGTTGTTTACAGACACGGTGTGATATACGCTCAGGAATACGAATGGGATGAGCACTTCGAGGCTTTGGTCGCGGACATCGTGGCAAAGTTCATTCAGCAGTTTGATCCGAAGCGGGAGCGCTGCTGGATAGCCGAGAAGGACGGCGAGAACGTCGGGTCCGTGTTTCTCGTCAAGCACCCTGAAAGGGAAACGGTGGCCAAGCTACGTCTGATGCTGGTTGAACCTAAGGCGCGCGGATTGGGCATAGGCACCCGCCTCGTGCAGGAATGTCTTCGGTTCGCACGGCGTGTCGGATACCGGACAGTGACGCTCTGGACAAATGATGTTCTACACGCAGCCCGGCATATCTATGAAAAGGAGGGCTTCGTTGTGGTACAGAGCGAGCAACATCATAGCTTCGGTCATGACCTTGTCGGAGAAACATGGGAGGTTGAGCTGTGACTGGCCCTGAGACAGTGACGGTTCAGATCCCACGCAGAACAGGCGCGTTCCACCTGTCCAGGGCACCTGAGCTGCCGTCAGTTGCTTGGATTTCGCGGACCGTGCAGTGACTGGCCAATCGCAGCCGGTTTACGTTTGTGGTCATTCGGCGCGCGAACTGGAGCGTCTGGAGACGCAGGGTGCGTTCTTTGAGGAGATCTCGCGTGGCTTCCTTGAGACCGCGGGCCTAAGCCGGGACATGCAGGTGCTGGACATCGGCTGCGGGATCGGAGACTTCTCTTTCCTCGCCGCGGACATCGTTGGAGCCCAGGGATCGGTCCTTGGCATCGATCACGCGCGTGAAGCTCTCGCAAAGGCCAAAAGCCGCGCCGCCATTGGTGGCGTCGAAAACGTCGAATTTAGTGAGACAGGGATAGAGGAGCTGGCGCTTGGCCCGTCGGTGGACGCACTGATCGGGCGCTTCGTGCTCATGCATCAGGGCGATCCCGCCCAAACGTTGTGCGCAGCTGCCCGCCACGTGCGTCGTGGCGGACTGGTTGCCTTTTTGGAATCACACGTGAGCGCTCTAGTTCCCACAGTGCACTCGTGCCCGCATTCGCGGACCTACGACCGGATCCTGGGATGGCTTTCAGAAGTGATCCGTGCGGCGGGAGCACATACTGACATGGGGCTTCGGCTTCGGCAAGTGTTCGTCGACGCGGGCCTGCCGCCGCCTCGCCTTTGGCTCCAAGCGAGAGTCGAGGGTGGACCGGATGCTTCCATCTATCGTTATATGACGGACAGCCTCCGCAGCATGCTACCTGTCGCTCGGCGCTTCGCAGTTACAGGACTGTCGATGGAAGATGTAGATGAGCTAGAAACGCAATTGAAGGACGAGGTGACGACGAATGGTGGAGTCCTCACGTCGCCTATGCTTGTCGGAGCGTGGTGCCAGCTTAAATAGTCGGGGTCGGCGGTTCAATCAACGGTCTATGTGAGCAAGGTTGCACATATGCAACGACCGCAAGATGGATCTTGGGCCTGCGACGAGATCAAGGGAATGCCCAATCGGGCCCTCGGTCACGAAGTCGGTACCGCCGTGATGCCTGATGGCATTCCCGTCGATATTCCAATGATCCCGGCCGGCGGTATGTACT
>JBDGZZ010000621.1:0-2177 GCA_039588335.1 Gemmatimonadota bacterium | reverse complement strand
GCAACTCTGTTTACTGGACACGGTACCCACCTTCTGATAGTATTCAACAACCCCTTGCCCGCCCCATCGAAGTCGCATCCGCCGCGATCCCACAGGGTTTCGAGCCGCCCAAACACCGGGGCACCATCACCGTCCGAAGCTCAGCTGGTAGAGGGGTGCCCCAAGGCCATCGTACCAACCGCTTCGAAAGGAGAATCATGTACGTGCATCACTCTTATGTCTGGCCGTCGTCGTGACCGGATCGCTGAGCATTTTTTTCATCGCTGTGCACTCACTAGCCAAGGAGTTAGTCATGAAGAACGCATTGATTTTGCTTGCGATTTGTGCGCTTTTGATCGGTTGTCGCGACACCACTCCCCTCGAAAGACGCTCGGACTTATCGTAGCTAAAGGGCCTGGTCGCGTCCGTAACGAACGAGTCTGACGAGATCACACTCGACCTCGGCATTGTGTCCCAACGGAGGTTTGGCGATGAAAGCTTTGTCTATGGTAGTTGCAGCACTTTTCCTTCTTCCCCTCTCGGCGGAAGCAACGTTGATCACGGATACGTACTCACGCTCGAATTCCACGACGCTGGGTCCAACCGAAACCGGAGCACTGAACTACGAAGAGTTCGACGCGGCGGGCGGAAACCTTAACGTGGCAGACATAGCGCGGATCGAGTCCAACCGCCTGCGAATAACCGGCGTATCCAACAATCCCTCCCTCGTGCGGCTGGCTGGATCTGCATTCAATTCACACGTAGAGGTGGAAGCAAGGTATTTGGCGAGCGACTACTCTCCCACCGGTATCGGCAATAACGTCCTCCTCGTTTTCAGGCAGGGCATGGACCTTCCCAACAGCTCTCTTTTCACCAAAGGGTCGGTTTGGTTGGATATCAGCCCCAGCGGAACGTATCGCGTCCTCACCGTCACCAATTCAGGCACCGGACCTGGGACGGCCACGTACGTGACGCTCGCGACGGGGCCAATCGGGCCCGCTTTCCTGCAGGGTGACACGGACGGCGATCAGGTCCTCGAAAGCAACGAACCGTTCACCGTCGAGGCTCAGCTCGTCAATGATGTGTTTCGCTGGTTTATAAACGGAGTCCAGGTTGGATCGAACCTTACGCTGCCAGCCGGGTCGATCACCGGGGTGGATCCGAACGCTGCATCCAATTTTCTGCTTGGCAGGAACCGGACTGCGAGCGGTAAACCAGAACTCGAAGTCGCATTCGATGATTTGTCCATCGATCCGCGGTCACCGGTTGCGCTTTGCCAGAACGTCAGCGTCAGCTCGGTTTCAACCTGCACGGCCGACGCTTCGGTTGATGCCGGTTCATACGATCCGGACGGAGACCCCATTACCGTTACGCAGTCACCGCCAGGGCCCTACAGCATTGGTCTGCACGCTGTCACGCTGTCCGTCAGCGATGGCTTCGCGTCCACCCAGTGCGCAGCGACAATCACCGTCGTCGATGGTGCAGCCCCCGAAGTGCTGACGATTACGAGTACTGTTGATCCCATTCCGGTCAATTCCTCCATCAACACCAGTGGGCTTTTCACCGACGCATGCGATGGCGATGACCACACCGCTACATGGGATTGGGGTGACAACAGCACGTCGCCAGGTACGACCGATCAAAACACGAACACAGTTAGTGGAAGTCACACGTATACTGCGGCCGGTGTCTATACGATGACGTTGACCGTGGAGGACGATGCCGGCAACACAGGGCAGGCGTCAGCAACACAGTTCACCGTCGTCTACGACCCCGATGCTGGGTTCGTAACGGGCGGAGGTTGGATCGATTCTCCGAGCGGCGCCTACGTCGCGGAGCCCACGCTGACCGGCAAGGCTCACTTCGGGTTCGTCTCCAAATACAAGAATGGCCAGAGCACGCCGTCGGGCCAGACGCAATTCCAGTTCAAAGCGGCAGACCTCAACTTCCACTCCAGCAGCTACGATTGGCTGGTGATCGCTATCCACAAAGCGATGTATAAGGGCGAGGGTACGGTGAATGGCGCCGGGAATTATGGGTTTCAGGTGAGTGCGATCGACGCGGCGCTAACGCCGTCGACCGCTGTCGACCTGTTCCGGATTCGGATCTGGGACAAGAACGACGGTGATGCACTCGTCTATGACAACGACGTCGGTGAGGACGACGACAACGCGGATCCGCCGACGGCGATCGGCGGC
>JBDGZZ010000620.1:0-2189 GCA_039588335.1 Gemmatimonadota bacterium | reverse complement strand
TTGGTCATCGTAGTAGACGAATGCAGTCTGGTGGCACGCAAACGAGAAGCGGGAAATGGGAAGTGAGCCACCCAAGGCTCTTGCTTCCCACTTCCCGCAGTTTGGTTTCCGGACGGTTCATCCACCCGGTTTCTTCGGTACTTCCAATTGTTCTCCCGGTGATGGCCTGACACCATGTTGGTTCAAGTCGTCGTAGAGCGCAGGCATCCGAGTAGTTATGATCGCGTTCAGTTGTTCGATCAGCCCGGGCACTTGTTCCCATGCGCGGTCGATCTGGAAGAGCACGTCGGGAGAGGGCCGAGTCGTTGAGGCCTCGATTTGGCGCGCTCCCCGGGAGCCCCGACTCGCCTGGCCGAGGTCCCGGCCGATCTCACCCAGTTCGGTACCGATCTCGGTGGCGGAGGTGCCGATAGACTCCGGCACGTCTTCACGGTCCTTTATGAGCGTCTGGATTTCGGATAGCTGTTCGTTCAGTTCACGTACCTTGCCCTGAGCCTCATAGAGCGGCTTTGCCAGCGCGTACATGCTCATCATGGCTTCTTGCCGTGCCTCCAGATCGGCGCGAGAAATCTGGACTCTGGGGTCGAGGCGCACATCGAATTCAGTCGCCATCGTCTGACCGGCTGCTTCCAGTCTTACCGTGTAGGTTCCGGGCAGCACTTTGGGTCCTTGCGGTGCGCCAAAGAAACCACCTTGCTGACTTGGCTCCGGTTCATACGGCCGCGGCAGGCGCAGATCCCACATCACTTCGTATCCGCCAGCCTTTCCGGATCCTTCCAGCTCCCGGACCACCGCTCCATCGGCATCGAGAATGGTGATCTTAACCTGCGCCTCTTCTCCATTCGTGCCGTTCGATGCCGCCACCATACCTTCGCCTACGTCCGCACCGAGGTAATACCGGATTCTGGCTCCCTGGCGCGGGTTGGGTGCCGCCAGCACGCCCGGTGTCCATCCCTGGGGTGAGTAGGCGTTGTACGACGTCGCGGCTCGCACGGAGAACAGGTGAGCGGCAGAAGCCAGTACATCCTGACTCAGTTCCTCCAGCGGAGTTATGTCATCCATGATCCAGATACCACGACCATGCGTCCCTATCACTAGGTCGTTCTCACGGGAGTGTACGATGATGTCGTCCACCGGAACCGTTGGCAGATTGTTCTTGAGGCGAGTCCAGTTTCCACCTTGGTCAATTGAGAAGTAGACACCAACTTCGTTACCAACGAACAGCAAGTTCTGGTTGCGGGGATGCTCGGCGATGATGTTGACCGACCAGCCGTCCGGCAAACCCTGCACCAGCGGGCGCCAGCGCTGACCGAAGTCATCGCTCACGAAGACGTACGGTTTGAAGTCGTCGTTGCGATGCCCGTCGAACGTGGCGTAAACCCTGCCCTCGGCAAAACGCGAGGCGACCACCCTGCTCAGGTACGTGCGCTCGGGCAGATCGCTGATGTGGTCAACCACGTCGGTCCAGGTTGCCCCTGCATCCTGGGTCACCTGCAGATTACCGTCGTCTGTACCCGCGTAAACGACATTCGGGTTGAGCGGCGACTCGCTGATAGACGTCATGTTCCCGTACGACGAGATGCCATCGTTGCGCGACAGCATCGGCCGCCTCAGCTGAGTGCCCATGATCTCGAGCGTGTCTCGGTCGATCTGTTTCGTCAGGTCAGGACTGAACTGCTCCCAGGTAAACCCGCGGTCCGTTGATTTGAACAACACGTTGGAGCCGACGTAGATGGTTGCCGGGTCATGTGCGGACATTACGATGGGCATGTCCCAGTTCCATCTGTAGCTGGGCATTTCTCCATCATCTCCGGGCCGGCCCGTTGGCCGTATGTACGTGCGTTCCATGGTGGTCAGGTCTACCCGCGCGATGAAGCCACCCTGAGATTCGGCGAACATGATGTCGGGGTTGTTCGGATCCATTACCGTGTAGAACCCGTCACCACTGCCAACGTTGTACCAGTCCTTATTCCTGATGCCTTGAGTGGAGAGAGTATTGCTGGGGCCACACCACGATCCGTTGTCCTGCAGGCCGCCACACACGTAATACGGATCCTGCATGTCGACGCCTATCTCATAGAATTGAGCGAGGATCATGTTCCGTAACTGGCGCCAGTTGTCGGACCTGTCGAATGAAACCGAGACGCCCCCGTCGCCACCCAAGATCAGGTGGTTCGAGTTGTCCGGAT
>JBDGZZ010000619.1:0-2854 GCA_039588335.1 Gemmatimonadota bacterium | reverse complement strand
GGAGCGCCGCTCCACCCAGAAAAACTCCGGGATCACGTGCACTCGTGTTCCACAGAAACGCTTCCAGCACACGACTGCCGGCCCATGCGCCACCAAGACCGAGCACCACCCCAACCAGAGCGGTAAGCACGCTCCTTCGCAAGACAAGGCCAAGAACACGTGTGTCTTGAGCGCCTAGTGCGATGCGCAGCCCAAGCTCTCGCTGACGGTCCGCGACTGAGTATGCGACCACTCCCCAGGTGCCCACGGCCGCAAGTAGAACGGTGATTGTGGCGAAAACAGCAAGGAGCCAGAAGATGACGCGACGATCGCCGACCGAACCAGCGATGAGTCGGTTCATCGTGGTGACGTTGCGCATGGCAACGGTTGCGTCCAGCGCGAACAGCTCGTCTTGAATCGACCGGATTGCCTCGGTTGGATCGCCCGCGGTTCGCACCGTCGCGTATCTGGGTCCGCTTCGCTCCCGCAGCGAGTAATAGGCAACCGGCCATCTTGCCCGATCGGGACCGGTGTATATCACGTCACCGACGACTCCCACCACCTCGGCGGTTTCCCTGCCGGGCAGCGCGAAGAATGTCGTCACCCTCTTACCGATCGGGTCTTGATTGGGGAAGTACCGCGACGCCGCCGTTTGACTCAGCACCACGACTGGTGGACCGTGGAGCCCGTCTGACTGGTTGAACCCGCGGCCCCTCACA
This sequence comes from Gemmatimonadota bacterium, assembly GCA_039588335.1. Lineage (GTDB taxonomy): Bacteria > Gemmatimonadota > Gemmatimonadetes > Gemmatimonadales > GWC2-71-9. The sequence goes on along the minus strand of JBDGZZ010000619.1, from coordinate 2,156 downwards.
ATGGGGATGCCGAGCAAATCGAAATAGTTGTCCGAGATCGGGACTGCCCCGAGGCTGCCGGCATCCGTCATACCAGACTCGCTGTCTTCGATCCTTACGCCGAGCACGGTTTCGAAATGTTTCAGGATAGCGCCGGAAGAAAATGCGATTCCTTCAATACCGGGCACAGCGCTCAGGCGCTGCTGCAGCCGGTCATCGAACTGCGCCGAGAGAACGATATGCGAACGCCACATCGCCTCGTCGCGCGGGTCGAGTCGTGGCACAGCCTGCGGCAGCGAGAACTCGAATGAGAGCAGCCTGTCGGATTGAAATCCCGCATCGACTCCAAGGAGACGCCCGACCGTGCTGCCCATCAGGCCAACTCCAACCAGTAACATCAAGGCGAGAGAGACCTGTGCACCTACGAGTGCAGCTTGCGGGTCGACGCCTGCAAGCGGCGTGCGACGCCCGGTTGCGCCGGCGCCGTCCTTCAAGTGGTCAGTGATGTTGAATGATGACATCCTGAGCGCCGGTATCAGTCCGATCAGTAGTGCCGCAAAGACTGAAACCAGGACTGCGAACGCTATCACGCGCACATCGAGTGTAAGGCCATCGGGGTTGATCACCTGTAGTCCCGTGTTGTTGCCCGCGAGAAACTGGCTGGGCCATGCCGCCGAAAGCAGACGCATGCCCCACAGCGACAAGCCGAGACCTGCTATTCCACCGAGAGCCGAGACGGTGAGACTCTCCAGGAGATAGGACCGAACGAGGCGCCAGCGAGAAGCGCCCAAGGCGCGCCTGACAGCTCCCTCACGTACCCGTCTGCGAGCCCTGGTGAACAGCAACCCCGCCAGGTTTGCACATGCTACGACGAGCACCAAACCGGCGGCGAATGTCAACAACATTGACGCCGTACGTGCGTTTGGGTTGGTCCATAACTCTGTGAACGGGCGCACTCCTGCCCCGTAGGGGTCTGGTCGCGGCCACTCTTCGGCAATCGCTTGGCCGACCACCTCCATCTGTGCATCAGCCGCCGCAACCGTGGTTCCCGGGCGGAGGCGCCCCACAACCCATGCCACATGATTGCCGGCCTGCTGGAGCACGCCTGGCTGGAACACAGCGTAAGCACCCAGTGGCACCCACAGCTCTGCGCCTCCCCCGAAGCCGGAAAAATCACGGGGAGCAACACCGACTACCTCGAAGGCCAGGCCGTTCAGCTCGATTTGTCGTCCGGGCGCAGCGGCCTCTCCGCCCAGTACCGATTGCCAGAACGAGTGTGACACCACGACTACTCGGTACGGCCCGTTAGGGTCTGCTTCCTCCTCCCGAAAGCCGCGCCCTAGCGTCAGCGGATGTCCGACCACTTCGAAGTAAGCCGGCGACACCACCTCTGTGGCGAAATGGGTGGTGGCGGGACCGAAGCCGGTGAGAGTCGCGACGTTGTGCCTATAGCTGGCCACCGGATCGACCAGTCTGTCCGGCCAATCAGCAAGTAGCTGGAGATACGGATAAGCCCACCGCGAGATACGCTCCGTGTTGTTCTCCGAACGGGTCAGATCTACACTGACCAGCTGCTCCGCTTCGGGGAACGGCGGTGGTGTTAGGACCGCAACCTTCAGGGCCGAAAAGGCCGTGACATTTGCACCTATGCCCAGGGCTAGAATGGCTACCGCCGAGATGGTGAACCCGGGTGCTTTTCTCAGTCCACGCAGGGCGAGCCGCAGATCTGCGAATGTTCCCGTCATGATTCCGTTCTTTTCTTTTTTGTGTTGGTTTGCCGGGGGACCCGCCGAAGCCGCGCCCCCTGCGCGGCCTTCCCATCTCGTTTGCAGACCTGTCCGTATCAGGCCTTTGACCTCTCGCATCTGAAAACCCAACAGCTTGCGACTGCCAAACGCTCTCCGCGCATTCTCAACCCGAGCGCGGAAAACGTCTTCGATCTCCAACCCGTACTCAGCGCGTGATGTCGATGGGTGGAACGATAGGGCTCGGCGGAAGAGCCAAAGCCAGAGCGGGGAAGGCCCAAAAGAACGTTTACCGCTCATGTTGCCCGCGCCTGCAGCACCTGCTTTGCCACCGCTATGTCCACCAGTTGCCTCAGCCGCGCGGATTCCGCCGCGAGGACATTCCGTCCCCACTCGGTGAGCCGATACGTCCGCCTTCTGCTATCCTGGCCC
>JBDGZZ010000618.1:0-2207 GCA_039588335.1 Gemmatimonadota bacterium | reverse complement strand
CGTCTACTTCGCTGCCAATGCCAGGGAGCCGAGTGAGGATCCCTACTACCAGCACATGTACCGTGTTGATCTGGACGGGAGCCGGCTCCAACTGCTGGACCCCGGGGACTTCGACCACCGCGTGAGTATGGGGGAATCGAATCGGTTCTTCGTCGACAACTACGCACGGGTCAACACCACTCCGGCAGCGGCACTCTTCAACGCATCCGGCCAGAAGATCACAGATCTGGAGGAAGCCGATTTCTCGAAATTGATGGAAGCAGGGTACCAATACCCAGAGCCCTACACCGTGAAGGCTGCAGACGGCGTAACGGATCTATATGGAGTCATTTACAAGCCATTCGACTTCGATTCCACGAAGCATTATCCCATTGTAGCTTATGTCTACCCCGGGCCACAAACAGAATCTGTGTCGAAGTTCTTTTCGACCAACCGCTACGAAACAGCGTTATCGCAGTTCGGCATGGTTGTGATCACCGTTGGCAACCGCGGCGGGCATCCGGCTCGGTCCAAGTGGTACCACAATTATGGCTACGGCAACCTTCGTGATTACGGACTGGCTGACAAAAAGGCGGCGATCGAACAGCTTGCCGACCGTCACGAATTCATCGACATCGACCGCGTAGGCATATACGGGCATTCGGGCGGTGGCTTCATGTCAACCGCTGCCATGCTGGTCTATCCCGATTTCTTCAAGGTCGCGGTGTCTTCTTCAGGAAATCACAACAATGATGTGTATAACCGTTGGTGGTCTGAGAAACACCACGGTGTGAAAGAGGAGGTGGACGACTCCGGTAAGGTGACCTTCGAGTACGACATCGAGAAGAATTCGGAACTGGCGAAGAACTTGAAAGGCCATCTGTTGCTCACCACAGGTGACGTCGATAACAACGTGCACCCAGCTGGCACTCTGCGCATGGCTGAGGCACTCATCAAAGCCAACAAGCGATTCGACTTCTTCGTGTTCCCTGGTCAGAGGCATGGCTACGGCAACATGGGTGACTATTGGTTCTGGCTCAGAGCTGAGTATTTCGTGAAACACCTGTTGGGAGATACACGCTGGGATTCCGACATCACGCAACTCAACGTGGAGCGGGAGCAAACTAGCGGGAGGTGACTTAACGGGGAGCGGGGAGCAGAGAGCTGGGAGCGGAGTCACACTTAGCGATGTTGTCTCCGCTCTCGGCTCCCCGCTAACTGCTCCCCGCATAGACATCAAACCGATCTACCAGTAAACTTGCCGCAATGCAGTTCTCTTTCAGGCGACGTCTCTTCATGGCAATGGTCGGGCTGGGCACTCTCCCGCTCGTCGTTGCTTTGGTGGTACTGGCCCTTCAAGTGCGGTCCAATAGCTCGCCCGCCGGCATCAGAACTGTCCTCGATGAGATTGCGGTGAGTGGGCGTCAGTTGGTGGGCACGGTCGATACCATGGTGCTCGATGCCGAGGCAAGGCAAGCACTGCAGCAGCACACCGAGGTAATTGCTAGACGTACAACGTTGGCTCGGAGGGCGGAAACTCTGAGTCGCGTCGCTGCCGGATTCCTTGGATTGGTCATCTTCGTTGTCGCTGCCATAGTCCTGGCTGCTTCGCTTGGTCTAGCACGTCGCTGGTCGGGCTTGGTGTCGGCACCCATCGAGGAATTGGTGGACTGGGTGCGGCGGGTGGAACGGTACGAACCCTTGCCACGTGTGACCGACAGTCATGCGGCTCCAGAGTTCGAGGCTCTGCGAGGTGCAGTTCGCGAAATGTCAGATGCTTTGGAGCGAGCCCGCCGGCGTGAACTTGAGCAGGAGCGGTTACAGGCGTTCAGAGAAACGGCTCGCAAGGTCGCGCACGAAATGCGAGGACCACTTACATCCACTCGGCTCGCTATCAGACAACTGGGGTCGCAGGGTGACCGGGCGGTCGTGAAAGTGCTGGAGGAAGAGACCCTACGCCTCGAACGAATGGCACAGGAGTTCTCGGAGTTCGGGCGGTTGCCGGAAGGGCCTGAAGCGGATATCGACGTGGGTGAACTACTAGCCAGTGCTGTTGCTGCCGCGGTTCCCCCTGGAGTGGCGGTCAACACTGACGTTCCACCGGGCGTTGTGATCCGGGGACATTACGAGCCTCTCCGACGGGCATTCCAGAACCTCCTGACGAACGCTGTTGAGGTAACCGGACCAGCGGGAATCGGCATTGAAGTTCGATGCGATGACAGGATCGT
>JBDGZZ010000617.1:0-2207 GCA_039588335.1 Gemmatimonadota bacterium | reverse complement strand
CACCGGTGACAGGTGCGGCGCGCTGGATTACCATTTCTGTGCGTACCATGCGCCTTCGCCGACAGCTTGAGGCTGTCGACCGCGATTGGGCTAGGAGTGGGTGGTGGACTCATCGTCACCCCACCCAACGCCCGCCCCCAGGTGTGCGGTGAGATTACTCGGGAGCACGGATGGCATGGGAACTGCAACGTACCGATGGGGTTTGCGCGGAGCCCGAAAGCCCGACTCGACGCCGTCGTTCCGACCTATCGTCTGTATTCGCTGATCCACCCGCTCTTTGTGGTCATGCCCGGTCGGGGACGCCGTGGCCGCAGCCGCGAGGAAACGAGCGGAGGATGGTGCGAGCTACGGACGTGCTAGGTCCAGCATGGGATTCTGAAAGGAACTTGCTAGAGAAACATGTGTGGCATTTGTGGCGTTGTTGGGTCCGACGGACCGCGTGAGAGAGAGAATGTGCTGGCGATGACCACCGCGCTGGCACATCGAGGACCGGACGACCAGGGACTGTACGTCGATGACACTGCTGTGCTGGGTCATCGGCGGCTCACCATCATCGATCTCAGCACGGCTGGCCGCCAGCCTCTTTCCAACGAAGACCAGTCTCTGTGGATCACGTACAACGGCGAGACGTACAACTACCGCGAGTTGCGCCGCGACCTGGAGGGGCGAGGTCACCGCTTTCACACACACACGGATACCGAGGTCGTGCTGCATCTGTACGAGCAGTACGGGGTGGAATGCGTGCACTACTTGCGGGGCATGTTCGCGTTCGCCATCTGGGACCGGCGGCGTCAGCGACTGTTCGCCGCGCGCGATCGCTTTGGTCAGAAGCCGTTGTTCTACACCCGGATCGGTAACCGGCTGCTGTTTGCGTCGGAGGTAAAGGGGCTGCTGGCCCATCCCGACGTGTCGGCGGAACCAGAGCCGGCCGCCATTGACTATTATCTATCCCTTCGTTTTGTTCCGCCCCCCCTCACGATGCTGCGGGGTATTCACAAACTCGCCGCCGGGCATTCCCTGGTTTGGAACGATGGACACCTCACCGTGAATCGGTACTGGGGCCTTGCCTTCACGGACGCGCCACACCGATCGGACGGAGACTGGATTGACGAGCTGGGAGAGCGCGTGCAGTCCGCTGTGCACCTCCACACGGTGAGCGATGTGCCGGTCGGCGCCTTTCTCTCTGGAGGGATCGACTCGAGCGTTGTGGTTGCCTCGATGGCGCGGTACGCGGACGAATCGGTCCAGACTTTCGCCATCGGATCTGACGAAGCCACGTTCGATGAAACGCCACACGCGCGGCACGTTGCCGACTATTTCGGAACGCATCATCGAGAACGATTCGTGAGCGCCGGACGGTTGGACGATATCCCAACTCTCGTGGCTTGCCTAGACGAACCGTCCGACCCGATCTCGGCGTGCATCTTCGAAGTGGCTCGCCTTGCCTCCGAACACGTGAAGGTGGTCTTGAGCGGGGATGGCGGTGACGAGATCTTCGCAGGGTTCGACCGCTACGCGGCGTTTGAGTGGGTGGGATGGTATGCGAGACTGCCACGCTGGATTCGCGAGAGCGTCGTCGCGCCGGGTCTGCGCCGACTTCCGGAGTCGTTTGGCTACAAGAGCCTGACGCAGCGGGCACGCTGGTTGAATGATCTGGCCGGCTCCGACGGAGGTCAGCGGTATGCCCGAATGACGAGCTTCTTCCGATTCGGGCCGGACGAGCGGCTCTGGGCATATGGGCCTGAACTCAGGCAACAGTTGTCGTCGCAGGCCTCCGAGGAAGCGATCTCGCGGCCGTTCGAGGAAGCGGACACCGCCGACGTCCTGCACCGTATGCTTCACGCCGACGTGGTAACGCGGCTGCCGGAGCACACGCTCATGTTGGCCGATCGTCTCAGCATGGCGCATGGGCTGGAGACCCGGGCACCTCTGCTGGACCACGAGTTAGCAGAGTTCTGTGCTGCGATGCCGGCGCACCTCAAGCTCAGGAGGGGGATAACGAAGTACGCCATGCGACGGGCCGCGGAGCCATGGCTGCCGCGATCCATTGTGCGCCGAAAGAAGCAGGGTTTCATGTTTCCCGTTGCGTTCTGGCTCAACGACGAAACCCTTCCTCAGATTCGGCGGGACCTGATCGAAGGGCGCATCGTTCAGGACGGTTGGATTACCCGCGAGGCAGTGGACCGACTCACCGGTGAGCATTTGAA
>JBDGZZ010000616.1:0-2209 GCA_039588335.1 Gemmatimonadota bacterium | reverse complement strand
CTGCTCGCTCATGCAGGGTGTCTCCGCTCGGGTTGTGCGGGGGGGTTAGGTAATGTAATGAAGGGACGGTAAGGGACGGTAAGGGACGGTAAGAGACGGGCAGTGACGGGAAGAGACGGGCAGGGTCCCCCTGCCGGGTGGTGGCGCGTCAAAGGCCTTCAGGTTCGGTCAGCATCCATTCATAGGCCGGTTGCACCGTGACATTTGGCGCCGTCTCGGCTGGAGCGCCGTCCCCTGTCAACGTGAGGAGTCGTTTCCGCGCGCTCGGATGCTGCTCGCCAGCTTGGTGCAACGCCCGCAGCTCCCGGTCGGTTTGTCGGTCAGGGCCTGCTTCAACCCTGTGGCAATAGCACGGCTCATCTCTCATTTTCTCCCTTAATGAAGGAGGATATATCAATAGAGACTACTTCTGACAAGGAGAACTTGGAACCGCATTGACGTTGAACGTTGCACGTTTCTCGTGCCCACTCATGCCACTGCCCACTCATGCCACTCCGCCTTGCTCGAGGGACATGGCTTCACGGCAACTCTCCGCGCACGTCACGCTCGGGGATTTGTGGGAGCACTCCACCCGGCACTCCGAAGTGTGGCGTCACCCTATCTGAGGGTGCCCCGGCCTTCGCTGGCATTACGAAAGTCTCACGCTCCTTCGAGAAGTACAGGCAACCGATTTCGTCGGGCCGGCGACTCCGAACAAACGCGTCCGTCTCCTCTAATGCGGCGAGCCATGTCTGTTTTGCTGCCACAAGATCGAACGGTTCCGCCAGATCAAGGCGCGAAAAATCCTCCGGACGATACCGGCCCCGCCGCTTGAGCTGTTCGAGCAGTGAGAGCGGTGTGTACCCCGGGTCCTTGCCAGCGGCAGCCCAGCACAGAGCCCCGACCGGCAGAAGCCGGCTATGGATGAATAGAATATCTACGAAATCGCGCGCCTCATCGCGCCCGGCGAGTGCCAGGACTTTGTTGACGGCAAGATCTACGGGATGTAGCAGGAGTCCGCCCAGCGGGTCGCGCACGAGCGGCATGAATCGCCATGCCGAATCGTGCGCCCAATCGACCCGCGTGGCTTGGGAACCCAGAGCGACCGTGGCACGAATGAAACCGGGCTGGCTCAATTCCACGGTCACGGAGTATCCCGCAGACTCCAGCCGCGTGCGGTCGGTGCCAAACGCCGAGGCGACACGTTCGACCGAGTCATGGAAAAAGTCCAGATCGTTGCTGTAACGGGTGGAGTTCGGAGCAAAATGGAGCGCTGCCCCGCCAGCGAGATAACTCTCCTCTCTTTCTCCACTGGTGAGCTCCGCCAGGAGCGCCCGCTGAAAGTCGGTTAACGGCACAGCTTTGCCCCGATGCGCCATGCCTCGCGATTGCCGTGCTTCATCAATTGCTCCCCAACCCAGGGTACGTCGGCACGGGTAATTCTCAGATCCGCCCGGTACGACCAGAAACACGTCGGGCGAAACCGGCGGAACGCGCGCCGGGCTTCTCGCACCCGTACCATCTCGCGCGCGGTTTCCGGATCGAGCGCCCGGCGGCTCTTCAGGCCACCGCGCCGGCCGATCTGAGCGAGGTATTTCCGAAAAGACGACATGAACCATCATAAGCTGCTTATGATATAAAAGCAATAGTCACAATGATATAAACGGCACTACCTGGTTGGTCTGCCTCAACTACGGGGGACCTGACACTGCCCACTCATGCCCGCCCATGCCCCCTCATCCCCACTCGTGCAGCGTGCTCCTCTTGCCTCTCCGCCTTCATCCGCTCCCCGCTCCCCCCATTTGCCCAGTCATGCGCATGATGCGGGGAACCGATCCTCGCATTGGTCACACTCGATTCTTATCTTAAATCCGCGGCCGACCCCTGCCGCCCATCCGCGCTCATCCGCCTGTTTCCGCGCCCATCCGCGGCGGACACTCCGCGTTCATCCGCCTGTTTCCGCGTACATCCGCGGCAGACATTGTCGACCAACACCAACGAAAGTCGTTGCGCGTGCGCAACAGCACTCCAACCCCTCAGTTCAGGACCACGTCCGGTGGCTGGGTGTGGGGTGGACCCTTACCGTCTCTGCCCGTCTCTTACCGTCCCTTATTACCGTCTCTTCTTCCCGTCCCTTCCCGTCTCCTCCCGTCCCTTACCGTCTCTTTTTTCCGGCACAGTGCTGGCTGAAGCCACGGTTGGTTGCGTGAGAACAAGTGGTTCGCAGAAC
>JBDGZZ010000615.1:0-3345 GCA_039588335.1 Gemmatimonadota bacterium | reverse complement strand
ACCTGCTCCCAACCCATGATCGAAACCCCGCCGAAATCGAGTACCGGGTGTTCCCATCGCATAGCACCCGGCTCCGTGCCCGAGTGCTTGCCGAAGAAGTTCTCTTCCGCGGCCGTGGCCAGCGACGTGTGGCTGTCGGTGGAGCCGAGCATGCCGAACTTGTACGGGTTGATGCCCAGCCGCTGCTCGACCTGCAGCCCCAGCTGCAGAGCGCTGCGGGCGTACTCGTACTGCAGCATCTCCGGCGTCTTCAGCTCGCTCAGGTTGAGGTTGCCTGCGTCCCAGGTCTCGTAGTCGGCGAACTCGTCATCGGGCGATAGGAAGGGGTGCGCCTCGCCGTCACCCTTCATCTGCGTGGCCTCGTAGAGCGGCTCCCAACGGATCCGCGTTTCGGCGTACTCACGGGTTAGCGGCCGGTCGGTGACCGGGTTGATCAGCGGGAACATCATCCCGTTGCTCAGGTTGCCGTTGTGCGCAATAGCCAGCAGCCGGCCCCCGGTCCTGTCCTCGTAGGCCTGCAGCACCGTCCACAGGTCCTCGGGGTGCACGCTGCCCGCCGGCGGCAGCATCGTGAACGGCTCGGTCCGGATCGCTTTGTCACCTCCGTCCCGGTAGACGACTACACGGTGCAGGTTGTTGCCCGGTGGCGCCAGCGACGTCCACTCGTAGCCGATGAATGCTGTGAAGCGGCCCGGCTCGTTGTGCTCCTCCGCCGCCTGGATCGTCTTCTCCCAAGCCGAGCGGTACGGGGCGCTGCCCGGCGCGTAGACGAGCGCTTCCGGGACGTCGCCCCTCGACACCATGTCGATGATCTCCATCGCGGCTGCCACGGCCTGCTCTCCGCCCGCCTGGATCATGCCATACCAACGCCTGCCCGTCGGGTCGGCCAAGATCTCCGGCGCCCCGGCGAATAGGTCCGGGAAGAAGCCCATGTTGTCCGAGTGGTCCGACACCACGAGGAAATCGAGGGGTCGCGACAACTTAACCCGCAGGCCGGTCGCCGAGGTTACCTCCTCGCCCTTCGCGAACCGGTAGGCCTCGTCCAGCCCCAGCCGATTGCCTAACGCACCGGCGTCGATCGACATCGCGGTGTGCAAGTGGGTGTCGCCCCAGAAGACCTCGGTCGGGAAGTTGCCAAGCACGACAGACGCTACTCTCAGCAGCTTCATCAATTTCTCCTTTTCAGCTGAACTCTGCTCCCGACCTCGACGGCCGGGTGCAGGTGAAGGGCGACGAGTGCACACCATCCCACACTATGCTTGAAACCGTTTCAGCACGAACGCGCCAACCCATCGGGGATGTTCCTGACTTGTGGGCGCCTCGAATCTACCCGCCAGCGTGCCACGCGCCAAGGCCCCTAGCGACGGTTGCGAGGCTCAACGCGCTCCGCCCGGGCGGTAACACCCCTTGCTGAAATTCGACCTGCGTCACATCATGTGTGCTCGATCAAACCAGCTCGGCTTCTTGCCTTCGGTCAGCCCCACCGGCAGAAACCTCACTTGAAGCGTATGAAACCAGGTTCGGGAGGATAGACATTCTCAGTCTCCTGGGGCCTGTTAGAGAGGAGGGGTTCAGTGCATAGCAAGGGAGCAGTTCTTAGAGCCTGGCTGCCGATCGCGATTCTCGCCGTTCTGTCACTGTTCCCGGTCTCGATCTGGGCCCAGGACCAGGAGAGCGAGAAGGGGTTCCAAGTCACCGGAATGCCAATCATCGACTACAACCGCTCAACCGAGCTGAAACTCGGCGCGATAGGCATGGGCTTCTTCCCGATGTCAAAGGGGGATACCGTCTCACCTGCGTCCACGGTTGGCTTGGCCGGTTTTTACACGACCAATAAGACCTGGGCGGGTGGGGGGTTTGCCCGGCTGTTCTGGAGCGAGGATACGTATCGTCTCCTTTCGGCGATCGGGCTAGGGTCCCTCAACTTCCAATTCTACGATGACGAGGTCGTTCCCGGCGGCGCGTTCATCGATTTCAACACGGGTGCGCGTTTCGGCTATGCTGAGATCAGTAGGCGCGTCGTGTCCCACTTCTACGCCGGTGTACTCATCTCAATCTCGAGCGTCAGGACAGAATTTGGCATTGAGGGTGCTCCCGCGGATACCATCCGCCAGTGGGTCAATGGCTGGGGACTTCCTCTACAATGGGACACTCGGGACAACATATACAACGCGACCTCCGGCGTGTATTCCGTGGCTCGTACGATTTTCAACCAGGAGTGGCTGGGCTCCGACTTCGAGTACACGGGTGTGAATTTCTCGGTCAACGGCTATCAGAGGCTCTCCGAGGAAGGCGTGCTCGCGGGTCGTTTCGATGCGTTCGTGGGGCTCGGAGACGTTCCCTTTGAAGGACAGCGGGTGGTGGGGCGCGACGATATCCGCGGCTACACCAAAGGTGAATACCGTGGTGATCAGGTGTACGCCGTTCAGGCGGAGTACCGTCGGCAAGTGGCTGGGCGCATTGGAGGTGTGGCTTTCGCCGGCCTGGCCCTAGCGGTGGACGAGAATAATGAGACCAGCCCTCTCCTCCCCGGCGCAGGCGTGGGCGTCCGATATATGGCCCTGGTCGACTATCAGGTCAACATAGGCGTCGATGTGGCCGTGGGCCGAGACGATTGGGGTATTTACTTCCGCATTGGCGAGGCGTTCTAGGCGCCTTTGCCGCTTCGGCGTGGTAGTGTCAGACTAGCTGCCCATGAGGACCCGGGAGCGAGTCAGAATCACACAGGAGGAAACTGGAATGAGATTGCGACTCACTGCATTGCTGATCGTATCCGCCGCCCTCGCGCTGGGTCAACCGATGAGCTCTCATGCGCAGGGACCGGGAGACGGCGAGGAGGCCGGTCGCTGGCGCTTCGTCGTGGCCCCCTATTTTCTGTTCCCCTATATGGACGGTACCGTGACCATCCGAGGGTTCGACCTCGATGTCGAGGCCAATCCGGGGGACATCTTCGAGGCGCTCCAGTTCGGAGGGATGCTCTATCTGGAGGCGAACAACGGGACCTGGGGGGTCTCGCTGGATGGGCTGTACATGGACCTCGAACAGACCGGGCGACTCGAGCTGCTCACAGCGGGTATGAAGCAGGGTGCGGTCGAGCTCACAGGATACCGACGCGTCGCGACATGGGCCGAGGTGCTATTGGGAGGTCGTGTCACCGTCCTGAGTGCTTCGCTAATCGGCGAGGGGGGGGTTATCGACAGGAAGGACGACAAGGTCTGGTTCGATCCCTTTCTCGGGGCGCGCCTGCAAGTCCCCAACACACGGAAGTGGCGGCTAGCGATACGAGGGGACATCGGCGGGTTTGGTTTGGGATCGGACTTCGTCTGGCAGGTCTATCCTGTGGTC
>JBDGZZ010000614.1:0-2213 GCA_039588335.1 Gemmatimonadota bacterium | reverse complement strand
CCCATCTGGGTGGGGTGGTGGTCGCTCACGGAAATACTTTTCCGTGTCTGTGGAACAGGTTTTCCTACGTGGTCCTCTCGCCTGCCGCTGCTGCCGCGTAACTACCTGATTTTTCTTGCATCCGAGAATCGCAAGAAGCGGCACTTTTCTTGCAGCCTTATTCAGGCGGGAAGGGGATAGCCTCGGGCTGTCCCCTTTTATCTTTGTCCTGGGAAGGGTGCTGCTTCCGGCAGTCGCCCTTCCCTATTTTCTGGCGCAGACGCGTTGGTGCGCTGCTGTGAGGCGGAATGAGGATCAGAAACAGAAAGCCTCCGATCAACACCATGTTCGTCTACGTGGGGAACAGGACGTGAGAATCGAGATCGAGGAAGGCGTCCACTCTTTCTGGAGGAACTGTTCATGACTCTGTCGTTGCGATCTTGCCAGGTGGCTTTCTTGGCGGGGTGCGTTGCGCTGCTGTTCGCTGCGCCCGCCCAGGCAGCTTCCATAACGTACGGTGATCTTGACAGGCCCACGTTGTTTGAACGTCTTAATCTGGATGGGACTTTGTATAACGTTTCCGTGACGTGGGGCGACACCTACGACAGCGTATATAGCGGCGATGCGCCACAGTTCCTGGGCGACTCCAGCGCCGCATTGGCTGCGGCGACGGCGCTGAGAACCGCGCTGATCGATGATCCCGAATTCGACTATATCGTTGCGACGAGCTACCTGGCGGTTCCCAAGTCGATCGACGTGCAAAAATTCGTCGTCTCTCACGCCGTGTACCTGCACACCCCGGGGCTTAGTTTGGCCGAGGTCAATTCTTATAGCTACGACGCGTCTCCGACCTTAGGTTACACAACCTGGCAGCTTGTTCCGCAACCGGCAACCATCTGGTTGTTCGGCGCGGCCCTCGGCCTGCTGGCTTGGCTGAACCGCAGGACGACCTGAACAGAATTGCTGAAGGGAGAGAAGCCCGGCCTTGCGGGGCTCGCAGCAGCACGGCGACGGCGCCGGGTCTGAGCATCTGTCCAGCCACGCCTTGAAGCACCGCGGCCCACTCGCGACCACCCGAGCCGCTGGCCGACACAGCAGCCGGTCAACCGCTCCCGAAAAGTCGGCACCGCTATTACCACTCTCCCCGATTTGTCGGATCTCTCTCTGATGGCAAGACGACATTTCGGGGATGAAGGGGGTGAGGCGACATTTCGGGGGAGTTCCCGATGTGAGCCTCGGTAGCCCGGGCAACAGGACGGGGCTGTGGAGGCTGGTGAACGCTGTTCAGTAGGAGGTGAGCGAGAGACCCATTTGAGTAGGTTAATCTTTCCCAAGGAAACACTTTTCCGTTTCGTTGGAAGTCTCGTTCCTACGTGATTCGAGTGCAAAGCGAGTCGCTAGTTCCAAGTGACTGGATTCGCACGCTTTTGCTCCTGGTGGCTGAAGGGCACGAAACTTGCACGACCCACCGCCGAGTATGCCACCGCTCGGGCTGACGTCTGGGTTTGTGTGAGCTGGGCTGCGAGCGTCGCGAGGCCATCGGAGATAGCGAAGAAGGCGCTGAAGCTTTCTGGTAACGAGGATTCGGAAGGCGGAAAAGGAGATTCGAAGCAATGGGGAAGAAGACATCTTTAGCCTTTTTTTGTATCGCCGTTCTGGCTGCTTTAGCGATCGGGACACAGAGTGCGGACGCGTTCCAAACCTACTCGCAAGATAGAGATGCGACGAACTGCCGGCTCTGTCACGGCAATTTCCGCGCGGACAACTACCTCTCGAATTCTGACAGGGAGGACTGGGGTAATCTCCACGACCTCCATCGACGCGTCATGTTCGAAGAGGATACTCCAGTCAGCAAATGCGATACCTGTCATATGGGAGGAGGAGACCTCAGATTCCCGGTGTTCCTGAATGAGTCCTCGTCAGATTACCTGGACCCAATCGCCTGCCTGGGCTGTCATGGTCGATACGAAGACGATAATCTCGACAACCCGGACTTCACAGCCGGTCGCGGCGCGGGTCTTCGCCAGCACCACACGAATGCCGGCATAAACGCTTGTATGGTCTGTCACGAGGATGCGGACCCGGCGAACTACACCCCGGTGGGGGAGAACGTACAGCCGCCCTACTATTTCACGCCGGATGATGTCTTCGCGAACAAGCCGACCGACCCCTGCAGTTCATTCGGGGAAGAGGACTACGCGGGTATCTGGGAAGGTCTCGATAACGACGGTGAC
>JBDGZZ010000613.1:0-2216 GCA_039588335.1 Gemmatimonadota bacterium | reverse complement strand
ATCATTAGGCGGGGCCTGCCCTTTGACAGCTGCAGCGTCGGTGTTCTGCTCAACATAGACGAAGACCATATCGGCGTAGATGGCATGGAAGATCTCGCAGAACTCGCCCTCGTCAAATCTACCGTCATCGAAGTGGTTGGAGACTCAGGCGTGTCAGTCCTCAATGCAGACGATCCCGTCGTCGTAGGGCTCAAAGATAGGGCCGGCGGTCGGTTGATTTTTTTCTCAATGCATCCGGAGAACGAAACGATCACCCAACATGTCAGCTCGGGTGGGACCGCGGTGGTGCTGCAGGACAGTGATGTTGTAATCCATTCGTCCGAACCATCTGTGCACGTTCTCTCCGTGCTCGACGCTCCGATTACTCTGAGCGGCGTGGCCGCGTTCAACATTGCGAACGTTCTTGCGGCGGTGGCCGCTCTACACGGCTTGGGAATACCGGTCGACATGATTCGAAGTGGCATTAGCACCTTCCACCCCAGTGCCACCCAGAACCCCGGACGCATGAATCTCATCGACTTTGTCAGCTTCAAGGTGATTTTGGACTACGGGCACAACGTCCCCGCGGTGAGGGCCTTAGGAAGCGCGCTGCCGCACATCACCAAAGGGCGAAAGATCGTCGTGGCACACGGCACCGGCAGTCGGCTGGATAAGCACATCAGGATGTTCGGTGCTGCGCTAGCTGATGTCTATGACCATCTTATCGTGACCGACGCAGACCCGCGCCACCGCACCCCAGGCGAGACCCCCGGCCTTGTGCGAGCCGGTGCTCTGGAAAAGGGATTTGCCGAAGGCAAAACGGAAATCGTCAACGACCCCATCGAGGCCATCGATCGCGCTTTCTCGCTTGTGCAGACAGGTGACCTGATCGTGGTACAGGTTGACGAGGTGAAACCTATGCTCAAGCACGTGATGGAGTATTTTGAGCGTATTGTGGGCACCGTGTCGTCCGTCGCACCTCGTTCCTGACAAGGCTGCACGAATTCCAGCGACGTCAACCGCTCCGGAAGTACCCATTCCTGTCCTTTCAAAGACCTCGAACGGACAGTAGTCGGGAATCGAACGGTTGACTGAGGCCCCCAATACAATTCCTTTCGGTCGCCTACACTATTGGGACAGGTGGCCGAGTGGTCGAAGGCGCGCGCCCGGAAAGCTAGGCGGCTGAACACCAAAACTGTGGCATCCCCCAGAGAGAGCGCCGGTGGTGCATCCACAACACCTGCCAGCTACCGATACCACACGACACCTTTGCCCTGCTCTCAGAGTCCTTACAACAACCCCCTCCGACGGCTCACGCCGCATGACTGCCAATTGATCGCCGCGCCTCTCACCGCTCCACTCTCCCCCACGACCAATCATACTCTACCACATAGTCACGCTTCGTCACTCCACGGCGCATCACATACCGGCCGTCTGGCCGCTCGCGATGTCGCTACTGCTCCACCTTCGCCTTCAGTTCCGTAAACCAGTTGTGCACGATCATGAGGTCGCCGGATACATCGGGCGTGCCGAACCGCTGGATCACGACGAAACGGCCGTCAGCGGTCACGTCGTACAGGCGGTTACGGGTGTTTTGCTCGTAGTCGTTCAGCTCCGGCAAGCGGACGAAGATTCGGCTGGCAGCCGAGTTCGGCCCGTTCGAAAGATCCGCGGCCAAGATCGACTGGCCGTCAAGGCTTCGGAAGTAAAGCACCCGCCCGTCGCTTCCCCACACGGGCTCCACCGCGCCGTTGGTCGATACCTGCCATTTGCCGTCGCCGGTATTCGGAAACGAACGTACGTAGACTTCATTGCGTCCCGACTCGTTCGAGACATACGCCAGCCATCGACCGTCCGGCGAGAGATCCGGCTCAAACTCATCGAACGCCTCGGCGATCACCGGTACCGGCACCGAGTCATGCCCGACTCTGAGCGCAAGGATGTCGTCGGTGCCCGGAGGACCGTCGACACTGATGATCATCCACTCGCCGTCGTGCGACCACTCCATGCCCCAGACGTTCCGGTCCAGATCGAGCAATAGCTCCTCGGGTCCACTGCCGTCCGATCGCTTGATCCAGAAGTTCCAATCGCCGTCACGCAGTGACCCGTAACTCACGTGGCGTCCGTCCGGCGACCAGGCGGGGTATCCGTTGTAGTCGCCTTCGAACGTGAGGCGAGACAAAGGCCCGCGATCCAATTGCTTGATCCAGACGTCCCCGCGATTGTCCTCTTCTATT
>JBDGZZ010000612.1:0-2224 GCA_039588335.1 Gemmatimonadota bacterium | reverse complement strand
GGCCGGCCGCGGGTGTTGAACCGTACGGTCCTCAACGGGATTCTCTACGTGTTGCGCACCGGCTGCCAGTGGAAGATGGTCCCACGCCAGTACAGTTCCGGCAGCACCTGTCACCTGCGCTTCCAGACCTGGGTACGCATGGGAATCTTCGAACGCATCTGGCGCGTCTGCTTGAAGCATTACGACGACCTCCAGGGCATCGATTGGCGTTTCCAGTCGCTCGACGGGGTGATCGTCTCGGCTCCCGTGAAAGGGGGGATCAAGTCGGAAAAGACCCTACCAATCGAGGCAAGCTGGGTACTAAGCGCCATATCCTCTCGGACGCGAACGGCATCCCGCTGGCGATTACCTTGTCGGGAGCCAACACCCATGACATGAAGCAGTTCGGTGCCACCCTCAGCGCTATCGTTATCCCGCGTCCATCGCCCAAGAAGAAGCCTCGCCAACATCTGTGTTGCGACAAGGGCTACGACTATCCAGCGTTGCGTCGGTCGGCGAAGCGTCGTGGATACATCGCGCATATCAAATCGCGTGGGCAAGAAGAGCAGGAACGAAAAAAGAATCCGCGGTTCAAGGCCCGGCGATGGGTAGTTGAACGGACCAATCGCTGGCACAATCTGTTCCGCCGACTGAAGATTCGTTACGAAGTCCATGCTGAGAACTACCTTGGCTTCGTTCAGTTCGCCAATGCCATCATATGTTGGCGGAGTGCCGCCACTTGAGCCAAAGGGGTTTTAGGACGCACTCTTAGTACGACAGCGCTATGAACTATCGAGCCGCATCACCTTTTTCCGGCGACTTTTGTAAGAGGCTTCGTTGCGTTCCTGGTGGTACTCGGCTCGTACGATGATCTCAGCCCACGCGTGCCACCGCCGGTTCCAGATCTTCGACGCCAGCGTGTTGGCCACCTCGGCGACCTGCTCCAGCGTGATCCGCGGATTTTTCCCCCCGGAGCCGCTGCGTCTGCGCGGCCAGGAAGTACATCACCATCCGGGAACACAGCCAGTGTCGGATCAGGCTCTTGTAGGTGCGCACCTCAAACGCACCGAAACCCGCCTCTTGCTTGGCTCGCTCGAACCATTTCTCCACGTGCCACCGGGCGAACGCCACCCGCATCATCTGCTTCAACGTGGCCTGGGCCGAGGCGTTGCTCACGAAGTACTTGACTTCCTCCGTGGCTGGATTGCGAGCCACGATGAGCCAATACCGCCGATCCGTCGGCTTCGAAACGGTCTCCGACGCATCGACCAAGTACACGCGGGCGGCCTTCACCTCCCAGACGGCCGATCCTCGCGTCGTAGTCTTGATCGTGAGCCGATGCCACTTCTTCCGTGTGAACACCGGACTGTGCCGGCACACGTTGTCCACCCGCTTGGACGCGTGCGGGCCTTGGAGCGAGCGGCATTGGGGCAACTTCGGCCAACACCAGAAGTTGGAGCGAACCTCACCGATGCCTCGCTGACCCAGGCGGTCCAACTTGAACCAGAACGCGGGGACGCTGCCGTACTCCTCGTCGAACGTCAACCACGAGAATCGTACGCCGTTGCCGATGGCGGCCTCCACCTGATCGACCGCAATCCGCCACTTGGGTCGATACACCACGTCATCGGGAATACCCGCTTCCTTGCAGCGGTCGCGATCCGCATCCCAATTCTCCGGTAGAAACAGATCGCTGGCCAACAGGCAGTTGAACGGATTCGTCGGGTGGTTATCCGTATACAGCAGGTGCTGGCCGACGACGCAGTTCTCGCGCTTGCCCCGCTCGCCGCACCATTGTCGCTGCACGCCGGGTGTCTTGTCCCCTTGCTTCGCATGGGCCGATGCATCGATCACACCAATCGCCTCGTCGCAACCATGCTCGTCCATCACGAGATGCTGCAACATTTTGTTGACACGATCGTGAGCCCAGACGAAAAAGGACAGAAATTCCTGCAACGTTCGCACCGGAACCCCCGCCGCCAGTGCGATCGGTTCGATGCTCTTCCGCTTCAAATCCGCCATCAGCCCGAGCAGGTATCGCTGCCAATGATCGAAAGTCGCCTCCCGCTTGAAACACGTTCGAAACTTATCCAGCAGCGCAGACAGTGCCGGCTGCAACGATCGAATCTGATCCGCAGTCATCAGCAAGCCTCCTGAACGCTTCTTCAGGAAACCATCGGCGACTACACGCACGAAGCTTGAGCCCATCTAGCGCTGTCGTACTAAAGTGACAACTGCCTGGCCA
>JBDGZZ010000611.1:0-2224 GCA_039588335.1 Gemmatimonadota bacterium | reverse complement strand
AGAAATCTATGCCGATGAACAGATCGCTGATCGTTCCACTCCAGTTTCTGTGGCCGCCCACCTCGCCGATCCAGATGTCGGGATGCTCCCGTTCCAGGATCCGCATGCGAATTGCGCGTTCATGCGTAAAGGGCCATCGAATGGCGGTATCGGTCGTCCGGCTCCAATATGCGTGCATTTTAGAAAGAGGCACGGACACCTCTCCACGCGCTGCAGGTTGCGTGGCATGGACCTGTATCCATACAACGTTGAACGCGTCCCGCGATTCGGCGTAGAGTCGAAGAGCGGCTCCCGTAGCGCGGGGTTTTCTCCGCGTTTCTCGCTAGATCCTTGCCCTATTTGACAGAGCCCCAGTTATCGGACGTTGGGGAGCCCCGCTAATGGTTCCTATCCCCCCGTAGATGGCCCACGAACCGGCGACCACGCCCAGCGCCACGACGGCGAACCACAACGGCCAGCCGAACAGATTCTCCAGCGCCAACCCGCCGCCGTAGAGCACGGCTGCCAGAAACGCCACGATGTTGCTGAGTACCGTCACATAGGCGAAGAGCTGGCGCAACGTGGGGTTGAACCGCCGTTCCATGAACTCCGGCGTGGTGAACACCTTCGATGCCAGCAGGAACGGGATGAAGAACCAAATCAGCACACTAAACGACAGCACGTTGAGCCATTCAGACATTGCCACGCAGATCCCAAAGAGAAACGCGGCACCGATCATGCCTATAAAGTGCTCGGTACTGATGTTCGAGGCGATGAACGAACTGCCGACGACATACCACGGCAGTGTCTTGCCGGCGAGGAAATAGTCACCCGAGTCGCTCTTCTCCTTACGGCCCGCCCACAGGCCGATTGCGCACAGCACGACGAAATAGATGAGGAACGCCGCATAATCAGCGGTTCGAGGTCGAACGACGTCACTGCTTCTGCCCCCCGCTGCCGAACAGACTCAGCCCGCCGTCCATCAACAGCGTGCTGCCGGTCATATGGCGGTTGGACGGCTCACAGAGATGCGCGACCTGTTCAGCCACTTCGGACGGCGTGATCAGTCGGCGCACGGGCGTGGCTTGTACCAGCTGCGGACGTGTGTCGGGGTTCTGCTTCAACAGGTTGCCGGTCAGGCCGCCGTCCACCCAACCCGGTGCGACCTCGTTGACGAGAATTCCGTGCGGCGACAGTTCGGCTGCCATGCACTGGCAGAGCATGCGCACGGCCGCCTTGGCCACGCAGTAGGTCGGGATGACCGGATGCACGACGTGACCGGCCCAACTGCCGATGAACACGACCCGCCCGGGCTTGCCGGCTGCGCGCAGTCGCTGCGTCGCGAGTTGCGCCACGTGGAACATGCCGTTCAGGTTGATCGCCAGCTCGTCATGCCATTGTGTCGGCGTCAGCTGCTCGAACTTGACCAGATTGACGACCGCAGCGTTGGGGATAATGAGCGTCGGCAAGCCGAGGTCCTTTTCGACGGCGTCGAGCCATTTGCCGACCGCGGCGGCGTCGGACACGTCCGCACGGTCGTACCGGGCGCGTCGCCGCAGCGTACCGACCTGTTTGAGCAGCGGGTCGGCCTCGGCGTCGTCCCGCACGTCACAGACGGCGATGTGCGCACCACGTCGTGCCAGTTCCACTGCGATCGCTTGGCCGATGTCGCCCAGGCCACCGCTGATCGCCGCTACTTCGCCCGTCAGCGTCGTGACCATCACGTACTCTCCTGATTGAGAATCTTCTGCAGCACGGTGAACAGACGCAGGATCTCAGACACCATCGATAGTGTTCGGTCGAATCCGTCGCGTCGTTCCTGCCGGAGTATCGGCGACGACGAGCGGCCTTGTCAATCTGCTGCACAGTCGCTCCATCCGACAGCGATGGCCTGACTCTGATTAGAGACGGCGGTTGGCGACTACCCCTTCATTGCGATGACGTAATCACAGCAACTGGGCGGAATCGTCCGGAAGTCCTATTTTTCCGGGGCTCTTGTAAACAGTCTTGTCCCGGTCAAATACTCGGAACTTCCCGCCACTGTTTACATTTTTCGTCCACAGGTCCAACTGAGGCTGCGCGGTACTCTCGGGGCATTTCTCTGACACGGGAGCCTCAATGGGCGCACTGCAACTCGTCACCGCCTTCCTCCGGCAGCTGCTCAAGAGCCGCGCCGCACTCGCCGCGGAGAACCTCGCTCTCCGCCATCAGATCGTCATCCTCCAGCGCTCGGTGAAGCGCCCGA
>JBDGZZ010000610.1:0-2225 GCA_039588335.1 Gemmatimonadota bacterium | reverse complement strand
CGTGTGGCCCCCGTTTCTTGGGAAGGAGCCCTGCCACTCCGGCCCGTTCGAAGGCCGCCTGCGCCTGGTAGAACGACAGGCGCGACAATCCAAAGGCGGCGGCCGCGTGGGTGACGGACTGCCCCTCCACGCGGACCCGGCGCAACATCTCGTACTTGACCTGCACCAGGTCGCATGGATCGAAGAACCCGTGTGTGCGGAACAACGCGTCGGTGACCGCCTCGGGACGGTGGTGGAGCGTGCCCTGCTCCTGGAGGGCCTTGCGTTTGGCGTCGATGGGCTTGCGTCGGGCCATGGGAACCTCCGTGTCGTATGCCGGATTCGTATGTTATCCTATTTATATACACATGATCCTTCGAGGCAAGCCCGTTTCCGTCGAAATCACCCAGATAAAAGCATGTTATATCTATATATCGGAGGACCGAACCCTCGCCCGGTAGGGCTGTGCGATATAATTCTCTTGACGATCTCGGCGTATTTTCCTTACCAACCCGGGCGGGCAAGATACGCTTGATCATGTTCCTTGCTCCTTCTGTTGTTGCCGAACCAGTTCGGCCAGCCGCAGCAGGTCCTCGACGCGAAAGGGCGCTCGGCCGGCGGCGACCACCACAAACGGATCGGGCACGCACACGCTGGTCCAACGAGCTGGAAGCGAAATCAGCCGTCCGTCGGCATCGTGAAAGACCACGCGGTCCTCACCCCAATTCTGGCGGCGAACCACCAGCTCGAACTCGCAACCGAACAGCGGATGAAACGGGTGGGTCACACGGAAACGTTGCCGCTCAACGTCACCTGCGGGTGCAGTTGATGACCTCGTCCAACGGCAAGCAGGAGGCCCTTTGGGCGCCCGTGGAGGGACGCCTTCTGGCCATGCTGGACGGCGTCGAGACCCTCACGCTCGGCCTGCTCAACGAGGCCACCTGCGCCTGGATGGAGGGGGAGTACAACCGCACGGTGCATGCGGAGACCCGCCGCAAACCGGTGGATCGGTATGTCGACGGCACGGTCAGCCTGGAGGGCATTCGCTTCGAGATCCCCAACCGCTTCCGGCACCTGGGTACCCTGACCGTGCGCTACGCCCGCTGGAACCTGGGTTCCGTGCATTTGGTGGATCCGCGCACCGACACGGTGCTGGCGCCGATCTATCCCATCGACAAAGCGCGCAACGCCGACGGCCAGCGCCGTGTGCTCGAGCCCGATGTTCTGGCGGCGGCACCGCCCGGGACCCCGACGGGCGAGATGGCGCCACTGCTGCGCAAGCTCATGACCGAGTATGCCGCCACCGGCATCTCGCCGGGCTATCTGCCCAAACCCGAGAACGAGGAACAAGTATGAACAACAAGAAACTGTTGGCCCTCTACGGGCTCAAGTGGAACCCTTTCACCCCGGAGTTGCCGGTCGAAGCGCTGTGGGCCACGCCGCGCATCGAAGAGTTCGCCTGGCGCGTCGAGAACCTCGTCAGTGATGGCGGGTTTGCGTTGATTACTGGGGACACCGGCACGGGCAAGTCGGTGACGTTGCGCATCCTGGCCGAACGCCTCGGTCGGCTCCGCGACGTCGTCGTGGGCGTGCTGACCCGGCCGCAATCCCAGACGGCGGACTTCTACCGCGAGCTGGGAGAGATCTTCGGCGTCCCACTCTCGCCGCAGAACCGCTGGGGTGGCTTCAAGGCCCTGCGCGATCGCTGGAAGGCGCACCTGGAGTCCAGCCTCCTGCGCCCGGTGCTGCTGGTCGACGAGGCCCAGGAAATGGTGCCGGGGGGGCTCAGCGAGCTGCGCCTCCTGACCAGCGCCCACTTCGACTCCACCAGCTACCTGACCGTGGGGTTGTGCGGCGACCACCGGCTCGCGGCAATGTTCCGACAGGACGAACTCGTGCCCCTGGCCAGTCGCATCCGTACGCGCCTGGTCCTGGACTATGCATCGCGGGAGCAACTCCGGGAACTGCTGACTCGCGCCATGGCGCAGGCGGGCCATGGCAAGCTCATGACTGCCGAGCTGATCGACACGCTGGTCGAGCACGCGGCCGGCAACTACCGCACGCTTATGACCATGGCCGGCGAACTGCTGATGGCGGGCATACGCGAATTGCAGCGACGCCTCGACTGATCAGCGACAATTATAATGACCCCTCAACGACAATTAGAATGACCTTATTTCTGACAAGCCGTAGACTATTAGGCGCTTCTTCTACAAGGAGGTGCCGAGATGGTCACGGACCAGCAA
>JBDGZZ010000609.1:0-2226 GCA_039588335.1 Gemmatimonadota bacterium | reverse complement strand
TCCAGTCCGAACGCGAGGCCGACCGATACCAGGGCATGGCGCTGGCCCTGCCGATATACCTCAAGTAGTCTCTGATCGTTCTCGCCTTCTACCAACTCAAGTGCCAAGCCTGCCGATCCTTCGCCGGCGCAAGCCGTTGCTCTGAGTACGTTTGCTATATCTCTGCGGAAGTATACATCGAGGCCCATTTCCATACCCTTTCTATCACTATCTCTGGCCTATACTTGACCACCGCTTCCGGGCAGCGGTCGCAAATCTCTTCCCACGTCGGTAGCGCACACAGCGTTGCCAGCAGAAGCCTCTCCGACCATCCCGCTTGTCGGGACGCCTCAAAGCGATGATGCCGATCTCGTCTGGCTGCCTCTCGCACCGGTCGGTTCCATCGCTTGTTCGTCAGCTTCTGGTTGCTACACACCACGCAGAGGGTGGATCCTTCCGCCATTCTCCCAAAGCACTCGGGGCAAATCGCGTTGCCCCGCGCGTGCTGATCGAGGGCTCCGTCAAAGGACCCCATCATGTTCGCGTGCACGCTATGCCCGTGCCCAGGCTCTGCCGCCCGTAGCCTGGACGTGCACGTTGATTACGTGAGTGCTCGGTTGGCCCCGGAACACTGTATGCTCCAAGATGACCTCGATACCCACCAGCTTCTCGGCTATCAGGTATCCAGCGATCAGCCCAATCAGCAACATATTCAATGCCCAAATCATCTTGCTTCCTCCCCTGGGAACTTGAAGCCCAAATCCACGGCAATCTCTCTCAGTTTGCGGTCGGACTCGTAGAGCTCGTGCTCCTCGAAGCGCCAAGTCATCGTTCCGCGCCCATCAACCCAGACCCAACCGAGTCCCCCCTCTTTGCAGGGTCCCCACCACTTTTTGTACTTGGCATACAACCGCTGCCCATTCTCGCCCTGAAACTCTCTCTCAAAAGACTTGCGCGTTAGGGCTTTACTGTACATGTAGTGCGTGACACGGTACAGTTCCTCCATGAGCCACGTCTCTGGCGTCTCTACCTTGGCCACCACAGTCTGCGTATCCTGCGTGAACGCAGCCTTTCTCTGTCTCTTGCGCCGAGGGGGTTGCTCCAGCCTTTCCCCCGCTTGTCGCAGTCCCTTTCTTGCCCGCTCTCCCACCCTGGCCCACGCACGCGCCCATTTCTCTGCGTTGGTATCTTGAGACCGGCTACCTTTCGAGTTCACCGGAACAGGATAAGGCTCACGCTTGAATTGCCTCGACTGCGGCCTCGGGTTCTGAATCTTCGCCAATCGCACAGGTCCACCCCATCCCCACCCAAGTAGTAGGGAATAGAAGATTACCTGAGGAGGAAACGTGATGAGGAACCATCGCGCGCCCTTGGTGGCAGAGATGTCCAGCTTTTCCCCGTCAAGAGCCAACCAGCCGAACCGCGATCCCCCCAGGGAGCACGAGATGAGGAACGCAATCACCATCGGCCACATGACATAGGTAGTCATGTGCCCCGTCTGGCGCGGTGCTCTTATCTCTCTATGCTGTGTCATTCCAGAGGGCAACCGTCGTGGTGCTGCCTCTGGTGGTCCCCCTCCCCTTGCTGGCATAGCTCTTGCCCCTTTCATTTGCGTGCCATCTTGAGCCAACGCTTCATCGTTGAGTCCGATGGCATCAGCTTGAAGTCCTGCGCCAATTCACTCTCAAGTTGTTCAGCGTTCAGGGACGACGCGCCGCCATTCTGTCTCTGCATCACGCGCCGGAAATCCTCGATCTTGGCCGTGGCCCACTCGGGGGTGGCGTGCTCGCCCCGAGCTTCGTCGTCGTCCCATTGGCGCTTCTCGTCGAGCCACTGTTCAGTGCGCAGCTCATACGAGCCAAATAGGAAGCCGGTCTCTAACAAGCCACCATAATAATCGCACGCGACTGCAAAGCCAGACACTAGCGGTCCCCAGTTGAGAAGCACGTCTCGCCACACAGGGGCCAGCTTGGTGCGGCTGGCGAACGTGACCAGCAGGTTGATGACCGTGCCCAACAGCGAGAGAGCGAGAGCTGAGATGTCCCAGCTATTGTGCTCGTTTCGGATCAGCTTTTTGAAAACTCCGATCACGGTGCCTGGTGTATTGGCCTCTGCTCCGAACACGATCAGCGCGCTGGACACGATCACCATCCAGCTCTGGGCTGGACCGGGGATCACATCGATGTCGCTGAACGCGAACGCAAAGACGCCCGACACGAAAAAGCCGAGCACGCTGATCGCAATCGG
>JBDGZZ010000608.1:0-2226 GCA_039588335.1 Gemmatimonadota bacterium | reverse complement strand
TGATAGCGCCCGCGAGTAACAGCACTGAGCCGAGGCGGAACCACAGGGTCTCGTAGACGAACGGCCGGATGGAAAACGCGGTGGCCGGGCCCGTGCCGATCAGGTTCCCAAGGTCATCAGTGGCAACAACTCGAAACTCGTAGTCACCGGGAGAGAGGTTCGTGTAGTGAGCGGTGCGGCTGACGTCTGCGCTGATCCAGTCCGAATCGTACCCGATTAGCCTGTGCTCCAGGTGCACGCGCTCCGGCTGGCTCAGTGCGATAGCCGTGTAGCGGATGTCGATTCGACGCTGATCCGCAGCGAGCTCAACATCAGGTACCATGTTCACACGCTGGCCGTTTACCTGAACCTCTTCAACCAACACAGCAGGCGGCGTGCGTGAAACAGCCAGCAGCTCGGCAGGATCGAACGTCGCAATGCCACCCACCATGGTAAAAGCGAGTGTGCCGTCGTCGAGTTTGGCGGCCGTAGGTCCGCCAATCCCGTTCCCCTCCGGGTTCCTCATACCGTGCTGACGTCCGAACACCATTGACTGCAGAGCTAATCTCTCTCCGCGGAGGTAGGCGGCAACATCGTTGAGGCTGATGGCAAATACGCCGTGATCGGTACTCATCCACAGATGTCCGGCGTCGTCCTCCAAGATGCTCAGGATCGTGTTATCGAACAGGCCGTCCGTATTGGAGAATTGGCTGATCTCACCGCCGCTCAACCGCAGCAACCCTCGACCGACAGTTCCAATCCACAGCGTACCGGAGTCGTCCTCGTACACCGCGCGCATGGGCACGCCGGACGTTTGCGACTCGAACGCACGAATGAACTGGCCGCGCTCCAGACGGAACAATCCCCGTCCTGTCCCCAGCCAGAGGGTACCGGAGCGATCCTGATGAAGGAAGCGCGGGATGCCCGACAAGGACGCAACCGGGACGAAGCGGCCATCGTGCAGCACATGCAGCTGTGTCTGCCGTCCGGCAGAGCTGGCGACCCAGACGGTGCCATCCGGTCCGACGGCGGGAATGATGATGTCGCCGTCCACGAGTCCGCCCGGCGTGGGAATTCGTGCCCCAGAGGGTGAGTAACGATAGAGTCCTTCCTGGGTACCCGCCCAAACGTACCCTTTGGGGTCCGCCGCAAGGTGGACTATAGCCAACAGCGTGTTGTCCCCAGTGGGATCGTACCTCGACCACTCCTGTGCGCCCCGACGATAGATCCCTTGCCGGGACCCCACCCACAGGTTCCCGTTCGAGTCCTGGATGACACCCCGGTTGTCTTCCACCGTGTGCGTGACAATAGGAGCATTCACCAACCGGTTGAGGCCACCGTAGGTGCCCACCCACAAATTGCCTTCGCGATCCTCATGGATTGCGCGAACGCGCTCGTCAACGACTCCGTCCCATTGGGTGAGCACCGTGTCGTGCTCTCCCACCACAAGCCGCTGGAGGCCTTGCACACCAATCCAGATCGTGCCCGCTCTGTCCTTGAGCAGGTCTCGGCTGAGGTTACTGCCCCTCGCCTTACCCGGGTCTCTCGCAAACTCGTAGTGGAACAGCACCTCCCCAGCGGCAAACCAGTACAGCCCGCCCTCCACCGATTCAACCCAAACCCCTCGAGTTGGGTCCGCTTGCAGGTTCCGCAGGGAACCAACCAAGCCTTCTTCACTCGTGAACAAGTCGAGCCGCCCATTGTTGAGGCGGTAGAGGCCTCGAGCCGCTGTGAACCACATGGCCCCTTGCCGGTCGGTGACCAGATGACGCACCCGCCCTGACGGGATCGAGTCCGGCAGCGGAAAGATGGAAAGCTCCCCGTTGCGAAGCAGCTGAATGGTGCCATCGGCGACCAGCCAGAGGGTACCGGTCGCGTCCTCGGCGAGGCTTTGCACATTGCCGACCAATCCATCCCCGATTTCATACAGCGTGAATTGGCCGGCGTGGTATCGGACGAGCCCCGCTCCTGGCGCGCCGCTCCAGAGCGATCCGTCACGACCTTCGAGCAGTATCCTGGTGTTGTTGGTAGCCAGGGCGGGCGTGTTCGACGCATCGAAGACCTCGAAGCGAGAGCCATCGAAGCGGGCGAGCCCGCGCGTGGTGGCGAGCCATAGGTAGCCGTCTCGCGTCTGCACGATATCCAGGACCGCCGAGGATGGCAGCCCATCCTCCACTGTCCACACATCGTGAACGTACTGGTCGATCCCTTTGGTGGGATCGAGGCTGGATTGCATGGTCTGCTGCT
>JBDGZZ010000607.1:0-2232 GCA_039588335.1 Gemmatimonadota bacterium | reverse complement strand
CACACTACCTGGTGACGAACACGGTACTACTTGGTCCACGCCATGGGACTGGCAAGTCGTTACAGACTCACCTGACCGGAAGACGGTCAGACTGGAGGTCCAAGAACTCGGTACCGCGCTGAGGGAAACGATCTATATCACGCTGTATCCCGGCAAGTCGTACTACGAGGCGAGGATCAGGATAAGCAATCCTACCGATCAGACGGTACACTATGCCCACTGGGTGAACCCGCAGTGGACACCGGGCGGTCAGAACGAACTCACCGACAGTACCGAGTTCATCATTCCCACCGACCGCATCCTGATCTCGCCCAAGTGGCAAGCCAACATGGGTCCAAGTCCGCAACCGTGGAAAGGCAACCGGCTGCGGTTCATCAAGGGGTGGGACAAGATGGGTGACCTCATGGCGGACGGCTTGCAGCACGGATTCTACGGCGCACACTCGCATGACGCCAACGAGGGCGTAGTCCGTGTATTCGAAGAAGACAAGACACCGGGAGTGGACGTCTGGACGTACGGCTATCACCCTACCCGGATACCGATGGGATCCGGCTCACCTAGTAAAGGATATGTAGAGATGTGGGGCGGTACGAGTAAGCTGTTCCCGGACGAGCAGAGGCCCATCGCGCCCGGTGAGTCATTTGAGTGGACGGAGTGGATGTTCCCCTACCACGGTACCGGTGGGCTGACATTCGCGGATACGACACTCGCGGTGAACTTCAAGCTAAACACAGACACACGTAAGGCCATCGTAGCTCTCTGTCCCACTGGCAGCTGGCATGGTGCGGCCGAGCTGTACACAGTCGCTGAAGCTTCGGCGGAATCAAACGTGATACGTGCATGGGAGATGGACGCCAGCCCCACGAATCCTTTCTATCAGATTGCTGAGCTAGAAGAACTACAGTTTGAAGAGCTGACCCAACTCAGACTACGACTCAGCACCGATCGATCTCACTGGCTCACGCTTGCTCCTGAGATCTCAGGGAGCCGTCAATGAAGATTAGCTATCTGCTCTCCATCACGGCGCTCGTGCTTGCTGCCGCAGGTTGCGGATCTGACTCTGCCGTTGCCGTGCACGAAGTCGAAGTGACCCTGCCTACGTACAAGGCCGGCACGCCGGATCCCAACCCACGGTTCTACTCCGGGCGCGCATATCAGGGCGCTCAAGGACGGGTCTATCCCTACCCGATGCTCGACCAGCTCACCGACGAGCGGGCAGACGTCCCGTACAAGCTGCTCTATCTCGAGAACGAGTACGTCAGAGTTGGAGTACTTCCGGAAATCGGTGGCCGCGTGTTCGAGGCCGTCGACAAGACCAATGAGTACGACTTCCTCTATCCCCAGCACGTAATCAAGCCGGCCTTGATCGGTATGCTGGGTGCGTGGATTTCAGGTGGTATCGAGTGGAATTTCCCGCACCACCACCGGTCCCGCAGCTTCATGCCGATGGACTACACCATCGTCGAGGAAGCGGATGGCGCCAAGACGATCTGGCTCTCTGAGTTGGAGCTGCGTCAGCGAATGCAGTTCACG
This sequence comes from Gemmatimonadota bacterium, assembly GCA_039588335.1. Classification (GTDB taxonomy): domain Bacteria; phylum Gemmatimonadota; class Gemmatimonadetes; order Gemmatimonadales; family GWC2-71-9. The sequence goes on along the minus strand of JBDGZZ010000607.1, from coordinate 699 downwards.
GTCGGGATCACGGTGTATCCCGGAAAGTCGTACTTCGAGGCGACGATCAAGCCGTTCAACAGGACTCCGTTGGTTCAATCGTTTCTCTATTGGGCCAACCCCGCGGTTCATGCTAGTCCGGCGTATCAGGTCATCTTCCCACCAAGCACTGAGTGGGCAACGTACCACAGCAAGAACGATTTCTCCCGTTGGCCCATTGCGGATGATGCATATCGAGGCATCGACTACGAGAACGTCGATCTCACCTGGTGGGAGAATCATCCGACGCCGATTTCCTTTTTTGCTTGGAACTACGAGGATGACTTCCTTGCAGGTTACGACCATGAGCAGGATGCGGGTGTGGTGTACTTCGCCAACCACCACATCGCCCCGGGCAAGAAGCTGTGGGAGTGGGGCCCCAGTCCTCAGGGCCGCTTGTGGGATCTGATCCTGACCGACGATGACGGACCCTACAGCGAACTGATGGCAGGCGCCTACTCCGATAATCAGCCGGACTACAGCTGGTTACAGCCTTACGAAGCCAAGTTCATAAGGCAGTACTGGTATCCCATTAGGGGGATAGGAGGCGTGAAGAACGCCACGTTGGAAGCCGCCGTCAACCTCGAGGTGAGTGAGGGTATTGTCACCATCGGCTTCTACTCCACGAGTCGGCACGATGGGACAACCGTGCAACTCACGGCAGCCGACTCGGTACTGTTC
>JBDGZZ010000606.1:0-2235 GCA_039588335.1 Gemmatimonadota bacterium | reverse complement strand
CAGGCGATGCGCAATGCCAGCGGGCCGCGCAGGCGTGCGCGTGCGGCGCGGCAGTCGCAGGGCCGCTAATGAGCCGGCGCACCGAAGAGAAGTTCAACGAGCTGGCGAAGTGGTTCAATGACTTCGAAATCTACATGGGGCATCCGTCCATTGACAAGCGGATGGAGGCACTCCGGAAGCTGCAACAGAACATCATGTGGTTGCTGACCTATCTGGTGGAAGATATCCAGGCGCTCGAGGGCCGGCACGGCCGGGGCGGCACCGGGATACTACTGCCGCAAGACGCGAAGCTCGACCGGGATTTGCGCCGCGGCGGTGACATGCGATGAACGAGGTGGAACATGGCGGAAGATTCGAGAATGGCGGCGACCACGTCGGTTGCCATCAATACGCAGGTGGGGCGGCTGCTGGCCCAGAGGGAGTCGGTGGTTATTGCGACGGCGGTCAATCAGTACAACGCTTTCAAGCTGACGCCGGAGATGGCGCTGGCGTATTGGGGCCAGATGGCGGAACTGGGGCGGATCGACGCGCTCCTGGAAACAAACGCTCGCAAGGCCATACAGGCTGCGGAGCAGGCGGAGGTGGATGACGATGGCTGAAGAACAAGTAATGGATGGCGCTCCGGACGGAAGCAACCCGGTGGAACCTACAGAAGAGTTGGGGACGGGATCCGCCTCCCCCGACCCAGCTTCCTCCCCCGGGGCTACGGCCCCGGGGATGCAGGAAGTGACAGTGAACGGCCAGACCTTTGCCGTTTCGGAGGCGATGGCGGCGGCGATCAACGCAGACCAGGAACAGTCTGCTGTGCGTGTAAACGACCTGACGGCCGGGCTCGAGGCTGCCCGGGTCGCTGCGGTAACGCCGACAGCGCCGGCAGAGCCTGGCGTGTCCGTGGAAGGGACCGCCCCCATGGCGCAATACAACTGGGAAACTAAGTTGTTTGAGGCGCCGGCAGAGGCCATGCGTGAAGCGATCAACATCGCCAAGAACGAGGCCAAGGAAGAGATCCGGGTCGAGTACGCGCAGACCCGCGCGCAGGAGAACGCCCGTGCCGACTTCTGGTCGGACTTCTACGAGAAGAACGACTTCTTGAAGGGCCGGGAGAAGGTGGTGGACTTTATTGTGCAGCGTGATGGTGACTTAGCCGCCATGTCGCTCGAGAAGGCGGGATTGGAGATTAAAAATCGAACCACGGCGTTCCTCGCGGAAGCCGGCGTGACGATTCCGGGCGGTGATAAACCGCCGCCCATTGTGGAAGGTGGACCCGAGAAAGCACCTAAAACCGAAGCGGCTCAACCCCAGTCCGGGGATAAGCCTAAGAGCCTGGGATCCGTACTGCGGAAACGATCCACAGAACGCGCGGAAGCCAGGCGTGAAAACATCAAAATGGTGAAATAGTAATGGCACAACAAACGTGGACTTTCGACGCCCCGACAGGCGTCTACAAAAGTCATGCAATGTCGAGCGAGATGTTCGAGGCTGCAGTGGCTAAGTCTGTGTTCATGGACCATGTCTTTCCCATCGACGGTTTTGGCAAGGGTCGCGGTGAAGCCGTGACACTGACTCGGATTGCTGCGATTACGGAGCCGACCAGTTCAACTTTGCAAGAAGCCGATCGGATCCCGGAAGACACGTTCACTCTGAGCACAACGGCAATCACGGTTGATGAAATTGGTCGGGCAGTGCCCTACACCAGTCTCGCGCTCGACCTTTCCGAGTTCGACCTTGAAAACCCAATCCAGAACGAACTGCGCAAGCAGATGACGTTGACCCTCGACACCAAAGCGGCTGGTGTGTTTACCAGCTGTCAGGTGAAGTACATCCCGACCGGCCTCGCAGCCGCGACGAATGATACTGACGGCACCGCGTCTACGGCCGCGACGGCGAACATGAACGTGTTCCACGTCGAGGAAATCCGCGACCTTCTGTTCGATACCTACTTTGCGCCCCCGGCGGTGGATGACGATTACATCGGCATTTTCCGTACCCTCGGTCTTCGTGGCATCAAGCGCGACCCGACCTGGGAAGAGTGGCACAAATACACGGATCCGAGCGCGAAGTTCAACTCCGAAGTGGGGCGTATCGAAAACGTGCGTATCATCGGCACCAACCACAACAACGCTCTGGGCCAGATCGGCACCGGTTCGGTGTGTGGCGAAGGTGTTGTCTTCGGTGAACGCCCCGTGGCTATGGCGGAAGCCCTTACCCCGGAACTGCGTGCAGCCCTGCCGTCCG
>JBDGZZ010000605.1:0-2239 GCA_039588335.1 Gemmatimonadota bacterium | reverse complement strand
TCACGAGCGAGGACCGATCGAAAGTTCTCTTCTTTCGCGATGGCAACATCATATCCACGCGGGACCGGCGGCGCAACACCAAGGACCCGCTCAGGGATTATCTCACGCGGTACGGCATCCTCTCGCGTGAGGATCTGATCCGTCTAACGCACATAAGCGCCGAGTCCAAGCTGGACCTGACCGAGATCATCGTCTCCGAGGGCGTGCTGTCCGACGAGCAGGTAAAGAGGCACTTCCGAGACCATATACAAGAGGAAGTGCACGAGGTGCTGACCTGGGAGCAGTGCAGCTACAAGTTCGTCCCCGGTACGGACATCATCGACGGCATCAAGGTTTGGGGCGATTTCAACATCGAGGGCATGCTGATGGAGAGCATGCGCCGCATCGATGAGTTTCCTCAGGCACTCGCGCTCCTCCCGGACCTCGGCACCCGGATCCACCGCGTTGGCAAACCCAAGCAGAACGAGGAACTGACCCAGAACGAGACAGCGATTCTCGCGCTGCTCGACAAGGAACAAACGCTGAGCTTTCTCATTGGCAGGGCAAAGATCCCTCAATACGAGACGTACGAGGCTGTCAGACATCTCCACGAAAAGGACCTTGTCGATGTCAACATCGAGGATGTCGGATCGGCCGGAACCAGTACCAAAACACGGATGAAGCGGAGACGCAAGCGTCCCAGAAAGAATCTTCTGCCGTTTGCCGTCTCGTTTGTGCTTTTTGTCGGCACGCTGGGTTGGGGAGTCAGCCGAACCCTGCCATACCTCGAAGGGTTTGTCACCGGTGGCCGGGTACAATCGACAGAAAGTATTTCGGGTAGAAACCGAACTGAGGCAACACTGCGCTGGACGCTCGACGCCTATTACGCTAAGCACCAACGCTTTCCGTCAGCGCTCTCCGGCCTCGTGGAGTCGGGGCTCGCCAACCAGTCTTTTCTCCACACGGTCAGCGGCTACTCGATTAGATACCATTTGACAGCCGACGGTCAGCGCTATACGCTTCTGTAACTGATTGCAGATTGGCCTTTTCGCTCCACACATCGCGCTTTGGCACTTGCGTCTTTTCCTGAAAATATGTGACTTCGTTTTTGTCCTCCGCCCCTTGATCCTGATTCCCGCGTGGGGGTTCTTTCTGGTTGGCGCGGCACAGGGTCGCGGCGCGACGATGCCCACGACAGCGGGACTGCCCTCACCTGTCGCGCTTCTCTCACTCACGTCGATACTGATCTGTGCGTACCTTCTCAACCAGGTATTCGATAGAGAAACCGATGAGAAGAACGACAAATGTTTCTATCTGTCACGCGGGATCTTTCGCGTGCGGACGCTGGTTATCATGGCTATAGTCTTTTTTGTGGTCGCCGCGTATGCGTTTCAGGCAGTTGTGGCCCCCATCCAGCGGTGGACGCTTCTGTTGGCGCTTGCCCTGTCGCTTCTCTATTCCCTGCCGCCGATTCGTCTGTGCGCGAGGCCCTTTCTGGACATGCTGGCCAACGCCGTTGGCTACGGTGGCGGCGCGTTTGTCATCGGCTTTGGAGCGTATCAGTCGTCTACGACCGACGCGATCACGGCGACGATTCCCTACGTCCTTCTGGTCGCATCGACCTTTCTCCACACAACAATCCTGGATGTTGATGGCGACAGCGCCTCGGGCAAGATCAGCACCACTGTCCTGATCGGTGAGCGAAGATCGGCAAACCTGGCGGCTTTTCTCCATCTGATCGCGATACTCTTGGCCCTCGCGACGGCCAATTTCCTCGCCGTCATCATCACCGGTCTGAGCATGCCGGCGGCGATCTACGCATTGAAAACAGGTACTCGATCGGCAAGCGCCACACTCATCCAGGTAAACACCCTGGTGGTCGCCGGCACGGCCGTCTTTTTCTGGCCGGCTTTTGGCGCCATCCTGCTGCCGCTCGTCCTGCTTGCTCGTTTCTATTATCGGAGAAGGTTCGGAATCAGCTACCCGGGCCCGCCGAAAAGCGCTTGAGGACCGGGGTCAGCACGGCCATCTGGTTGATGGCCCGGCATTTCATTTCCTCGAACCAGAAGAGTGGACTGCGCGTCAACTTGCAGTCGATCGTAAACGGTGTGTCAATTATATAGACGCCGTTTCGACGCAGTGCGAACGGGTCGACGGTTTCGTTCGAGTGGGTTGGATAGAGCGAGAAAGCCGTTGTAAAACCGGCTTCGCGGACCGCCATGCGGACACGGGTGTTATATCGACCAAACGGATACGAAAG
>JBDGZZ010000604.1:0-2244 GCA_039588335.1 Gemmatimonadota bacterium | reverse complement strand
GTAGTCTAGCTCCGAGCCGTCGGCTGCGCTGGAGCCGATGAGCATGAGGATGTGTGGATGCCACTCCGTTACGGCTAGCCCGGACCGATCCCAAGACACATGTTGGCGGTGAGTTGAGCCCCTTCACTGTGGTGGTTTGCGATGGGAATACACAGCACAGAACGCAGCGATTGGGGATGTCCTTTGCAGTCCATTACTAGTTAGCCGTCGAGGATAGTGCATTGATGTTCTGCGAAGAGACTCTAACGCTAGAGAGTGCGAGAGCAATGATCACTTCCACCTATCCGGAGTTTCGCGGTGCGCGTGTGGAGCTGCTGGATGAAGGGTGGGATTTTTCGGGGTGTCACTACCAGTTCCCAGCTATGAGCACTTCCATGAATCGCGTGAAAGCTCAAGTCGGATCGGCGGACTGTGCAGCGTCGTGGCGCTCTAGGTGTTCCCGTGCCCTGTCGAGGCTGTCGAGGCTGCCCTGGTCAACGTCTTCGCACCGCCGGTGAATCTCCATGTCCAGGAACTTCACCGTTTGCGTGTCGCCTCGCGAGACGCAATCCTGCCGCAGCCGAAGCAGGCTGTCGACCCACCGTATCGACGAGGCGACCTGCTCGTCGGTGAGTGTGCGTCTAGCCAGATCATAGGCCAGCAACGCCACGCGCCAGTATCCAGTCTCGTTCTCCGTCGTTTTAGCTCGCTCCTGGCGGCGCACCCGCGGCACTCGCTCGTCAGCCCGTTGGTGGCCTCTCGGGTAGGTCACGCACGATCAGATTGCGTCTGCACGTGGTGCAATGAACCCACAAGAGCGCCACGGTGGTCTCGCCCACGACACGTTCCTTGAGAGTAAGCGCGGAGCCGCACCGGGGACATTCCACCGAAGCTCCAGGAGTGAGGACCGCCTCGCGGATGATCGCAACCTCCTCCTTCGAGAATGGTGCGCTCGTGTCGTGGTCGTCTCGCTCAGTCACTGCGTCTTCCGGTTGGTGCCCAGACCCCTAAGACCGTGCCGCGATGATGGAAAGCCAGTTGCGAGGCAGGGTCTGGCTGAAGGCTTCGAACGAAGAGTCGTTGACACCCATGATCCGTTTCCTCCTCCGGGCAAAGACGCCGGCCCATGAACCATGGCACTCGGTGTTTCCCAGCCGTATCCGCCCGGTCAAGTGCAACCTAGGCAACGTCGAGCGCCTCAACAACTCTCGCCGACGCTTGCCCTCAGTTGGATTCAGGAAGGTCTGGACATACGTTTCTTGAGTGTTGCTCAAGACGCGTGGCTGCCAGCTCAGAGACGACAGCGCCGTGACCGCGTCCTGCATGACCTTGAGGTTGACCTGCACGACCGTGCTGCCGGGGCTCGGGCGAGATGACTCCACGCCCCGCAAAGCAAGGTAGCTGGCCGGTGGTGTTGGCCGAACCTGAGCGGATCGATGGTCAAGCCTGACCGGCGAAAGAAGCTGCTGGGCCGCCGCTCGGAGGGCGGCGGCGAGCTTGTCAACCGGGACGTGACCCGGGCACCCCAGTGCGAGCGGTGTGGTGGCAGACTGGACATGCGTACCATACCTATGACCGGAGAGATCGTCGAGGAATGCCAACGCTGTGGCATGAGGCAACCGGTCCAGCGGTTCCTACCGGTCGCAGAGGACGAGCAGGAGCCCCAACGCAAGGCCCGCCACCCAGGCCGCGGTCAGGACACGTAGGAAGGGCGCACCCGACACGACAACCCGACCCACATCTCGGCCACGGACGATCAACTAGCTGCCGAGTACGCTGACCGCATCGATCCACTCAAGGAGTCGGTCGCGGCGGGATCGGGTTAGACAGCTCGCAGCACGTCTAGGTAAGCCGCCTCCTCGGTCGTCACCTCACGGCGGCGTCCGCGACACCCAACTGATAGCGATCATCTGCCCTCCAGCCGGAGCAGTCGGGAAGAGCTGCTCCTCAAGCTGGGGCTCACCGAGCGGTTGAGCCAGGACCCATCCGGGACATCAGGTGCCCGAATTGGGACATCGGCGGGCGTGCGGAGCCTCAATGCTCCCGGGCGAGGTCGCCGAGACCTCCTCCCGACCTCCTAAGGGTGCAATAGAGCACCCTGGAGACCCGTGACGGTCCAATACCACCCAAAAGCAAACGGGCCAGCCGTCTCGGCTAACCCGTTGTGTATCAATCGGTTCTCTGTTGTCGTGTTGGGTCTCTTGTAGCTCCGGAGGAGGGACTCGAACCCCCGACCCGACGGTTAACAGCCGTCTGCTCTACCAA
>JBDGZZ010000603.1:0-2244 GCA_039588335.1 Gemmatimonadota bacterium | reverse complement strand
GTTGTCGTTGCTCGCTGGGCTGATCGGAAGCGTACCCGACTCGCGCGTTCTCCTCGTAACGACTTCGCGCCCGACGCATGACGGATCGGTATCGGCCGATTCCTCACGCTCCATCGAGTTGCAGCCACTTACGCAGGATCAAGTGGTGTCGTTGCTGAGCAGCCTCGGCAGCCTACCCGAAGATCCCTGGGCTGAAGCAGTGCCGGAGTTGATCCACGGTGCCACTCGCGGCTCACCACTCTTGGTCATGGAGACACTTCAGCTCGCACTCGAGCAGGAACTACTGACCCTGGCACAAGGACAGTGGACGTGTTCCGATCCCGGTGCGCTGCAAGCGGAATTGCATGAAGGCGGAGCACTCAAACGACGCGTCGCCGAGCTCAAGCGAGAACAGAGCTGGCTGCTGTTGCTGCTGGCAGCAGCGGGTACTCCGCTGTCGGGCGTCGTATTGGCCGGATTGGTGAATCGCACAGGGGCGTCGTGCGACAACGACCTCATCGATCTCGAAAAGAAGGGCTTCATCGCGCGGGCCGGGGACGAGTATCGGGTAGCGCACGACGAGATCGCCGAGCTGGCGGTCGAGGCCGCACCGGACGAAGCAGCCTCGGCGGCGTTCGGCGCGATCGGCAGTGTGCTATTGGAATACGGTTGGGACGACTTGGGGCTGCTGACCCAGGCCGGCCCTTACCTCAGCCGAGCCGGAGACACCAGACGGCTGCGCAGCGCGTTTCGCCGAAAGGTGTGGCTTGCGCGCTCGCGCGGCGATCGTCGGAGTCTGCTCGAGCTGGCCCGAGAGACCACTGGCACGATAGGTAGCAATAGGCAGGCGGCAAAGCTAGTGAGAAGACTACCGCTGTACATGCGGCTTGGCCTGTCTTCAGGCAAACGTGTGGCCGGAACCGCCACCGTATCCGGACTCCTGGCGGTCGCCGCCATTGCGATGTGGTTGGCGCCCGATGGCCCCGGGCCCGACATGAACTTCTTACTGTTTGAAGAGAATCGGGGGTCAGTCGACCTCGTGTTCGGTGCCGAGTTGAGGAGCGACGGTTGGGAGTCACAGACGACGATCGACCCCTCGCGGCAACTGATGCGAGCTGGAACCACGTTCCGGGGCACATACATCAGAGGCATGGTCACCAATCCGGATGGCACCGTTTGGGCGATGTCGATCGAGAGTAGAGACACGGGTGGGATAGACGTATTCTTGGGCAGCGGCGACGGCATCGTCGAACCGCTTACGTTCGCTCCGGGCGACGACAAGCCCTTTACTTGGTCTCCTGACGGCCGGCTGCTTGCGATCACCACCGCCCGCTGGAGCGATCGCAGCATGTACGATCTCGCAACACTCGACGTAGACACGAGAGCGTTGACTCGACTCACCGATACGGAGGCTCTCGAGCTGCATCCGCAGTGGAGTCCGGACGGCACCCGGATCGCATTCCTGCGTCAAACGACAGTCGGCACCAATAAGTATGCGTGTTGGATCACGGTTGACGGGGCCACTCCGACCTGCACACCGATACCGTTCTACTCTTCATTAAGGAGTTGGCTCGACGATCAACGATTACTTTTGGTCGTGTCTGATGCTGCTGATGACTTTTGGCTGTCTTCCCTTGACCTGTCATCGGGCCACTTGAACCGGATCGCCCGGGCTGGTGACAGGGAACCCTCCGTGAGCCCCGATGGTGAGTGGATAGCCTGTTATTGCGAGAGCGAGCCTGGAACAACTGCCCGATGGCATGTCTTTTCCGTGGACAACCCGACAGAATGGAAGCCGCTCAACGTGGAGCACGATGCACCTGAAGCACTACTCGCGGCCTGGGTGCCAGGCAACAATCCCAATCGATACTTAGATAGAATTGAGGCTGAAGGCCCCCGGAAAGCTCAAATCGGTGTACCAGCGTGGCTGCAGTTCCGCGCGCGCGACGCGTCAGACAACCCCGCCACATTCGGAACGATGCGCTGGATTTCACTGGATACGATTCTCGCAGCCATAGACGCGCTCGGAGTAATGCGCCCCAAGGAAACCGGTTCGGTGACGATCGTGGTCTCCGCCGGAGGCTGGCGTGCCGATTCGCTCGAAATCGAGATCGTAGAACAAGAACAGGCCCTAGCCCTCGAAGAGAGGTGGGATGGCGATGCTTCCAACCGCTGGAGGTTCTACGGTGAACCGACTCCACAGCTTGTTACAGGCCCAGAGGCCGTTCCGGCTTTCTGGAATTCAGGCGATGCGTCCTACACTAG
>JBDGZZ010000602.1:0-2246 GCA_039588335.1 Gemmatimonadota bacterium | reverse complement strand
GCACTAGTGGTTGTGCCGCTGGTGTTTCTGCGCCACACGTACCTCGTCAACCTCCAGTTACAGGAAACCAATCGAGACCTGCTTGCTCTGATGGTCAAGGCAATCGAGGCACGGGATCCATACACCAGCGGTCACTCCCAGCGTGTCTCAGAGCTTGCGCGCGCAATGGCGAAAGACATCGGCCTCACCTTTCAGGAGGTGGAGGAAGTCGCAACTGCTGCTCTCTTGCACGACGTAGGGAAGATCTACGAGGAGTTTGCGCGGATCCTGCGGAATCCAGGTGTGCTTTCCGCAGAGGAGCGGTTGCTGATGCAGACCCACGTTGAAAGGAGCGCAGAACTGGTCGGCACGATCTCTAACTTGCGGGGACGCATCCAGAAGTACGTCAGGCACCATCATGAGCGCTTCGACGGAACGGGATATCCGGACGGTATTCGCGGTACAGAGATACCGGTTGGCGCGCGCCTGATCATGATCGCCGATACGACTGATGCGATGACCACGGATCGTCCGTATAGATCAGCGCTTACATTCGAGGAAGTCCTCGCCGAGCTGAAGCGTTGTTCTGGAACCCAGTTTGACCCAGAGTTGGTTGATGCGTTTTGCCGGAGCGCAGCTGTTCGGCGAGTGATCGGCACTTGGCGCTTGAGAGTCCAGCCGCATCTGGATCAGGGTGGTGAATCTCAGCCGCTTGCTGCTGTCCATTAGAAACAACAGGTACAAGCGTCCCAAGCCGGTCCAGCCAGTTCACTACTCCGACTAACCTCAGCTCCCACAGCCGGAACGTTGATCTAGCGTCCCCGGATTCGATTCGTCCCTCTACCCACGCGATCCACTCTTCCAGTGCCTCAACTTCAAGCCGGTCTGCGACTTGAATGCATGGGTGGGAGCTTGAGTCTTCCTTCCCCAAGGCGATCAGTGCCTCGTATCCGAGATTATTCCAGGCATAGTGGCGCCGAAGTCGTTGTGCTCTGCCCATATCCGAGAGAAGGTAGATCTTCCGCCGCCCTAGTGACTCGGCCTTCTCCACGAGTGCCCAGGCTTCCGATAGCTTGCCGAGGCCAACCTCCAAATCGGCACGGGCGTATAGTGCGTCTACTATTAGCCTCCGCTGACCGGAATTACTGGCAAGTTCCAGTGCGGAATTGAGTAGCTTGCCTGCACAATCAAAATCTCCGACGGTCAACGCCAGTCCCGCCACATTGATTGCGAGTTCTCCGAGTCTCCGCAGGTTGCCAGTCTGTAACACGTTCGTCACGGCCTTGTCGTAGCTCGCAGCGGCCGCCGTTGGCTTACCGAGATCGTCGAGCAGGGCTCCAAGGTTGGACCATGAGTTTGACGCTCCTTCAAGGTCTCCAGTCTTCTCGGCCATTCGAGCTGCTTCTTCGAAGCCTCTCGTAGCTTGCTTGAACTCTCCAGCGGCCAACTGCGATATCGCGAGACCGTTGAGCGCCCTCCGACGTTCGATATCCCTGTGGGTCATTCGGAATGTGGAGGAAGCGGTGGCGAAATACCCAGCAGCGGTCACGGGATTGCCTGACATCAGGGCACAGTAACCAGTTGTAAGATTAGCAAATGCCTTTGCTTCGATGTCGTCGCTTCTCTTCGCAACTCCGTTGGCAATCTCCAGCGGGGGATCCAGGGATTCTCCATTCTCGGATCGAAACTCCGCACTCAACTGTGCCGCACGAATAATCTGAGAGTCGTTCCCGATCTCACGTGCGAGGGACAGTGCCGAAGCAATCGAGTGTTCGATTGCTGCATCCGAGGCGAGACGGGCACGGTGGAGAACCTCTGCCTCTACCAGGACCAAGATGCTTCTCTCCTCATTCGTTAGGTCCGCTGAGGAGATGTCTTGTAAGAGTGGCAGAGCCTCGGCATGCTTACCCTGAGCGGCTAAAGCGCGTCCCATGAGAAGCCCAAGCGTGGCTCGGTCGGATTCCTCACCGATCTGCAGCACTCGTCGCAATACGTGCTCGGCCTCGGAAGCACCCCCTCGGTCAATCGCCTGCTCAGCTCCGGATACTGCTGACGAGACAGCCCGTCCGGGCATTCTGGCCTTCATGAAGTGGTGTGAGGCGCCAAGTAGGTCTTGATATGCTGGTGCGGATGCCGCACGTGCGAGCATTGAGCCTACCTTTCCATGCAAGAACCTCCGCGTTCCCTCCGCCATGGCATCGTACACGAACGAACGATGGACCTGGTTCTTGAAACTCAAACCCCCGTCCTCGACACGCAGGATCGCG
>JBDGZZ010000601.1:0-2942 GCA_039588335.1 Gemmatimonadota bacterium | reverse complement strand
CGATAGACGCCGAAGGCGTTGAACTCCTTGCCTTCATCGTTTCTCATGCGGATGTGATACCGTCCGCCCACGGTGAGGTCCATTTCCGCCAGGGGTACCGTCATGCCTTCAGGCGCGGACCATTGCTTGAGTTGTTCTGGCTCAGTCCACGCTTGAAATACCGTTTCGGGGTCTGCCTTGATCACACGGGACAGTTTGAGCGAGATGCCGGTCTGGGTGTTCATCGCTTTCGTTCCTCCTTAGTGGTTTCGTCCTGCTCCAAGTAGCGCTTCAGAGAGTCCAGCTGACCCTCCCAGTATCTCCGGTATCGCTCGACCCCACGCATCGGCGCGGCGTCGAGTTCACACCGACTGATCCGTCCATCGCGAGCCCTGCGAACTAGCCCACCCCGCTCGAGCACTCGTAGGTGCTTGGAGATCGCCGGCCGGGACATGTCGAAGGGACGGGCCAGCTCCCCGACTGTGGCCTCACCCTCCGCCAAGCGGGCAAGGATCGCGCGCCGGGTAGGGTCGGCCAAAGCGCCAAACGTGAGATCGAGCTGATGATTATTGGTAACCATATGGTTACCAATAATGCAACAGCTGCACCGCCCCGTCAAGACGCGAAAGTGGGTTGTCGTTACAAAGCCGATAACTAGTTGATATTCAACAACTTAAACGTGTGGTGCCCGAGAAGCCTCGCCGTCTCAGGCTCATCTGGCGGCGGGTCGGTTCAGGTAGATCGCGTTCACGCCGTCTGAGTTTGCTACGGCGATGTCGAGATGGCCGTCATTATCGACATCGCCCAGGGCGACCCCATACGTGACGTGCTCTTTTGCACCGAAACGAAGCTCCGTGAAGCTCATTCCCGTACCGTCATTGAAGAACACCGCGTTTTGCATTCCCACGTTGCCGGCCACAATGTCCACGTCACCGTCGCGGTCCAGATCCCCCAGGGCGATTGAATACGTTTCACCGTCCTTTCGGCCAAATTGGACCCCTGTCGAAAAATTGCCGCGACCGTCACCGGTGTACACGCCGTTGGCCTCACCGATGTTCCCTGTGATGATGTCGACGTGTCCGTCACCGTTCATGTCAGCAACCGCCACCGCGCGCGTCTCATCGTGCCCGCTTCCGAACGGTCGCGCCTCCGAGAAGTTGGCTTGGCCGTCGTTGAGATATGTGAAGTTGGGTTGGCCATCGCGGTTGGCGAGAACGAGATCCAGATCGCCGTCGCCGTCGACGTCGGCCGCCGCAACGGAGATGGTCGAGTCGTCGCTGGACCCAAACGGCTTCCGCCGACTGAACGTAGCATTCCCTTCGTTGAAATAGATGGCGTTTTCTTGTCCTCGGTTGGTCACGAGAATGTCCAGATCACCGTCCAGATCCAGGTCCGCCAGCGTCACACTGCGGGTGCTCGCCACCTCCACGCCGAACGTGCCCTTTGTTGTGAAGTGTCCAGTTCCGTCGTTCAGCAGGATGGTGTTTCGAACGCGGTCATTCCCGACGGCAACATCCAGATCGCCGTCTCCGTCGAGATCCCCGAGCGGAGATGCATACGACGTCGCACGCTCGACCCCCAGCGGTCGGGCCAGGGTGAAGCGACCCTGCCCGTTGTTGAGAAAGACTTCATTCTGCTGGGCCCAGTGCCGGCCATTGGCCACCACTACGTCCAGGTCGCCGTCTCCGTCGACATCACCCATTGCCAGAGAAGCCGACCGATCAGTACGCGTGCCCAACGTGAAATAGGGATGGAGGTCAAAAGACCGGCCTTGGGAACTGGCCGGCTCGGCAAACAGAGTCGAGAGGCAGGCCAATCCCGCGAGGAGGGCAAGTGCTGTCATCACGCCTTGTCCAGCCTTTGGGTGAAATATGACATGGTCTCCAGTCACAGGGCGTAGATCTTCCTCTTGCGTCACGCGGTGCCAGTTGGGTGAACGTGTCATCAGTCAGTGCTGGTCCATCAATATCGGATTGCCATCCGGGTCCTCCAACATGATGTGCGCGGGGCCCTGACCAAAGTCAGCCGTTTCCACGGTCAGGGTTAGACCGTTCTCCTTGAGCTGGCGTTGGACGTTGCGCACGTCCGTCGGGTTGAACGTGAGCATGTTCTTTGGAAACGTTTCTTGAAACAGACCGATCCGCGTATCTCCATTCTGGATGATGCGCCACTTTTGATCTTCCGTATCCGGGAACTCTTTGGAGGTATGACCTCCGTCAATCACCTTGAATCCCAACTTGGCGTAGAAATCGAGCGATGCTTCGATATCCTCGACGGTCAGGCTCAGGGAAAACGTGCCAAGATCCATCATCCCTCCAATGGTCGATCAGACGTTGAGCTGCGGTCATTGGCGTACACGCTAATGCTCGACTACATCAGGGGCTGCAGCTCGGCGACCCGTATTAGCGGTAGCTCGATCACGCGAACAGCGACATCAGTACTTCCATGTCGGGCGCTTTCGCGATATGGTTTTTCCACTCACTAATGTCGGCGCTGGCCTCCCAGAACTCCGGACTCCGATCGAGCCACTCAGTCGCGCGCTGTTTCGCGTCATCGAGCGATGCATCGCCGGTCCGCTCGAGCGTGATCCGCACCTGAATCCGCCGGTTGAAAAGCCTAGCAAGAAACCGGCCAATCACGGAAAACGGCGGAACCGGCGCCGCGCTCGTGACGAGATACGGAGTCGCCTCGGTATCAAAAACGTACATCCGTCGATAATAGTTGTTCCCCCATAAGGCCAAGGCGTTGCAGCGGCAAAACTCTTGGCCGTTGCGCGCCACCGTGATGGACGAGTCCTGCGAGAGGCACAAGATCGGGTAACGCAGCCGGGTGGCATCTACGTCTTCCATGAACGACTTGCTAGTAGGCCAACGAGCAAAAGCATCTCAGGCCTGCATACCCCTTGGCGCGCCGAGGTGCGACCGTGGGATAAGATCACAGAGCGCTCGGCACCGCACCAACGC
>JBDGZZ010000600.1:0-2252 GCA_039588335.1 Gemmatimonadota bacterium | reverse complement strand
TTCGTTTATGTAGATGGACGCGGCGGGAATCGAACCCGCGTTTCCGTTAGACCAGCTAACGGTCTAGGCCAGCCTCGCGCCCGTCAGGCGTCGTGCCGTATCTGTAGCTCGTACACGACCGCCTGATCGGTGCCCTGCATCACATTGACGCTCATGATCCGGTACGCATCCCCGCTAATGGTCACCCTGTCGTCTACGTCCGGCAAGAACGTCACGTCCGATGCGGCCACCAACAGCTTGCGATCAGCGGCCCGTATCTGGTCGGACAACTCGAACGACCGGTACATATCCACTACCGCGTTCAATGTCGTCGCCGTCGTCGTCTCGGCCTGCTGACCGGTTAGGGGTTTGTACGTGCCGGGCGTTACCCGCGTAACCGTAACAGACGTACCGAATACGTCCATCAACGATTTCGCCGTACTGCGTAGCCCGTCCAGCGTGCCCATCTATGACCTGACCGTCTTGAACGTGACGGCACTTGCACCGCCGACAAGTAGATGCTCGATCAGGCCGTACACGGCGTCCGGTAGCTGTGCCGCGCGATAGTCCTTACGCGGCGTTACGTCCAGACTGCCGATCTTCACGTTGTCGTATCGCTCCAGGGCGTCAGGTGCGACCTCGTACGTGCCGTCGGTCAACGCCAGTGCCAGCTCGTATGTCGCTTCCTTGATCGGACGTGGTACCGTATCGCTGTCGTATTGCCAGCCGTCACGGTCGACCACACCGAACCGCGGCCATTGTAGCCGCTGCGCTTGTGTCGTCCTGGTACCGGCGAACTCGTTGCCGTCGATGATGTCGGTCGCCATCCTCAGCGATCGGTTCTTGTTGTCGTCTGTCGCTGCGTCCCAGTCCGTTACGGCCAGCCGACCCTCGATATACGTCTCGGCTTCGGCCAATGTCGTGAAGCTGTTCGCGTTCGTGGCTTTCGCGGTCGCCACTATCGTTAGCGCCATCTATGTTCCTCCCTATCGGCGGGTAGGGCCAGGAGGCGAAGCCCTACCCGCCAGGGTGGCTAGCCTAGAATACGGCTGGCCAGTTGAGGTCTTACCAGCGTAGCGCCATAGAGGATATCGAAGTCCATGAGCCACTGCTTGTATTCTCGGATCAACTCAAACCGTACGGCGATACCACTTACGGGATCGCGTACAGTCGAACTTACGGGTCCGTTCCCGCCCATATAGTTTGATTTCGTTACCATCGGACGAGACGCAAACGCGAACGCGTTCGGGTGGAACATCAGGTTGTTCACACTGTCCGTTGCGTCTGCACCACCGGCAAAGACTACCGTAGCACCCGCGGCAACGGTCACACGGAACACGGGGTCGACCACAACGGCCAGTGTGGCCTGCGCGCCAACCGCAACGGATGCGGCCGTCTTGACACGATACGACCGCGTATCACCGGTCACTTTGAACACGTCGCCGACCTTCAAGTTGCCACCGTTGGTCGTGGTGCTTGAGTTACCCTGGATGATAAACGTACTCGTACCGGCAGTAGCCGCGGCCTTCACTTCTGTATAGCCCGTGCCCGTGATGGCCCACGTGCCCGCCGTGTGCTTGGCACCGGAAGCGTGGTCGACGTTCTGGTTCATGTACCAGTTAGCGCCGAGCTTGCGACCGATCTCGCCGTTGATGATGCCGCCCTGGTCGCCGCGTCGGTCGGCTGCCAGGAACTGCTCCAGCACGATAGCGTTGCCTTCGGCGTCAGGATCGAGTACGACGTTACGCCCGTCGATAGGCGCTAGATCGTTGTTCAGCGCGATACGCGAATCGCGGAACGCGGCCAGGTTGGTAGCGAACGGTGTCGTGCCCGCCACCCCCGAGAAATTGTAGATTCCGCTGTATAGCTGTAAGATGTATCTATCCACATCGTTAGCCAATGCCCGCATCGCTTCCTGCATCTGTACGGGCACGAAATGCGAGCTATCCAGGATCTCCCCAATTTCTTTATCGGTGATCCCGAAATCCGTCTTGCGCCATTGGTTGAGTGTTACGTACTTCGCGGCGATCGTAGCCTGTGTCGGCGCTGGCGGGGTCGCACCCACCGTCACGTCCTTCACAGTCTGCGCGTCAGAGTCAGGCAACGTGATGATGTCGCCCTTCTGTGCCACGACGTTATCTGAAAGGTTCTGTACTAGTCTCGGCATCACCGCGTTTTCACGCAGGAATTCCAACCCGCGTGCAGCGATGATCTTCGGGACTAGCGTTGAACTGCGAGCAAGAGCCATTCTGTTTCTCCGCGCATGACCCTCG
>JBDGZZ010000599.1:0-2529 GCA_039588335.1 Gemmatimonadota bacterium | reverse complement strand
GACCCAAGGCAGGAGCCCGGTGCGGTAGTGCCGCCGCCGGGATCTGTGCGGGGGGCCCCGGGTAACCGGGGTCCCTACCGTGACCACCCACTCCGCTCTCCTATTCGCATGGCAGCGCATTCCACGGCCAGTTTCCGCTCCACGACATACGGAAGTTCTCGGGATAGCTAACGCCGATCTCCTCGAACGGCTTCAGAAGGAAATTGAGATCGCAGATCCGGACTCCGACACCGGGCTTTCCTTTGAACAGATACAGGCTTGTTTTCTCGCCACTGTATAGGTCCGGATTGAAGAGATGCATCGGGAGCAAGCCCCACTCGAGCTGCGGCTCGAACACGAAGGAAGCATTCACCGTCACAACAAAATCAAGCGATCTTCCATTGCGCTCCCAGGATTCGAGTGCCTCGACGGCATCGTCACCAAGACCCTTTAAGGCCAGCGGACCGAGAATTCGAGAAGAATAATCTGGAAGGATGCCTGCTCGAACACCCACTTGACCTCCGAGATTCCACAGGACCAGGACGCCCTTGTCCGTCTCGATGAACGGAGCCCAGGCCTCATCCTCGGGGTCGAATGCCGTTACGGGCATGCGGAAAAAGAGGTCTGCACGAAAAGTAATCTCGTCACCGCTCTCGGGATAAACGGGCGTTACTTGGATGTTATTTAAGGCCAACGGGAATCGAAGCATCCTACCCACAATCTGGGTGCCGCCGACTTGATTGCGCAACCAGAGCACCTGCTTGGAGAGCCGAACGATATCCGAACCCTCGTATTCCGGCATCGCTGAAAAGACTTCCTGAACTGTGAGGGGTGGTTTCTGCCTGATGTGTTCGGCGTTAGGTTGAGCGGAGGCGGTCACGTCATCGACGTCCGGCGTCGCGCCTGGGCAGAAAGGCGCCGCCGAGGCGACCCACTGCGGACCCCTGAGTGTCCCGGTGACACCTGAACCCGTTCGGTCAGCCGCGGAGTTTCCCCGGCCTTCGTCCAGCGGCCAGTATCCCACCAGCCCTTCCTCGTCGCCGGTAAGAGGCATCGACATCGTGGCTTGGATCTCGGCCTGCGTGCGGGCGAAGTCCCAGATCCGGATCTCGTCCAGGTCGCCGGCGAAATGCGCCTGGTTGCCGCCCTTGAACACCATTGCGCCTGCCGCGAGCCAAGTGGAGGGATCAAATGGCATCCCGAGCCGCTCTTCAACTAGATCTCCGTTGACATACAAACGTACGGTTCCGCTATCGAATGTTCCGGCCACGTGAATCCATTTGGTGGAGGGTAGCTGCTGTGCGCAAAGCGTCAAGCCGTTTCTGCAGCCCAGCTCGTCCACGAGATGACACGGCGAACCACTTGTGATACTCAGACCCATGCCGAAGCCGCAAACCGATTCGGGCCCGGTCGATATGCCTACGATGGCCCCCCGATCCAGCCTTCCGTCAGGTCGTGCCCAGGCCTCTATGGTGTAGGTATCGGGCGTGGCCATGCTGCCGAAGATCACAATGTCGTCCCGGCCGTCGAAACGCAGGGCAGAGTTGGCACTGCAATCTCCTTCCGGCAGGGCGATCTCCGGCATGGTGGATGCCATGAGCACCATCGTAAGAAGCGAAAGTAACGATCTGGCGCTGAACATGCTGCCTTCCATCCGGTTTGGTAACGACTAAATAAGTGCAAGGAATTCTATCACTCTCCCGGCGGATAGGAAGTATAAGATATTCAAGCACGAACCGGGACAGTGACCACCCCAGGAGGATCTCGTGACAGACACGGAGAGACTTGATTGGCTTGAGAAGCAGGATGGCAGTGCTCTCATAAGTGATGACTTCGGTAATTGGGCTGTAACTGGAGACGGTGTGCAAAACGTTCCCGAAAATCCCGGAGAGCGTTCGGATATCGAGACGACTTTTTTCATTAGGAGAAGCGGTTGGAGTAGCAGTATCAGAAAGGCGATCGATAGGGCAATAAAAGAGAACGCGACCTAAGATGTACAAGTCTGGTACTTGCCCGACACCCAGCTCGCCTGGGTGACGATTCTACGCCGCTCCCGGTTCTTCCGTTTCCCGTAGTGTCCGCTTTTACGATCGACCGACCCGATCAAACGAAACGAAGCTCTAAGAAGGGGATTCTGTCCACCGGAGCGGCTCAAGCGGCGGCCCGGTAGTAGTAACGCAACATACCACCGAGTCGCTCGCGCCACCGAGTCGCTCGCGGCACTCGATGTCACCACGGCACTCGCCGACACCATCCTCGGGCTCGATCAGCGAGTTGCCCAGACCCTGGTGGTTCCGCTCGACGTGGTGGTGCTCGCCGAATTGTCTGATGGCACCACGAAGCGACTGTTCGCCGAAGAAGATCATCCGGTTGATGCACTCGTGCTTGGCTGAGCGTACAAACCTTTCCGCGTATGCATTCAGATTCGGGGACCGCGGGGTAGTCGGACCGGTCTTGCTCCCGCATCGTCGAGAAGGGCTCGAAACGCCTCGCAGTATTTGCTGTCCCGGTCCATGATCACGAACCGCGTGTCACGAAGGAAGCCCTCGA
>JBDGZZ010000598.1:0-2254 GCA_039588335.1 Gemmatimonadota bacterium | reverse complement strand
GTTTGGAAGCAAGGAGTGGGCGGAGCGTAGCGCACGGCACCTCGGGCTGGAGGCCAGCGTTCGTCCCCGCGGTCGACCTCGAATTGAGCAGAAAAAGTAGAATGTCCCCTTTTTCCGGGTGAACTTCAATGCCGACGAATCCGCTAGGCTAGATAGGGAGAAACGGCGGTTGGATCGAAGTAGAAAGCGATGAGGGACAGGGAAGCAGGTTTCGTGTGTTCCTGCCCGTTGAGAGAGATCGCAAACCGAAAGGACCAACATCATGAAACCGCGAACGCAACAGCACGGCGTCCTGGCGTATCTGTTCTTGATCATGGTCGTGGGATGCACGCCGCCGACGGCAAAGGAAGAAGCACCAGCACCGTCCGAAGATGGTGGTGTCAGGGTTGCGGCGCCTCCGCTGGCGCCTTCGGCTGAGCAGGTCGTGCGGGCCTATGTCCCCAACCATATTGCTCTCTCGTTCGATGACGTTGTGGAAGGCAAACTGCCGGAAGGTTGGAAAATCGACGCGACCAACCCCAGAGGCAGGCTTGCGGATTGGGCTGTTGTCACGGACGCCGAGGCCCCAAGCACACCGTCGGTATTATCGCTGACTAAGGTCAACGACACCTTTGGCGGCGTGTTCAACCTGTGCTGGAACTCAAACGTTAGTTTCGAAGACGGTGAGATCGAAGCGAAGGTACGTGCAAACAGCGGCAAGGTGGATCAGGGCGGAGGGCTGATCTGGCGGGCCAAGGACGCGAACAACTATTACATCGTCCGATACAACCCGCTGGAAAGCAACTTTCGACTGTACTACGTCAAGGACGGCGCGCGCAGGATTCTCGCGGATGCGTCAGACCTGAGCATCAGGGCCGGCGAGTGGTTCACAATCAGGATCATTCACAAGGCAAACAAGATCGAGGGGTGGCTCAATGGCAAGAAGTTGTTGGAGATCACTGACCGAACCTTCAGGAAAGGGGGTGGTATCGGGGTTTGGACCAAGGCTGACGCCGCGACCTCATTCGATGATTTGATTGTGCGCAGCGAGAACCGCTAGCGCAGGGAAAGATAACCATCTACGAAACCGGGGTGTGCATAGGCTCTCGCTTACCCCTGGCGTACACGACTATTTTCGAAGAAAGGAGAGAGCACACCATGTCAAGAAAATTGGGAACAATCCTTGTACTCCTGGCCGGGATCATCGCTGTGTTGGCTGCATGGGCATCGACGAGCCGTACGGCCTATGCCGAGGGTGCTAAACGCACCATCTATATGGCCGCCATCGAACCGAAGGGTTCGACCACCGTGGCCAAAGAGCCATTCCCAACGGCTAAGCTGCCGCCCGGCGCGGGATACGGCCTCAAGGCCCCAGACAAAGATGGCAAGTGGGGGGTGAAGACCTATCGTTGGCTCCCGAGCACGATCGTGGTCAATCAGGGTGATGAGGTTACCTTGGAGATTCTGGGCGTTAACAGCAAGGAACACCACGCGGTCATTGAAGACTACAATATCAACTTCACTGTTCGGCGTGGCCAAGTGATCCGGGTGAACTTTAGAGCAGATAAAGCGGGCATCTTCAACATCGTTTGCAACGTGCACCGGCCTGTGATGACTGCCCAGCTAGTCGTGCTCCCACGCCGGTAGACTGCGTGTCAAGGTTGTATCGGATGTCATGGGTAATTACGATCCTTGCTCTGTCGGTACTGATCCTCACACCGATAAGCGCGGTCTGCGCGGATTCGGTGGCGAAGCCACAAGACCCTACCGTCCAACAACACGAACCTTCCGAGAAGGCGAGCGCGTCCACCCCCGAAGAGCCATCTAGTGAGCCAGAAAAGGCCGGCGAGGAAAGGCAGCGGTCGTGGTTGGCGCGGCATGTGACCTTCATCGGGGACCTGAGGGCAGCGGTACCCTACAACAGAAGGGGGAAGCGCGACGGCGACGACTTTGCAAAGGTCATCCCGGCGGTCCGGCTCCGCGGAGGAGCTGCCGTCTCTTTCCTTCCATGGCTTGGTGTGACCGCCCGGTTAGCCCTCGGGATCAATACTGAAATTGAAGGCTTCGATTTCCAGTTCAAGTTCGACGGGGGCCTCGAACCAGGGGATGTCACCTTCGATGAGCTTTTCCTCACGCTGAACCCCCACGAACTTCTCACGATCGAGGGCGGAAGGCTCCAAACCGCGTTCGAGGTGGACTCGGTGGTGAAGGACAGTCTCTCCCGCCACGACTCCGGCGGCCTCGACATCGATTGGACCGACGGCTTCCACGTGAT
>JBDGZZ010000597.1:0-2256 GCA_039588335.1 Gemmatimonadota bacterium | reverse complement strand
CACTTGCAGCAGACAACAGTTATGTTGAAATTACGTTCAGTGAGGGGGTATACAACACTGCCGGTGGAAGCGGGGCGCTGGAGACAGGCGACTTTGATGTGGTGTTTACGCAGAACGGAGGATTTGCGACAGGTGCGAGTATAACGAGTGTAACGAATACGAGTAACGGTGCTTTGTCTGGCGGTGAGAGTGTAATCCGTGTGCATCTTTCGTATACCGGTACACCAAGCGGTGTTGAGACAGTGGAGATTAAGCCTTTTGACGGGACCTCTATATATGATGTGGATGGAAATGCTGCAGTTGCCACTTGTTCTACACGTGTATATACGCTTTACGACCAGTATGGCCCTGTCATTAGCAGTGTGGTAACCGATGATACGGACAATGATGGTAGCATAGACAGGCTTGTTGTGACCTTCAATGAGGCCGTGAAAGATACTAGTGTGGCTGCTGGTGATTTCAGTCTTGATTCTGGGACGGTTGATGCTGTTGCGGCTGACGGCGGTGGGGATGATACAGTTATATGGCTTGATATTACGGCTGGTGCATCTGGCACAGATGAGACACCTACGGTTACTGTGGCGGCAGGTAATATAGAAGACCTTTCATCTAATACGAACCCGCTTACCAGCAAGCTGGCGGATGATGGTGCGGCACCTGTTATACTGAGTGCTACTTCTGAGGTAGGGTTTACGACCATAGTAGTTACCTTCAGTGAGGCTGTGTACACGACAACCGGTGGATCCGGTAATCTTCTGTTTGGTGATTTCGGGTACAACAATGTGTCTGGTGGTGGAGCAACCTCTATAACGAGCATGGTTGAGGATGTTGGGTCTGACGGTGTTGTGAGTGTCGGAACTGGCAGTGCATTTGTGCTTGCGGATTTCGGTGCTGACAAGGTGTATGCAGCAGCAGCTGATTCCATATATGACGCATCGGACAATGCTGCAGACAACACTATAGAGGTGGTGATAGGGAATGCTGACACTACGGGGCCTGGTATATCTACTTTGGAGACAGCTGATACGGATGGGGACGGATACATAGACAGGCTTGTTGTGACGTTTGATGATGATGTAGATGAGAGTACAGTGGTTCCAGGAAACTTCAGTGTTAGTGGAGGGGTTAGTGTAACGGGAGTAGTAGATGACGGTACGTCGCAGGATTCTGTGGTGTGGGTGAACTTTACTGATGCTGTGCATGCTACTGATGCGGTACCAACGTTGACGATAACAGCTAGTGGTATAAAGGACATAAATGACAACTGGAACAGTTTGATAAGTAATGCGGGTTCTACAGACAGAGCACCACCTGCTATCATGAGTATTACTGCGGATGATCCTGATGAAGGGGACACGGTATACAGTAATGGAGACACAATGACGTTTGTGTTCAGTGAGGACACGAACGAGAGGTACGGTCCTAATCCGACTAAGGCAGAACTTGACTTACTGTTTAATTTCACACCATCGATAGGGACGGATTACACTGGAGCATGGAACGATGCGCGTACACTGGAGATTACGTTGGTGGATATAAGCGGTGGTACAGCGCCTACGATAAATACGACAACATTTACGCTGCAGGCGGGAGGGAATTTACAGGATGCAGCTGCGACGTCGCCTGCTTCTACGGATACATCTCCTGCTATAACGGGGAACTGGGGAGTGGGTGTAGCGATTAGCGGAACGATCACAACAGCAACTGAGGATGACATAGTGAGTGGTGGCAGGACGCTAATACTGACGTTGACGGAAGACACGTGGGTAGTGTCAGATGGGACGGATGGGACTAATGCTAATGATTATCTGATAGCTACGGCAGATGCGTTATTGGATGGGATAGCGCATGTATCAGGGGACAATGATGTAGCAGACATAATAGCGGCTGCAAAGGCAGATGTAACAGCAACAGATAATGATGCAGTGATAAGGACGTCAGCTACGGTACTGACGATAACGTTGCCAGCGGTGAGCGGGTATGCGATAGGTGCGGATGAAGTAATAAGTTTGACAGTGCCTGCTAGCATGTTAGAGACAACTACGGTAGGAGTGGGAGCAGCACCTAATCTAACGATAACGAACAGTGCGCCTACGGCAGCTATTACGGGGACGATACAGAGTGGGGCAGCGTCTGATGAGGCAGACATAGTGTCGGGTGGAAGCACGATAGTGGTGACGCTGACAGGAGACAGTTGGGTAGCATCTGATGGGACGGATGGAACTAATGCTAATGATTATCTGATAGCTACGGCAG
>JBDGZZ010000596.1:0-2257 GCA_039588335.1 Gemmatimonadota bacterium | reverse complement strand
CTCAGGGCTCCCTCGCCCTCGGGGGAGAGGGCTGGGGTGAGGGGGTCTTCAAGAGGCGGAAAACGACCCTCACCCTAACCCTCTCCCTGGCCAGGGAGAGGGGATTTAGGAAAACTGAATGACCCCAACGGAGGGGAGATATGCTTGACTTCCAGCTCTGCTTTTCGTTACGATAGCGGACTCATCATCATGGGCCTAAGTGCTCCATTTCAGAATTGATGTCCGGGTTACAGTGGCTGAAGAGCGCTGAGTTGTGATGCGCATCCTGGACATTAATTGCGGTACGCAGTACTAAGTTGGTATAGGCGTGCAGCGCCAGGGACTATTCGCGGGCACGCGGGTGCAAGCGCGCATATGTTAAGGAAACGCAAACCGTGGCCAAGACGAAACGCAAGGATAAGAAAAAGGGTAAGAAATCGGTAGCCAAGGCGGAGCAGACCGGCAAGCTCTCCCGCAAGGTGTTCGACCGCGAACTCCAGAAGCTCCAGGTCGAGCTCTGCCATCTGCAAGAGTGGGTGAAACACGAGGGCCTGCGGGTCATGGTGGTCTTCGAGGGCCGCGACGCCGCCGGCAAGGGCGGGGTGCTCAAGCGCATCACCGAACGGGTGAGCCCCCGCGTCTTCCGCGTCGTCGCCCTGCCGGCGCCCAGCAACCGCGAGAAGACGCAGCTTTACATCCAGCGCTACATGGCCCATTTTCCCGCGGCAGGGGAGATTATGCTGTTCGATCGCAGCTGGTACAACCGTGCTGGAGTAGAGCGCGTCATGGGCTTCTGCACCGACCAGGAGTACGAGCGCTTCCTGCGCGTGTGCCCCGCGGTTGAACGCGAGATCATCGATGAGGGGATCATCCTGATCAAGTACTTCTTCGACGTGAGTCAGGCGGAACAAGAGCGCCGTTTTCTGGCGCGCATCACGGATCCCATGCGGCACTGGAAGCTGAGCCCGATGGACGTCGAGTCATGGCGGCGTTGGTGGGAGTACACGGCGGCGTACCAGCGCATGCTGGAGGCGACGGACACGGAATGGGCGCCGTGGTACCGCGTGCAGGCGGACGACAAGCGGCGGGCGCGACTCAACTGCATCGCGCATCTGCTGAGCCACATCAATTACGAGCCCCTTCCCTTTACACCCCCCGAGGCGGGGAAACGCAAGAAGCGCCGACCGGGCACGCCGGAATCGCTGACCTTCCATCACGAGGTGCCGCAGATCTACTGAGAGGCGGTGTAGTGAGAGACGCTAGTACAGGCCGGCATCAGTCAGTTACCCTTTTGAGCGCCGCAAGGTTCGTACCATCAGAGGTCCCAAGAAACGTGATGTGCGGTGCATAGCACGAGAGAGAATGGCAGTTTACGCTATCGGGGATGTGCAGGGATGTTTTAGATCTTTACTCACCCTTCTCGATGCCATTGCTTTCGATCGCAACCGTGATCGGCTGTGGTTCGTCGGGGATCTCGTTAACCGTGGGCCACAATCGCTCGAGGTGTTGCGTTTCGTGAAAGACCTCGGTGATCGCGCCTTGACCGTCCTGGGCAACCATGATCTGCATCTGCTAGCGGTGGCGAACGGCCTGACGCGACTCAAAGCCAAAGATACGTTTACTGATGTGCTGGATGCGCCCGATCGCGATATCCTACTCAGGTGGTTGCGTCACAGACCTCTATTGCACCAGGATGCGTCTTTGGGAATGATGATCGTGCACGCCGGCCTCCCCCCGCAGTGGACACCTACCATGGCACAGGCCTGTGCTGCTGAGGTCGAGACGGTATTGCGCAGTCCATCGTATCTGACCTTGCTGGAGCATGTATCTAACAACGCATACAGCTCTTGGTCCGAATCGCTTGGACACTGGGAACGCTTGGGATACATCATCAATTGTTTCACCCGGCTGCGCTATTGCGATGCCGAAGGCCGCCTGGCCCTGGGAGAAAAAGGTCCCCCTGGGAGCCAACCGGCTCCCTATCTGCCCTGGTTTACCCTCCCGCACCGAGCCTACACCGGTCTAGACGTTGTCTTTGGACATTGGTCCACGCTAGGGCCATGTGACACCCCAGGGGTCTATGCCATAGACACCGGCTGCGTCTGGGGCGGTGCGTTGACCGCTCTCTGCCTGCAGGCGAAAGAACGGATGAGCGTGGCAGCTCATGAGACGCCGAGAGCCCGCACACCTCTACTAAGTAGGTAAACAAAACTTTTTTTACACCTCACGCCTCATCTCTAGTAAAATCAAGGGTGGGAGGAATGAACGATGAGTTTGT
>JBDGZZ010000595.1:0-2259 GCA_039588335.1 Gemmatimonadota bacterium | reverse complement strand
CATCAGCGGTGAGCTGATAAGAAAAACCATTACGGGAGCCAGGGGAACGCCGGAAGCCAACAAAGCTGCCACCACGGGCAGCACGCCCAGAGCTCAAAACGGGCTAACCAGCCCGAGCAGCAGTGCGCCCGCTACGGACCAAATCCCTGCCCGGTCGAAAAAATGCACCACCTTGCGATCGAGTTTAAGGGCGTTTATGGCAGCGGCCACCAGCACGGAAACAATGAAAAACCAAAAGATTCCCATTGCCGATGCCCGGAAGTCACCCATCAATTCCAATACGTGTTGGAAGATCATAATATCTTTACCTCATATAAAAACTAAGCGGGAAGGTCTTGCTGACAGCGACCATCCTTCTTGCTCTACGGACAGTCAGTCCGGCCGAAGTCAGCAGCGAATACAGATAGATCCCCGTCATCTACGTCATTATCCTTTTCAAAGTCACCTTCGCACGGATCACCCGTGGCACAGTTCGTTATGCCGAAATCTGGCCCAAACACGGCCAGGTCTGAGCCGTCCACGTCTTTGTCGCCGTTGAAATCGCCGGGGCAACCGATCACACCGTAGGCGTATCCTGAGCCCTGGAAACCGACGTAAACCTTTCCGTAGGTATTCTTGTCACCCTCGACGATTGGGATGTGGTCAAGGCTGCCGAGCGGGAAGTCACTGACCTGTGTCCAGGTCTGGCCCTCGTTGTCGGAGCGCCAGATGCCAAAGACATTGTTCACCCATCCGGCGATGAAGATCGTTGGGTAGCTGCCGCCCGGGGCCTCCTTGCCGAAACCGAAGGCCATCACCTCGAGCACGTTCGGGATAGCGGTCCAGGTTGCCCCGCCGTCGGTCGATCGCATAAATTCGCCGCTCGGCGTCTGACCACTCTGAGGCCCAATGGTGAAGTAAAGTTGGCCGGCGTGGCCCGGCACAGCCTTGAGCTCAGCATTGAAGGCTGACCATGGTACGATCTCACCGTTGTACATGCGCGTCCAGGTGTCTCCGCCATTGGTGCTGCGATACAGGCCGTGGGGTGTGACGTACATATAGAACGTTCCGATGTTGACCCGGTCCGCCGTGACGATGTGGCGGTTGAGGTAGTAGGCCCAGTGCAGATCGGAGAGATCGGGGTTGCCGGGCAGGTTGACCCGCTGCCATGTCTGGCCGCCGTTTTTCGTGTAGTATGGGGCCTTGCGGTTGGACGGGACCCAGACGATGTTGTTGGGTGTGCTGGCAGCAATGGCACCCCCGATCGGTGCATCGGGCCAATTGGGGAAAGCGGGGAAGGTCGTCCACGCCTGTCCGCCATCTATCGAGTAGCCGGATTCCTCGATCCCCCACCAATCGATGATGGCAGTGAAGAACGACGGGTCGCTGGAGGCGTAGTCGACGTCCCAGCTCATCAGGATGCCATGTTGATTATCCGGACCGTGCCGCGACGGGAACACGTCAGGGTCGTCAACGTAAAAGAGCGGACGGTCCCACGCTGCAACGACCGGTTTGCCTCCCGGCGGTGAGGTGATGTCCGTGGCGACTAACTGCTCGATCCCACGACTCTGAGAGGTCCAGGTGATCGAACTCGGATTGGCCGGCAGGGTCGTTGTAAAAACGCCGATCCCCATGCTGAACCACAGCTTGTTCGGGATGAGCGGATCGAAGCGCATGTCGCCGTTCGACATGTAGGCTGACTCCGTCCAGGAGAGCCAGGGGATGTCGGTGGCTTCGCGACTCACCGCCCAGACGATATCGTTCCAACTCGCACCGCCGTCGTGGGTCTGGGTGATGTAACCGCCACCTCCCGCCAGGACGATCCGGTTGACGTTGAAGGGATCGAGTGACACCGAGTGCCAGTCCCGGTTCTCGACCGGTGGGGTGATGTTCTGCCAGCCGCCGCCCGAGTACCGCCAGACTTCATTCGGGTATCCGTCTTGGCCGGTCACATAGTAGGTGCCATCGATATGTACATTGGCGTGCTTGGCCCTGTTCGGCCCACCCGCCAATCGGTTCCAGGTTGCCCCCGCGTCAACTGTCCGCCAGACGCCGTTGCCATAGCTCGGGGCGTAGACGGTTCTCGTTCGCCCCCCCAACGTGCCCGAGGTGGGATCGAAAGCGACACCGGTGAAGCCGGCCTGTTGACCTGCCGGAACCGCATTGACCCGCAGCCAGCTGGCGCCCCCGTTGGTCGTTACGTACAAACCGTCACCCGGCGTGCCCGCGTAGACGACATCGGGGTTGGCGGGGTCAACCGCCATCTTCTGGCCCAGCATG
>JBDGZZ010000594.1:0-2262 GCA_039588335.1 Gemmatimonadota bacterium | reverse complement strand
GACGTCCGGGATCGAGTGGGACGAAAAAAGCGTTCCCTACAACGACCCGGGAAACAGCGAGTACCACCAGGTCAGGTCGCGCGACTGGGTGAAATATGTCCTCGAACGGCCGATACGGGACGAACCAGGGACCCGCTATATTTATAACACGGGCAGCGTGCATCTACTGTCCGCGATCATCAAAAGCCGATCTGGTCTCTACGCAGATCAGTTTGCTGAGAAGTACCTATTCGAGCCACTGGGTATCACGCGATACGACTGGAACACGGACCCAAAAGGCTATCCATGCACCGGCGGGACGCACGGTGGTCTCGAGATGAGGACGAGAGATGTCGCCAAGTTCGGCATGTTGTATCTAAGAGATGGCAAATGGAACGGGAAGCAGGTGATCTCCGAGGACTGGGTTCGAAAATCCACGAGCAAGCATCTCACTGCATTTGACAACACCGATTTCGGCTATCTGTGGTGGCTGATAAAGCTCAAGATAAGGGACACGCCGGTCGACATCGTCTACGGCGCCGGGTACGGAGGGCAGTCACTGGCCCTAGTCCCGGAGTTGGATTTGATGTGGGTCTTCACATGCTGGGGCCGGGCGGATGACGCCGACACATTTGGCCCGATGCTGATGATCATCAATTCCGCCTTGAAACAGTGACACGAGAAACAGGATCTTTGATCCGCCAAACGTGGGAGAAGAGCATGAAACATCTATGGGTCAGATTGGCATATGTATGTCTGTTAATCGCCGCGATCGCAGTCCCGACCGACCGGTTCGAAGCGGCCAAGCGGTACACGCTCGCGTACAAGATGGACAGGGGAGCGTCATTTGCGATGGAAGTAGCGAAAAAGCATCGCAACGAGCGAAACGTCATGGGCAACGATATGATCACGAACTCGGAGGACCTGAAAGCGTATGGGTTCACGGTCAAGTCGTCCGACAAGGACGGGATGAGACTCGAGCTCGAGTATGCAAAGCGCGCGCACGAGTCGGATGACCCGCAGATCCAGACTGATCCCGACTTTTCCGAACTGATTGGCAAAAAGGTTGAGATGCTTCTTTCACCCGTGGGTGTGTCGTCCGGGTTCGAAGGGTTCGAGGATCTCCCGGTGATCGCGATACCCGATCAGGACGACCGCTTGGATGAGAAGCGCTATGTCAGTGAGGTCAAGGACCTCTTTCCGCACCTGCCGGACGAACCGGTCTCGCCCGGCGACTCGTGGTCGCACGTGGAGGAGCACGAAGAGAGCATCGGTGACGCGGCGCTGCCGGTCGTCATCGAATACACGTACACGCTCATCGAGGAGACGCGTATCGATGATCTCGACTGCGTGAAGATTGAGGGTGAGTACACGGTGAAGATATCCGGTTCGTTCGATGTAGGCGGTCTGGAGTTGGAGTTGAATCTCGCCGGCAATGGGGAAGAGACCGTTTACTTCGCGTGGAAGAAAGGGATGCTGGTGAGCAACGAGGCCCATTCCGTCGTAGAGGGGTCTGCCGACAACGATGAGATGGGGATGTCGATACAAATGAAACACGACATCGAAACCGTGACAAAGCTCAGTCTGGATTGAGGTAGTTGTTGCCGACCGGTGGGCCGTTTACAAACGAACGCCGATTTCCGCAAAGAACAGTATCGATTCGAGCCCGCCGCCGAAATACTGCCGGTAACTGCCCGAGGTGAAATACCGGCCAAACGTGTAGTAGGCACCGAGGTCTGCATAGAAGCTGCTCGTCACACGGGTACCCTGGTCATATATGTATCCGCCCGCGCTGACATCCAGCCGGAGCCGGGCGGCGGCGGGGAAGCGGTAGGAGAGCGATGGCCGGTGCCCGGTCACAGACCTCGTGACTGCGTGGGCGTAGCGGGCCCAGATCGAATGGCCCCGCCACGGCAGCTGAACGGCGCTGGCAGAGACGGTTATGTAGCGATTGGTTCGGTCGCCGTCCCGGTAACGGAGGCCGCCGTATCCCTGCAAACCGATGCCGTGCGGCAAGCGTAACACCAATCCGGCGCGGTATCCGTTGTGGGCGACGTCGTCGAAGAGACTGTCGGGTGTCTCCCTTGTCTCGTAGACGCGGACGTTTTTGCGTGAGTCGTACGTGAAGTCGATCGTCGCGCGAGACGACACCTCCGCGTTGGCGCTGAGATAAAAATTTGAAAATGTGACGTCTTCGCCGGCGGCGTCGCGTCGCCAGTCGCGGTTGAGGTCGATCTCAACGCTTTGAAACAGTGAAAATCGTCGATAGAAATTCAAAGCGTT
>JBDGZZ010000593.1:0-2262 GCA_039588335.1 Gemmatimonadota bacterium | reverse complement strand
TCTGTCTTGGGAACACCCACAAGAATTCAAGACCTCGCTTGTTTATCACTGAGTTGACCACCGCGTCCACCGGGATCGACTGATATTCCCTCAGCGGCAGCCCGATCACCAGGCGGGAGTAGGGGCGCACCCCCAGGAAAAGCCGCCGCAATGTAACCATCAGAGGATTTTCAATATCTCCAGCGCGAACTGCGCCAGCAGCGCCGCCAGGATAACCCGCAGCATCCACTGCTGGCCATCCTCCAGCCGTTTGAGCCGGTACTCCACCCAGGCCCCCCAGGCGTCGTCCGGCTTGGGCATCTCGCCCGTGCTGGGAGCGTTGGCCATCTTGCGCAGCGCCGCCCGTAGTCTCGCTTCACCCTTCGAATATCTTCCAGTCAAGGTCGGTGGCAAGTTCTTCCGCCGTCTTCCCGATCATCTCGAGTATACTGTCTGCGCTCTTCCCACTCAGCGCCCGCTTGTCCCTCAACAGTCGCCCGTAGCGGCTGATCATCTGCCCGTAGAGGGCCAGGGCGGCCATCATGTCCGCCCTATCCTCCGACTCGTCCACGAAGTGGGTCAGGTTGGTGAGCCGGAACTGCAGATCCTCAACCGCATCCTCTATGCACAGGATCTCATCCACCGGCCGAGAGTAGCCGCCGTGTTTCTCGGCGTTGCGATTGCCGGCCGGCGCCCCGGTGAGCCCACTGTGAGACGCGCAGCGAGGCGGCTCCGAGGCCCGCAGAGCCCAGGCATTGCAGGGCTTACCGTCAGCCCGGTTCGCTTCGCAACGACGAGAACCGCCGCGAGACAACATAGCTGTGTCCTTCCAAGATGATCACGTACATAGCCAACACCACAAGCAACACCGCCGCTTTCAACTGCACGCCCATTCCGCAGCCCCCCGACTCAAAGCAGCCCAGCCCCGCGCACGAGGCAATAGGCTATAGTGCACGCGGAGCCAGGCTGATTTACAAAAAGATCGAGACAACAGGACATACCCGACCCCCTTAGATCGGTCCTATTGCCTCGCTCGAACAACTGTGCTAATTTTACCATAATTCCACCATCTTGACTAGGATACCAGAGTACTAGACCTTGCTCCTCGATTGACCAGACCGAGCATTGCAAAGCAAGGCCAGTACTGACCATGGTAGCGAACTCTAATTGAACATTTCTCATTGGCCAGCACCACCTCCTTTCTACATGATGCGTATGTATGTTACATACACGCCTACAGCCGCCCGTGACTACGCAAAACCTCGCGCACCCGCTCCGTCTGATACCCACCCGAGGAATTATAGACCTGCTCCCCGATCTTCCAGTGCGCCATACCCTGCTCAGCTAACTCAAGGATACGCCGCTCCTGCTCGCTCATCGGCTCAGGCAGCGCCAGCGCGCCAGGCCGATAGGGGCCGGGAAGACTAACCGGCTGCTCACCACTGTCCCCGTATTCGAGAGTGCCTTTAATGCCAACGCGCCGGTCACCAGTAAGGCGCACAATGTAGAACGCCTTCTTCATGTCGCCCCGACCATCCAACCCGAGAGCATGTACGC
Source organism: Gemmatimonadota bacterium (assembly GCA_039588335.1). GTDB lineage: Bacteria > Gemmatimonadota > Gemmatimonadetes > Gemmatimonadales > GWC2-71-9. The sequence continues at coordinate 726 of JBDGZZ010000593.1, read as the reverse complement.
GGTCGCTATGAGCTCCCAACGCCAAGCCAGTACTAACCTTACGGCCGCCAGTCAAGATACTCCGATAGTGCTCCGCCGCACCAGGCAACGCCTGAAAGATCTCCGACCACTCGTCGAGGATCAGCCACTCTGGATCAAACTCACTACGCCCCTCATGTCGCTCTTGATAACGTGCCCTGACAGTACTCCGCATGTAGACCAATGCGTCCTCAATCGCCTCATAATCCTGTCCACCGCCAATAACCTCAGCATTGCTTGGCCAAGTATTACGATCATCGTGTGGATCCAACACTACCACCCGACCATCAAGGCCAGAGATTACGTGCTGGAGCAGCGTTGTCTTGCCGGCGCCAGGCTGACCCACAACCAGCAGCCGCTCAAAGCCCTCAAGCTTCTCCAGCAGTCCCGGAGGCCCAGACACAGACAGCCCACTCGCCGCCGCCAACTGCTGAGCCGCACGCGGCTGATGAATGCTGAGCCATTGCAGATACACGGCCAACTGAGTCGGCTCAGGTTCCCGCCAACCACCGTCAACGAACGCATTCGGATTACGATGCAACGCCGCCCACTGTTGACCAACGCGATCACGCACGTAAACCTGATCGGTACCAGATGCAACAACCCGATTACCCCGTGCCTCCTCCGCCGCAGCCCGAGCGTAAGACTCAGCCGCACGAGCCCGGATCTCTGCCACCTGTGCGCGATTGGTACGCATCCGGGTCAACA
>JBDGZZ010000592.1:0-2265 GCA_039588335.1 Gemmatimonadota bacterium | reverse complement strand
CTTCCTTCAGGCCGCCCGTTACTGGGCGCACCCTTGCCTTGTTGGCGTTGCCTTCCGTCCGATCACGGTGGCCTTTGCACCTCCTCTTGGGCGCGCGCGCCTTGCCCGGCGCACATCGCGGTAGGGGGTGAGGTTGCCCTCACCCCCTCCGCACAGAACGGAGCGTACCGGCCAGGTACTCCGCTCTTCGATCAGCGAGCAAACGACAGTTTGAGAGTCCGCGGCGTGTAGTCGTGGAGAAAGAGGAGTCTCTGGCGCCGGAACGACTCCAGGTTCAAGACGAAACGGACGGGTTGTCGCATGACGGACTGCCACCTGTTCATCTTGATCCAGGTCCGATGGGCCTCCTCTGCCGGGAAACCCGCGCGGATCATCATCCGTTGGAACTTCTTCGGCGTCTTCCATTTCTTGAGTTGCATGGAGCGAAGCCGACCGCGGATGAACTCATCCAGCTCTTTGAATATCTTCTGGAACTCCTGGATGCGGTAGTAGCCGATCCAGCCCTCGAGATACTCATTGAGCGTGCGGATCACCTCGAACATCGATGACCCATTGTTACGCCGAGTCCGGGTTCGGACCTCTTGCACGAAGCGCTTGCGCGCCCGCGTGCTGACCCGAATCTTGCCCCGCAGAATCTGAAATCCGAGGAATTCCACATCCTTGATGGGAGCCACCCGGCTCTTCTCCCGGTTGACGTGCAGTCCCAGCTCGCGCTCGAGGAACCCGGTGATACTCTCCGCCACCCGTAGAGCGGCCCGCTCCGTTTTCAGCAGGATGACGAAGTCGTCGGCCCACCGACTGAATCGGTGTCCTCGCCGCTCCAGTTCCTGGTCGAGCTCATCGAGCACGATGTTGGAAAGGATGGGCGAGACCGGTGAGCCTTGTGGGCATCCACGGTCCGCCTTTTCCACGACACCATCCACCAAGACCCCAGCCTTCAGCGCCCGTGCGATCAGCGTCACAACTCGCTCGTCGCGAATCTTCCGCCGAATGAGCTTGAAGATCAGGTCGTGGGGAATGTCATCGAAGAAGTTTTGGACGTCAATGGACGCGCACCACTCGTGTCCGTCCACCACAGCTCGTTGCACATGGCGGACGGCCTGGTGTTGACTCTTACCGCGCCGGAACCCGAAGTTGGAACCGCTGAAGCCAGAGTCAAAGATCTCCGCGAGTACGCCCTGGAGACTCTGACTGACCACCCGATCCATTACCACGGGTATTCCGAGCTTCCTCTTCTTCGGACTGCCCGGCTTGGGGATCAGAACCCTCTTTGCGGGCTTGAAACGGTAGTTGCCGGCCTTCAGCTTCTCGTGGATGAGGGTGAGAAGCTCACCCTCTCGTTCCGCGAAGGCTTCGACCGTCATGTTGTCTACGCCGGCTGCTCCGGCGTTGGCTCTGATCTGCTGCCAGGCCTTGTGCAGACGCCCCCGGTCGTAGACCCGTTCCATCACTCCTTCAACTTGCATTTCGCTTCTTCCGTGACCTCCTGCCGCCAGGGATGGCCGGGGATGGTTGGCGAGCCTGCCGGGGCCGGACAGCTGATGACCTCTGCGGCTCGCCGCTTCGGTGCTCGTGCAGAGCTCGCTGCCCCTTCTTGATTGCTGGCCCCTGAGTCCATCCGCTGAGTCGGCTCTCTGTCGGTGTCACTCTCGCCTTTCGTCCATGACTTCCCACGACCGCTTGGCGCACTCCGGCCGTCCGGGTCTGCCCGAGGTGGATCTGCACCGCTTGATGCCACAGTGCCCTTCCCTCTCGCCGTTTCCCGGTCGTCAGGGTTTTCTCCTCCACACTGTTACCAGGCTTCATCGGCCCTGAGTCCTCAGTACTACCCATGGATCTGCCACCCTCTGCCCCCTTCCCGTTCCGGGTTCGCCGTTACCGGGTCGGTTTGTTCGTGTCGGCTCACAGCAGACTGGATAACCCAATGTCCTTTGAGCACCTGGGTGGGTGCGTCCACTGTGGGTCTCGACCCCAGAGCAGTAGGGCTTCCCGGGGTAAGACACGCGCCCTCCTCGTATCCCGTCCGGCTTCAGCTCCCTTCGGTTCCTGCAAATCGGATATTGGGGCTCGCTCACTCACGCCTGCTCGCCCCCCTCCGGGCACCCATCTAGCCGGTTCGCTGTTCGCTACGTACACGAGTCCTGCCTCATGCTTCCTTCAGGCCGCCCGTTACTGGGCGCACCCTTGCCTTGTTGGCGTTGCCTTCCGTCCGATCACGGTGGCCTTTGCACCTCCTCTTGGGCGCGCGCGCCTTGCCCGGCGCAC
>JBDGZZ010000591.1:0-2734 GCA_039588335.1 Gemmatimonadota bacterium | reverse complement strand
GGGATTCAACCTGGGAACGTACCCCAGAACCGACCTGCGCTCGCGCACGTTCACGGAACTCGGTGCGCACGTGATCCTCTGCCACGTGCATCCGGAGATGGTGGCCTACGTCGTGGTGGTTCCGACGACGTATCACGCTGTGGTGGGCAGGCGGGGCCGCTTCAGTATCCGCAGTGTGCCTGCTGGGCGATATACCCTTCATGTGTGGCATCGGCGCACGATGCCCTTTGAACGTAACGTCGAAGTCCGGGCAGACAGGGTACTGGAGCTCGAGCTGGAGCTTTCGCCGCTTCGCTAAAACACCTCGGAAGGGACACCGTATCATGGAAGCACGCATAGGATATCTGCTGCGACAAAGCACTCCTCGCCTTCACATGGGGAAGACCGGATTCTTGGTGCTGTGCGTCGTGGTTGCCACCGGAGCGACACGTGCAGTGTCTCCGGATGACGGTGATCCAATTCCACCTGCTCGACGTGCCACACAGCGGCGCCCAAGCTGAATGTATTGGGAGAGGCGTTTCGTCTCAACGGATACCGGTTTCCGGAAAATGATGCGCTGCTCCGCCGTGACAATCCGGTGCCGCTCGGCGTGGATGAGTGGGAGGATCTGTGGCCGCGTGCGATTTGGCCGGGTGAACTGTCAAGTATCGTTCCTATCGCCTTAAGAGTGCAGAACGACGTTCAGGTGATACGCGATGGTGACGGGGCGTATAGCTGGAGCTACCGGTTTCCACACGAAGTCTATCTCTTGGCCGGCACCACACTTGGTGAAAGCATCGGCGCCTTCTTGGAGACGGAGTGGAGCAGGGAAGGTGGTATCGAGGTTCTGCAGGCGAAGGCAACATTTCAGGACCTGCTGCCGTGGCTTCCCGAGCGCTCGATGAATCTCTGGGTGGGAATGCAAAATTCTTACCTGTTTACCTTCGCCGACCGTCAGATCGATCGGATCGGGCGCCAGAATTTCCTCTGGCAAACGCATCGGATATCGGATTTGACACTCCGCAATCCACAAACAAGCGACACCCTTGTCTCGACCAATGAGTTCCAGCTTCGCCAAACGCAACCGTCCCTGGAAATCAACGGCCTGTTAGGGGGCCGATTGTACTACGGTATGGGCCTAGCTCAGGGGATTGGGAACCAGACAACGGACAACGACGATGGAAAAGACGTCTATTACAAAGTGCGCTACAAGCTCGGCGGTCTGGGGCTTGATGGGAGCTACGGATCTGGAGGCGCACCGGTTTTGGGTAGCGGGGGACTGCTGCTCGATCGATCATTGATCGTTGAGCACTTCGGGTACTGGGGTACACAACCCGTGGACGGTGGCCAGCAGGACAACCATCGGTCGTTCGGGGTGAATGCTCGGGCATTGTACGGACGGATCGACTTGGGAGTAGGTTACGTGTGGGGCGAGAACGACAATCCGTGGGGAGCGAGCGCCGCGGGAGTCGCCCGGCATTCGAGCCTGTTCGGCAAGTTGGAGTACCTCTTCTTCCCCTGGCTGACGGGCTCTCTTAAGTTCGACACCTTCGACGTGGACGTCCCAGCTTCGGTGCGCGCTCTGGGGTTCACTGAGGGCAGCCTGGACCAGAGTCGTGTGCTCCCAGGTGTGGTCGTGTTGGTGCGCCAGAACATTCGGGGGGTTGTGGAAGCGGAGTTCTATGCCGAGCACGAGCCGAGCGCGGACTCGAACAGTCGCAAGCCTCAGAAACTGTGGCTCCGCCTGGACATGGCTTTCTGAGAGGGTGCGTATGCTGCTGGTCGGGCGGAGGTGGCACAGGTCGGTGGGAAACGCAACGCGTTTTTGCGGTGACCTTCGCGGGGCGGTGACATAGCGGCTGCCACGGGCTAATCCTGGCCAGAATTGCAGAGCGTGGGTAATCGTACCGTCTGGGCGCGATGGTCACGGATGACTTCGCATTCGAACGATTGACATGCAGCGTGCGAAGTTCGTACGTCTGTGAAGGGTGCGTGCGGCATATCGCCTGCGCCACTGAGGCGACCATGCGAGGCGCCCAGAGCCCCACCTGCGACACCCAGGGCCACACATTCCCCTATCATTGCAGTTCGATCCTGACGCCTGGACAGCCGGTAAGTGGTTGCGAGGTACCGGCATAGATCCGGAATCGTCAGCGCAGCTACCTCCGGTGCGGTTCGTGCCACTTGGGCATCCCTGGTGAACCGATTCGGACTTTATCGGAGGATATTGCTAATGAGGTCACGTTTTCTGCGAGGCTTGACTGTGGGTCTCGCGACAATTGCGCTGCTGAGCTGGGCGTGTGACAGCGGCGACGTCGTGGAACCACCGCCAGGGCCAGCGGCAGTCGCCTCGGTAGCAGTGACGCCCGCAACGACAACGGTGATGCTCGGCGAGACGACGACGTTGTCAGCTCAGGCACTGGATGCGAGCGCCCAGGCCATCTCGGGTAAAACCTTCACGTGGTCCAGCAGTGACGAGGCCGTGGCGACAGTGAGTTCGACCGGAGAGCTAACGACAGTGAATGGTGGGTCGGCCACCATCTCGGCGTCGACGGATGGGATCAGCGGCTCGGCCACGGTGACGGTGGACACCCCTGCGAAGGCCTCTGACTGGGTCAGCGCAGTCAACTGGGACGACAAGACCATCGTCGAGGTCAACATGGTCGAGGATGGTGCTGCGCTCTCCTACTCACCCAACACATTGACGTTCGAGGCAGGAAGGCCGTACGTCCTTCGGATTATCAACGCGGAGACG
>JBDGZZ010000590.1:0-2275 GCA_039588335.1 Gemmatimonadota bacterium | reverse complement strand
GTTCGACACCCGGGCGAACAGCCTGGGCTTTCTCTCGTTCGACCCGGCCACGGGCGCGCAAGTACCGTTCGTATATCCGATCGGCGGTAGGGCCGTGCGCGTAGGGATCTCGGCATCCGGCCCATGGCCGGACCGGGCCGGAAGATGATCCGCGCGCCCATGAGTCTCGCCGCGCTCATTCCGCCTCATTTCGTTACAGCTACGGTTACAGCACTTGATGCGAAGCACGAGGTGCCTTCTCACTGATCCCGACCGCGGGCAACCTCACCGCCTTTGACAACAGCAACCACCTTCTCCATGGCGTGAAGATCGCTCAATGGGTCGCCGTCCACGACAATGATGTCTGCGAGCTTCCCTGCCTCGAGGGTCCCCAGATGGTCATCTTGTCCGCAAGCAAACGCCGCGTGTCTCGTGCCTGCCTCAATGACCTCCATCGGACTGAGACCGGCTGCCAACAGCAGACTCATCTCTGTCAACGGCATCCCCAAGCTACTGTCAACGCCAGCGCCGTAGTCATTACCGAGCGCCACAACTCCACCCAAGGCATGAAAGCGGCTCAGAGCTTCCACATGCACGTCGATGACAATCTGCTCTATGCGCGAACGATCAGGCTTTCTGTAGAGAGCTCCAATATGCCCAACCAGCGTCGGTACCATCACCACATTCTGTTCCGCGACTTTGGCGAGTAGCTTCTCAAACTCGGGTGCAACGACATCGAAGAGCTGAGTACGCGGAATGGGACTGTCCAAGACGCTTGTCTCCTCCTCTTCGGACAGGATCGGGAAAGGTGAATGCTCTATGACATCTACCCGCGCTGGGAGCACGATGTCCTGTACGAGGTACGGCTCGAACACATGAGCCCGAACCAGGACACCGCGGCTGTGGGCTTCCTCCACAATTGCGCGCACCTGTTCAAGATCGAGAACGGGCCAGGGGTCCTGAGGATCTCCGGGCGCCAACGCGATCTTGATCATGCTCGCCCCACGATTCAGGAGATCAACGACGGCATTTCGAGCTTCCCCAGGCGTTGCCACTTCGTAGCTGAACTGGGACCCGTATGCCGGCCCTGGGTAGCCACCAGGTGCTGTAATGATCGGCCCGGCCCAGAAGCCCCTCGCCGATGGACCCTCGGGCACCGAGGCTTGCTCAAAGGCTGAAAGCCCACCCAGCGAGACCCCCACGTTGCACACGGTTGTGACCCCGTCGAGCAAGAACTCGCGGCGAATCCCGGGATCGCCCGTGCTGTGCGTGTGCGAGTTGATGATGCCGGGCATGATCGTCCCGCCGTTGGCATCGACAGTCCTGGTGCCTTGGGGGACAACGAAATTCCCCATTTCGCCTATTGCCGTGATGCGATGCCCTTGAACAACGACGATACCATCCCGGATAGGGGGCTTCCCGGTTGCATCGATGACAGTACCGTTCCGCACGACCAGTGCACCATCCGGAACCAGCGTCTTTGCAGGACCACATCCGGCGAGTGCGATCGACAACAGAGTAAGGCAAGAGCCATGCTTGATCATGGCCAGGCGCTCTCCGCGTTAACCTCTGTCCCCGCGATCCTCTGGTCACGTTCTCCAATCAATATGATCGAACCGGCGAGACTAAGGTTGACACCTTGTAGAGCTTCCCGCCGGACGGTCGCGATGCTGGGATCACGCATACACCCCTTCTGTCACTGCGCCACCCAGCCCGTCGCCGTGCGAGCAAGAACCTCCGGCACCTGACAGCGCCTGTCTGCCATCACGGTAGATGGCTCTCAGGCGGGACCTCGCACCTGTGTCTCACGCAGGAGGGCGGCGTGTCTGGAGGCTCACCGCACCGGCCCCAGGTACTCGTCCAGCCAACCCAGCGCTTCGCCCACGACCTGGTCGCGGGCGTACGAGAGAACGCCGTGGTTGGCATCGATGATCACCAACTTTCGCTGGTCCCGAGGGGTGCCGAGGTTGTCGAAAAACGGTCGCCCGGCCGCTTCGAGCGGATAGAAGGAATCCCAGCGGGCGTTGATCATCACGGTCGGCTGGCGCACGCGCGGCAGGAAGTGGAACGGGTCGGCCATCGGTTGGACGTCCTGCATCAGCAGCCCCCCGACGATGATTACCACGGCTCGGATCCGGTCATCGAGGGCCACCATCATCGGCGCAACCGCGCCTCCCCAACTGATGCCCAAGTACGCGAGACGGTCCATGTCGATATCGTCCCGGGTCCCCAGATAGTCGATCGAGCGCCGGAAGTCCTTCGTCCAGGCGATGACGTGGTCGCGCCAGAAGTTGCT
>JBDGZZ010000589.1:0-2280 GCA_039588335.1 Gemmatimonadota bacterium | reverse complement strand
CGCGACGTTCAGCCTCGTGAATGGAGTGTTACTCAATCCCCTTCCCTTTGATCACGCGAGCCGTCTGGTCGAGATCCAGAGAGAAGGCGAGCAAATGGGAGCCAGGATAACGACGACTCCGACGAGTGAGATGCTTGCTGCCTGGTTGGAAGAGGTGGAATCGCTCGACGGCATCGGCATGTACCGAGAACAAGAGATGGTGTACATCGGAGGCGACGAGCCGCAGATCCTCAACGGTGCCGTGATGTCACCCAACTTGATGTCACTGCTCGGCGTTGCGCCGCTCGACGGCAGGCCTCTGCTGCCGGAGGACGTTGCAGACGGGGCCGGAACCGCGGTCCTCCTGTCCGAGAGTTTCTGGAGAACACGGCTTGCATCGGCTTCCGACATCCTCGGCAGTCCAATAACACTCGACGGGCAACCACGCACCATCGTCGGGATCGTACCGGACGAGTTGGGTCGACTGAGTTCATTAATGGGTGGTGCTGTGCAAGTTTGGGCGCCACTCGATATTGCCGCAGTCCATACCTGGGAGGACACACCGTTCACGATTGGCCGGCTTGCTACTAGTGTCACCCTGATTGAGGCGGAGGCCGAGTTCAACCTGATCCAGTCGCGCCTGGTGGACCAGGGCCTGCTCGATGGCGAGTGGAGTCCCGTACTGCTGAGTGCCGGTGACCATGTGACGAGTCAGGTGCGTACCGGACTGTTGGTACTGCTTGCAGCCGTGGGCCTGGTACTGATGATTGCCTGTGCCAACATCGCCAACATGTTGCTGGCACGGAGCGTAACACGCACACACGAATTCACGATGAGGCTTGCACTTGGTGCCAGTCGGTTCCGTATTGCGCGTCAGTTGATTGTGGAGAGCCTATTGCTCAGCCTCGTCGGAGCAGGCCTCGGTGTCTTGGTGGCGCACTGGTCTGTCGACGTGGTTGCCAGACTCGCCGCCGATGATTTGCGCGAGTTGCGCACGGTGCACATCAGCCCACTGGTATTGATGTTCGCATTTGCTCTTGCGCTACTCACGACTCTCCTGTTCTCTCTCGTGCCACAGGCACAGATACGGCTGAGAGCCATCGCCGAGACATTGAGTCAGGGGAACAGAACCGGCACCCCAGGTTCCCGCCATTCTCTGATACGAACGGGACTCATCACAGCAGAGGTGGCATTGGCTCTGATGTTGTTCCTCGGCGCCGGCCTGCTTCTGAGCAGTCTGCTCCGCCTGAACCGGGTGGATCCCGGTTTCGACCCACGCGGCCTGGTAGCACTCGACATCGCCATGCCGTCGACCCGCTATCCCGATGTGGTACAAAGAACTGAGTTCTTCGACAACGTGCTTGCACGGATGCAACGCACTCCCGGTGTCGAGTCGGCTGCTATCGGACGCCGCATACCTCCTACCGTCGGTTGGATGTTTGGCACACCGGTAATCGAAGGACGGGAACAGGCAGGCGGAAACGAGTCACCACTCATGGCCGGCAATTCAGTGTCGCCCGGCTACTTCGAAACCATCGGCGCACAGATAATCGCGGGGCGAGGTTTCATTGACACTGACGAGCGTAATGAGCTGAATCCCGTGATAGTGAACGAGGAATTCGCGCAGCGTTACTGGCCTGATCGGACCCCGATTGGACAGCGAGTGCGGTTGGAGTCGCCGTTCGCGTCGGAGGAGATCATTGAGTGGCAGACGGTGGTCGGGGTAGTGGGAAACGTAAAGGCGTTCGGCGTGGCAGACGAAGATCGCAAGATGATGTATTCGCCGTTCGGCGATCGCGGGGCCACTCGTGGCGTCGTGCTAGTGAGGGCCACCGGTAATCCGCACGACCTGATCCCAATTCTCAAGGAGCAGATATGGACGGTCGATCCCGATCTTCCGTTCACGCGAGTTGCATTGTTCGAGCAGCTTCTGGCCGATGACCTGGCACGGCCACGGTTCAATGCAATGCTACTCACGGCCTTTGCTGTCCTGTCGCTATTGTTGGCCGCTATCGGTGTGTACGGCGTGATCGCGCTGGCGGTGAGCCAACGCACCCGCGAAATCGGGCTGAGGGTCGCACTCGGCGCACAGCAACATGACATCTTGAAGCTGATTGTGGGCTCCGGTATGAAGCCAGTAATGATGGGGATAGGAGTTGGATTGGCCGCATCGTTCGCTCTGTCACGGTTTCTGCAGAGCCTGTTGTTCCAGATCCAACCGACCGACATCAAGACCTACCTCTCCGTGACGGCCTTGATAGTGACGGTTGCCGTATTTGCCTGCTACGTGCCGTCGCGTAG
>JBDGZZ010000588.1:0-2286 GCA_039588335.1 Gemmatimonadota bacterium | reverse complement strand
CAGCGACAAATCAAGCACGGCAGCTACGATCGAAGCTATCTCTACGGGGATGGGCACGCCGCAGAACACATCGCAGATTCTATCCTTCGTACCGTGTCAGATATGCCGGGGGCGGGAAATTGAAGTCGCGTACCACGGACCCATTCGTGACGGATTGGTTCCCGGAGCTGCCAACGGGCGAGTGCTTCACTGTCGAAAATGTGACGCTGGCTGGCTGGAACCTCAGTTACGAAAGTCTACAGACTATTACAGATCTAACGGTTACCGTGTCCACATCCCCTATGACATCGAAGGTGAAATTCGTCTCATCCGGGATCGACTCGTTCCCTTCCGGCGGGAGACGCTCCGTGATCGCTCGATTACGGATATTGGCGCGGGCAATGGCACGTTTCTGGACGTGGCTAAGGCGCTCGGGGCGGAGACGTTCTTCACGGAGCTGAACCAGGTCCAAGTGGACTCGCTGGGGCGCCGGCACCGCTGGGCCACGCATGTGACCGACTTTGTGACGCTATTTGACGTGATTGAACACGTAGAATTCCCGGCCGGCCTGCTCCGGACCGCCATGGCGTTCATGCACCACGGATCGAAGCTGGTCATCTCCACGCCCCGGACCACCGGGGACATCATGGATCCGGAGCACTTCTACCGGACCCAGCACACGTGGTATTTTAGCGACAAGAGCCTGGATGTGCTTTGCACCCGGGTAGGGCTTTTTCGAACCCGGCAATGGATAGCCGGTGGAGGCGACAACCAGCAGTTATATCAGGCGTACATACTAAAACCGCAATGAAAAACGGCGGATCGTCCCCGCAACGAATAACGTGCCGCCACTGCGGGAAAAGTCAGATCCAACGCGTCACCAGAACCGGGCGCATCCGCGTGCTCGAGCCCGGCGACCAGATATCCAAAGGGCCGGGCCGGAGCGGATTCGACAAGCCCCGCAGCCCCGCGACCCCGATGGGGGTTAAAATGCTCCGCGACAACGCCGCCAATTGCGCGGCCAATGACGATCCCTACCCACCAAACATGCCGCACGAGAACAGGAGGGCAAAGCATGACGATTCCGATACGGATTAAGCCGGGGGTGCGCCTGCGCGGGATGGGGCCGCAGGTGGCGCTGGCCATCACCATTGCAGCCCCCATCTGGGAGAAGCACGGCGCCCAAGAACTGTGGGTCACGTCCGTGACTGACGGCGTACATTCCAACGGCAGCTACCACCACTGCGGCTGCGGGCTGGACCTTCGATCGCGGAACTTCCCCAGCCCTGGCCACGCGAGAGACGCCGCCAATGAGCTCCGGGGGGCGCTCGGCAAGGAATACGACGTGGTCATTGAGCAAACGCACATCCACGTGGAGTACGAAGGATGACCCCGCCGGTGAAGCAGGAGATCATCTGTGTGATCCCGTCCCGGGCCGGCAGCCAGCGGATACTGGAAAAGAACCTGCAGGAAGTGGCCGGGCATACCCTGATCGAGCACGCCTGCATCGCGGTGCCCAAGTACGTGACCCACACCATCGTCACCACGGATTGCCACACATCCGCCCGTATCGCCCACGATCACCACTTCGAAGTCGTTTGGCGCCCGGAAAAGCTCTCCACGGGCTTCGCCGGCTCCGGAATGGCCGTGTGGCACCACGCCCTAGCCGTGGCCGAAGGGGTCGAGCACATGGACTTCGATTGCTCCATTCTGCTCCAGCCGTCCACGCCCACGCGCACGCACGAAGATATCAGCCGCTGCGTGGACATGGTGCTGCGCGAGGGGTTTGATTCCGCGTGTACCGTCTCGCCGGTCCCGGACCGGTGGGCGCCGCACAAGCAAGTGGACGTGCGGGGCGGCCAGGTACACCTGATTGAGCGCCGGCGCTCGGCCTCGTTCAGTCGGAACGGCGCCTGCTTCGCCGCTAACGTGGTGGGGTTGTTGGGGGACTTCTACGCGAACTGCGCCGCGGTGACTTCCGTATCACCGCAAATCAACATCGACGAGCCGTTCGATGTGGAACTCGCCCGGCTGCTTATGCAGTAATACCGCTGCGCTGGATCAGCTCCATTACCGCGATCCCGTCTTCCAGGTTGCAGCGCGGGAACGGCTCGTGCGTGCCCGCCCTCCCCTGAATCATCCCTAGAAAGTCGCCAGCCATGGCCATGAACATATCGTTCCGGCCCTCATCGACAACCCACGTTCGGAACTCCTGATCCTTGAAATGCCCGATCTCGAACTTGCCGGGCACCCAGTAAAGCGTCCCCTTCTCGCCCATTATCTGCAACGACCGGTCGTGGGGCCGTT
>JBDGZZ010000587.1:0-2295 GCA_039588335.1 Gemmatimonadota bacterium | reverse complement strand
GGCCTGAACGTGGACATCGGTAATACAGGCCAGCCGATTAAGTCCGGCTGGCAGGAGTTTACCGGTGATGGTAACAACGAAACCGACCCCAAGACCGAGGTGTATTTGGTCGGCGCGCTGAGTATAAGCGTGTCACTGGAGACCGGTTACACCGACGACAGCGGGTATCGCAGCTACGGAGGGGGTGGCCTCGGGGGAGACATGGTCTATCCGGACAATCAGGACGGTCCCGTCGAAGGCAGGGTCATTCTGACGCTGGGTGGCCTTCCGGCAGACAACTATGTCCTCACTTCTTATCACAACGATTCCAAAGCCACGCACGCACAGCAAGACCCCATTAATGTGACGGTCAGCGGTGCGATATCTGCCTCGACAAGTGACCTTGGCGTAGTCCAGACCAAGATGCTGGATGATAACGGCCTGGGGCAAAGCACGGTGACGTTCACGGCCAACGGGACAGGGGACGTGGTAATCACTTACACCCCGGCTACAGATAATGGGGCCGTCTCAAAGGCGGTCCTGAATGGCTTTGAACTCGAGACATCAGGAATCACCGTGAATTTTGAATCAGCAGCGTCAGCCAATTTTGAAAATGTGAGTCCGGCGATTCTCTCAGTCAGTCTGTCAGGCGTTACCTCAAATACGGTGACAGTGGACTACAACGTGAGCGGAGGTACGGCAGTTGGAGGTGGGCAGGACTATACGCTCGAAAGCGGGACGCTGACCTTCCAACCGGACCAGGCCACGCCCGAGTATATCAACATTGTCATTGTGAATGATGGAGCGCCTGAAGAAGATGAGACGATCGAAGTAACACTTTCCAATCCTTTTAACGCAGCATTAGGCGCAACCACACAGCATACATACACGATCCTGGACCCCCGGCCGGAAGTTGCGTTCGATGCAACTGCGAGTGAGGGCCTTGAGAATGTCTCGCCGGCGCATATCCCTGTGAGTCTGTCCTGGGCGTGGTCAGATACGGTTACGGTGGACTATAATGTGACAGGTGGAACCGCTGTTGGCGGCGGCGAGGATTACAACCTGCCCGCCGGAACGTTGCAGTTCGACCCGTGCGACGTTACGGAGTTTATCAGCATAACTGTCGTGCGGGACGGTTATGACGAAGACCCGGATGAGACGGTCGAAATCACTTTGTCGGATGCGAACAACGCCAAGATGGGAGCCACCAGTCAGCACACGTTCACTATTCTGCCGCCGATGTTTAAAGTTTGCCCCGAAGGCGACCTGGACGGTGACTGTGACGTGGACTTCAACGATGTGCGCATCTTCGTGGGGCAGTGGCTTGACACGCCCGGTAGCTGCTCGGGGTACGACTGCGCAGACATAGACGGCATCAACGGCGTTGACGGGCAGGACTACGCGCTTCTGGCGGGAAACTGGAAACAAGAGGCGTCCCCTGTTGTTATCAACGAGGTGATGGCGTCGAACGACGAGATTATCGCAGACCCGCAGGACGAATATGACGACTGGATAGAGATTTACAACGGCGGCGGTATATCCGTTGATGTAGGTGGTATGTGGCTGGCTGATGCCGGGAACACATGGCAGATTCCCGACGACCGTCCCGGCGAAACGACCATTGCGGCGGGCGGCTACCTGCTCATCTGGGCCGATGAGGACATTGCCGCCACGCCCGGGCTGCACGCAAGTTTCAAACTGTCCAAGGATGGCGACCGGGTCGGTCTCTACGCTGCCGACGGCATCACGCTGCTTGACGAGATTGAATTTGACACGCAAGTCAGCGACATTTCTTACGGTCGTTACCCTGACGGCAGCGATATTATACGTTTCTTTGGGACCCCTACGCCGTGGGCACAGAACAGTGGTGCGTATGTGGACGAGGTGGCGGATACGAAGTTCAGCCACGACCGGGGGTTCTACGAGTCGCCGTTCAACGTTTCGGTTACCTGCGAGACCGATAGCGCCGAAATCCACTACACGCTCGATGGCAGCGAACCGAACGACACTGTCGGGGCAGGGACTTATCTTTATGCCGGCCCAATAGAGGTGAACCAGACGACGGTGCTGCGTGCCGCCGGGTTCAAGCCCGGGTACCTTACGACGGACATAGATGCGCAAACATACATCTTTCTGGATGACGTGCTGACTCAGCCGAGTATGAACCCCGGCGTCATCGGCACCTACGGCAGCAGCGTGGTCAAGGCGGCCCTCCAATCGGTTCCGACGCTGTCAATCGTAATGGACGAAGACGATTTTGCGAATGTCGACGCCCAGGACAGTCGGTGGCCCAGTACAGGTTTGCCCAAGCAGGAG
>JBDGZZ010000586.1:0-2295 GCA_039588335.1 Gemmatimonadota bacterium | reverse complement strand
TCCCGCAGGCCGCGTTGATGCTTCCCTGGTTCCAGCTCTTGCAGCAGATCACCGGAGATACGCTAGAGTTGCCAGAAGTGGCCTCTAAGATCGGTGATCCTCAAGTAATGCAACAGAATGCGTTACTTTTGGGGGTTGCGACCCAGGCAGGCGGTCAGGGTGGTGCCGGAAACAACGGTGTGCCGTCCAGATCGTCGCCACCGGGACAACTCCCGGCACAGGCCGGAGGTAATTCCGTTGGTTAGTCCATTCAAGAAACCGGCAAATGGCGAATCCAGACAGACACTCTGGCAGAGGCTTACTCAGGTTACCAGGCACGAGGTAGAAGAGTCTGATGCTATTTTGGGTGAAGCTAGGGCCTTTCTTGAGTGGGATAGTATGCCGTACATGATTGCTTATCGTGAGTGGCTTACCAGGCAGGCGATGGCCCCCGCGTCCATGACGGATCAACACAGCATGGTTGCTAGTGTGGCCAGGTCAAATGCCTATAAGGAAATGTTGGAACACTTGCGTGTGAAGGGTGCAAACGCCCATAGCACATTGGGGGAATAAATGTCGGAAGTTGAGCAGACTCCAGCCGAGCCCACGCCCGAGCTGGAGGCTGTAGATTATTCGCAGGAGAGCTTGGAGGAGCTAGAGGCTCGTATGCAGGCCGGAGAGGCGCTGATTACCGAGCAAGTAGACGAACCCGAGCCGGAGGCGGAGGTGGTTGCGACGCCAGAGGGCGAGCCAGCCGAACCCGTTGAGGCCGAGGCCAAGCCAGAAGAGGTGGTGGTTGAGGAACCTGTTGTTGAGGAAGAAGAGTTTGACGAAAAGGCGTCTTACCTTGAGGAGCAAAAGCTGCAAACGGAGTTGGCGGAAGCCAAGGCCAAGCAGTTCGAGTCCCTCGTTGGTCGTAATGCGGGGGAGAACGACTTTCTCCGTAGGAGACTTGAGACCCTTGAACAACTCCTTGCCCAGCAGCAGCCCCAGCCGCCCGCAGATCCGTATGCTGAGACTCCACAGGTCCAGCAACCAAGGCCGGTACAGACGGGTACCAGTGTTGACCAGTCAAGGCTTGCCGAACTGGAAAACTCTGCCCGAGTTGCGGCATTAGAGCAGGAATACTCATCGTTCTTGGCTACCAGGGAACTCGTTGGAGAGGCTGGTACCAAGTTTACGGAAACGATGGGGCCTGCTATTCAGGCTAGCCTAAAACCCTACGAGCAGAGTATTCGGAGCATGTCTCCGACATCTCTCAAGGGGGTTTTTCGCAACGCTCTTGATACAGCCTACGCAGAGTTTAGTCTGCGAGAGGTTAGGAGTAGGCGGGAGAAGCATCTTGAAAGGAAGGCCTCTCAGGTGCCTGAAAGAAAAATCGCTAAACAGGCAGCCAGTGTCTCGGGTTCAGGGGGCACACCAACCCCCAAGCCCACAGTCAAGCGCCCTGAAGATATGACCGGCGAGGATGCCGACAAAGCACTGATTAAGGAATTCGGTGACGGTACTTATCGGAGGCCCAGGGCATGAAGGTAGAGACAAATGGCATTCAACACTACTGCAAATACGTCGTTACTCACGACGTATCTAATCAGGAAGTTCATTCCCTCGCTGGAGGACGAACTCCAGTTTGAGAAGTTCACAACCAAGGCCACCGTTCCCCAGGGAATGGGTGTTACGGCTCGTTGGAACATCTGGAACAGCCCGTCTGCACAAACGTCTTCGCTGACGGAGGGCACAAACACCGGGAACGAGATCACTACGATCAGCGCCGTTCCCACCGAATCGACCATTGCGGAGTATGGTGAGTTCATCACCACGACTTCTTTGGCCGACTACTGCACGATGCCCGGTTCCAGAAGCGCGCTGGTAGACAGACTGTCTTACGGTGCGGCTCGTTCTATCGACGCTCTCGTCCGCAACGCTGCCGACGGCACGACTGGTGACTGGTACTGCGACCCCACTCTCTCTGGTGGTGCTTCGACAATTGCCGGTACCCAGGGTGGAGCGACTTATGCTCCTAGTGCTGCGGCTAACTTCATGTCTGCTGCGGCAGTCATTGGTGCGGCTGCGGAGCTTCGCGGCAATAGTGCTCGTGGGTTTGCTGGTGTCAACGGACATCCCAACCGGCACTTTGCGTGCATTATGTCCACGACCGCCGAACAGAACATGGTTCAGGAGGCCACTGCTGGCCGTATGACCTGGGCCGAGGCTGTTACGGATGTCCCGGGTACCTCGGGGCAGGGTAAGTGGGTTAACGGGTTCATGGGTAGCGTGTATGGGACAGCCTGTTATCGCTCCCAGGCCCTGACCACT
>JBDGZZ010000585.1:0-2296 GCA_039588335.1 Gemmatimonadota bacterium | reverse complement strand
GAGGACAATCGGATTAAGACCCCGCAGCGAGCCTGTATACAGAAGGTCGCACCGACCGGTTTACTTCTTGCGCGGAACGTCCATGAATTTGACCAATAGCCCGTGTGGTTGTTTGGCGAAGCTCTCAATTGAGCGGGCTTGCTCAACAAGCGGTTTCTCGAAGAGCCGACGTGTCGAACCACAGTGTGGGCATGGTGGGCGCTCAACCATACCCGCGGGAAACTCGAGGACGGCGTGGCAATCTTGACATCTAACAACAGTCATTTTATTCGCCTCCCCTGTCCATGGGGAAGCTAACGCTGGGTGAAGGGTTAGGCAAGTACTTTGGCCGTCGTGCCCGTTTAGAATCGCATCAGACGGCCTGGGTGTTGGACTGGTGGAAATGCTGCGATTCGTTCATCGCCCAACTCAGAAAACCCAAAACAGGATGAGTGTATCGAGGAGCACCGAGTTTCGACCCCAGAGCGGTGGGGCGGGCCACGAGGCCAACATGGATGTTATTACGAGGAATCACCACACCCCCGCGCCCCTCCCGTATGGGAAATACATCGTAGTGGAGCCTTGTCAGGGGCGGGACGCGAAGAGGTGCATGTTGGGAGCACGCTTGGTGGGGAAGTCGGGCAACTCTCCGCGCCCGCCCACATATGGAAGTATAGCACTGATGCCATTCTAAAACCGCATCTGAGGCGATTTTTCGTGAGAACGCAAAAACGGGCACGAGAGAGCGTGTAGACCCCAACAACGGCCACGAGGCAGGGACTAAAAAACGACCCGCGAAAAATCGAAAAAGGTATCTGGGGACACTGGGAAAATAATCGAGGGTCGTAGTAACGGCCTCAGTGCCCCGATTCCCGTTGATCTCCCGGCCAGTCCCTTACCTCCCCACTTCTTCGCCACACGGGGCGTCGTTCGGGCCACAGTGGCCGAACGTTCGGCGACCCGTCGGTCGAACCGCCCCGCCCTGCCCCAATTTCGCAGAATCGAGTTGACTTCCCCGGCAACGGAAGCGTTCATCGAATCCCGATGAAACTCTCCACCGCGATACGCCGATTCGATACTCAGATGCGGGCCGATGGCAAAAGCCCGCACACCCGAGAGGTCTACCTTCGGGATCTTCGCCTTCTCGCGAAATGGCTGCGGCGCGATGCTAACATCTCGACGATCACACCGAATCGCCTGGCTCGGTTTCTTACGTCAAGGACCTTTACTCACACCGCCCGTGGCAAGCACAAAGCTGTTGTCTCCATCAATCGATCGAAGTCGGCGCTGCGCTCGTTCTTCCGGTTTCTCACAGACTCGGGCTGCCTGAAGAACAACCCAACGAGGCTCATTCGATCGGCCCCCTGTACCCAGAAGCCACCAACGATTCTCACTCGCCGTGAGGTCAAACATCTGTTGTCCACAATCGCGAAGCACAAGACTGCGATCGCGAAGCGGGATCATCTGATGTTCAGCCTACTGCTTGGCACAGGAATCCGATTGGGGTCGCTCGTGGGATTGAGCGTCGGTGACGTTGACCTGTCGGGTGGAACGCTGCGGGTTAACGGGAAGCGGAACGTGGAGCAGCTTGTCTTTCTGAATCGGGGGTTGAAGCGCGGATTGAAGACCCACGTTGTCGGACGGAACGCCGAGGGCCCCCTCTTCCTTTCGGTAAGCGGCAATCGTATTGGCCCTCGGCAAGTGGAGTTCCGACTCAAGCACTGGCTGAAGCAAGCGGGCATCACACGCCGTTGCACCGTGCACACGCTACGCCACACGTTCGCGAGCCGGCTGTACGAGAAGACGGGCAACCTACGACTGATCCAGAGGGCTCTTGGACACCGACGGGTAGCAACGACCGAGATCTACACGCGAGTGACAGACGGCAAGCTCAAGCGGGCCATTCGCAACCTGGGTCAGAGTGGATGACCGGTTGTGCTCGTCATCGTAGCAGCGTCATCTTGAGCGTCTTGACATACGTTGCCGTTTGTAGCCGGTAGAAGTAAACACCGGAAGCAGCGCTGTCACCCCGGTTGTCCCGACCGTCCCATGTGACACGCTTCTCTCCGGCGGGCTGCGCGTCATCGACAAGCGTTCTAACCAGTCGGCCGGCAACGTCATACACCTCGAGCGTGATGTGTCCACCGCCCGCTGGCACGTCGTATCTGATGACGGTCGTTGGATTAAACGGATTCGGTTTGTTCTGATACAACGCATACCGCTCTGGAATCGGAAAGTCTTCTGCACCCGTTATCGTTGTGGGCGAAGTCGGGTCGCTCTCGTTCCCGGCATCATCCATGGCCGTAATCTTGTAATG
>JBDGZZ010000584.1:0-2296 GCA_039588335.1 Gemmatimonadota bacterium | reverse complement strand
GAACCGGGTTGGTGTACCCGGGGAATCCCGTCGGCACACCCACGGTTGTCCCGATCAACGAGGTACCGTTCAATTACCTGGATGCCGCGATCTTCAACCTCTTGCCCGATGATCTGAAGTTCCTCATGACCGGCTCCACGGACCCCGCCACAGAGCCAGTGCCGATTCCCACGAGCGGGAACGCCACCGTCATCAACGTGTTGGGTTCTACGGCGACGCCCGCCGGCATGGCGCAACAGCGATTTACACTTCAGTTCGATCAGACGATCCCGAAACCGTTCTGCTCATCGTCGCCGTTCGATTTTCTGTACGTGAATGGCCCCATCGACCTGCGGCAACAGGTGCACATGACACCGAGCGGCAATCTGGTGAGCCAGTTCCACGCCAACGGGAAGCTGTCGTTAACGCCGGTAAACCCAATCACGGGTGAGCCGACCGGTCCGACCTACAAGGGCCACGTAAACGAACACCATAAGAACATCGTCACCGACAACGTGACGTTAGTCTCACAGCTCGTCATCCAGGTGGAGATCCCGTCCAAGGGTCCCAACCGAGGCAGAATTTACTTCAAGCTGAACGTGGGTCCCGGGAGCGCCGATCACGCGGTGGACATCGAACGTTGCGATCCGTGAATTCCCTCGTCATGCCCGCCTGGGGAAGAAAGTCGGCGACAAGATAGTAATGCGGGCGGACCGCAGAGCACTCGGACAGATGCCGGTTGTGATTCACCCACCGACCTAACCGTCCGACCGTCTCACGGTCCGCCCGACCACCGAACGCGGCTTCTCGGGCTATGACAGAGGTGCATAGCGTACTTCAGTGGTTCGCCTGCTGCAGCGATAGGTACGTAGAGGCGTAACTGAGCCACGTCGACGGGCAACGCCTGTCCGTCGACCGGCAGCCCGTGGTCGGCAGACTTTTTCCGTAACCTGGTTGACGTTCATTGACGGCTTGGCACATTGTGGATACTGTGCTCAACTGGAGACTTTGGAGGGACCACTTTGTCTAGGAAGAAGATGCCGCGGGTGCACCACTCCTCCGATTGATCATTGGCAGTGCTCGACGACGTCCACACGACGTTCAGCCCATCGTGTAGCTCCTAAGCCACCAACTGGGTCGTTGCCGAGTCTGTCTTCCACAAACTCATACTGTGCGAGGAATGGGTTCCAACTCATGCGACACACGTGTATACCCAAACCCCTGGAGAAAAGCGAGACGCTCACTGCCAATCTCCACGATGACGACAACACAGCGGGCAGGACGCTCACCGCAAATGCCGACCGCAGCTTCTCGGAGGAAGTATGAAGCGCTTGTATGCCGTCTTTGCGGCCATGCTATTGGCCGTATGCGGGCTCGAGGCCCAGGGTGATGCCACGGCTGATTCGCTGCGAAGAGAGGCGGAAGTGGCTCCGCTGTTCGCGTCGCACGACGTGCTCGATTTGAGAATCGAGGCCCCGTTCAGCACGATCTTCAAGGATCGGGACCAGGATAGTGAGTACCATCCCGGCACGCTCTCCTACGTTGACGACAGCGGGGATTCGGTGGTTCTTGACATGCGGGCCAGAACCCGCGGGCATTTCCGGCTTCAGAAGCGTATCTGCGGCTTCCCCAATCTCCACATCAATTTCCGTCGACGCCAGGTTGAAAACACGGTGTTTGACGGCCAGAACCGGGTCTCGATCGTCGCCCACTGCCAGGACAAGAAGCCCGAATACGAGCAGTTCACGCTACAGGAGTATTTGATCTATCGTGCGCTCAATCAGTTGACCGATAGGAGTGTGCGCGTGCGGCTTGCTCGCGCGACCTACATCGATACGGACGGCGATCGCGACTCACTGACCAAATACATGTTTATCCTCGAGCCGTTCGAGATGCTGGCCGCACGGCACGGTTGGGAAGTGCTCGGGGTTCCTGCTGTCCCGCCGAGTGAGCACGATCGTTTCAGTTTGCCCCTGGGGGAGGTCTTCCAATTCTTGATCGGCAATACGGATTGGAGTCCGTTCCAAAAATCGACGAATGGGAGCTGCTGTCACAACGGCAAGCTCATCGGTACGATGGCCGGCCCCGTGATTCTGGTGCACTACGACTTCGACTGGTCGGGTGTGATCTCCGCACCGTATGCGATACCGGCTCCGGAAGTTGGGGTACCTCACGTGCGGCGCCGACGGTACTGGGGCATCTGCCGCTCGGCCCAGGAGTTCGCGCCAGTGTTCGATCTGTTCAACGAGCTTCGGGCAGCGATCTACGACCTCTGGCGCGGGCAGGCGGGGTTTGAGGAGCGCCGACTCAACAGCTC
>JBDGZZ010000583.1:0-2298 GCA_039588335.1 Gemmatimonadota bacterium | reverse complement strand
CCGATTGCTCCGCTCTCTTTTGAAAAACGAGCTATTGAATCCCAGGTCGAGTTTGCCCGCGCAGGCGTCCCGATTGTTGGTCTTGCCATGCCGAGCGGCGGCCTCTCCGCGCCTATTACCGTTGCCGGGATGATGCTGACCGCAAACGCGGAAAACCTTGCCAGCCTTGTGATCACACAGACTGCGGCACCAGGGGCCCCGCATGTTTTTCGCGCGGAATCAAGCCCCATGAACATGGTGGATGGAAGTTTCAACTATGGTGCCCCTGAATTTGGTCTAATTTCTTGCGGGATGGCGCAAATGGCCAGAAGATATTGTTTGCCATCCTTTAGTGGTGATTTTAGCGGATTTCAAGTTGGAGGTGACCAACGTGAAACTTTGTTTGCATCCTTTTCAATCTATTGCGCGTGTTCCGACGATACTGATATCGTTGCCGGTCTGGGAGCTATCGATAACGCAAAAGGGGTGTGTTTCAAGCAATTGCTGGTTGATGCATACACGTGGGAGTGCTGCCGTGAATATCTGAAACCGGTAGAAATCAGCGAAGAAAAACTCGGTCTTGACGCACTCCGGGATATCGGACCCAGAGGAACCTTCCTGACTCATCCGCATACGCGTAAATACCTCAGGGGTGAACTGATTCAGTTGGATGAAGACAAGCGCGAGCTTCTTGCAATGGAAAAAGAGGAACAAATGGAGAAAGCCGGAGAACTTGTGAACAAGATTCTCAAAGATCATCAGGTGACGCCTCTCGACGAATCCATTGTTAGAAAGGGCTATGAGATCATTGAAGCGTATGAACAGGAATATGCGGAGTGAGGCGTTTAAAGAAGAGTCCGGGCATATGCAGTCCAAGCGGGGTTTCGGCCAACTCTGATAAGTCCTACTGGCGATCTCCTCAAGACACCACCCCCGCGGATTTGACATAACCGCGCCTTCTCGAACCTGAAAAGACTATTGGAACGCCTATCCGCCTGCGCGGCGTGCGGGTGGTTCCGTAGGGCAGAGACGGTGAGGAAGAAGCTGCTGCAGATGAAGTTTCGCAAGGCAGCGGATCTGTTGCGGGAAGGCATTGCCGAGACGTTCAGCTACTACCGGTTCCCTCGGGAGCATTGGCGCCGGATTCGCACGAACAATCCGCTCGAGCGGATCCTCAGGGAGGTGCGGCGTCGCACACGGGTGGTGGGGGCGTTCCCGGACGGGCACTCAGCCCTGATGCTGGTCACGGCGCGACTCAGGCACATCGCAGGTACGAGGTGGGGAACGAAGAAGTATCTGAGCACGGACTTACTCAAGGAGATCGCTAGTTCAGAGGCAAAAACTGAACAGGCAGGCTAGTAGCCAGGAGACCAGATTGGGGATCCGTTCCGAAGAAAGTGCGAAAGATCGCCTCCACTACCCGTGGAGATGACGATGAAATGGGCGAAGCCTTGCCAAGTCGCGGCCGGGGGCTCATCCTCGGCGTAAGGAGACTCGATCCATGGCTGACGAAAAGATTCCGCTGGGCAGAACCCCGGTCTACGGGCTGTTGTCGGAGGCCGACGTCCAGAAGATCATCGACGCGGTCTTCCAGCTGATGCGCGAGACCGGCGTGGCCTTCGATCCGGACCCCCGGGTGATGGACCTCTTCTCGGACGCCGGCTGCGACATCTCGGCGGATCACATCGTCCGCTTCGAGACCGATTTCGTGAAGGAGTGCCTCCAGTCCTTGGCGAAGAGCGCCAAGGTTTGGAATCGGGACGGCACCGACTTCTTGGAGATGAGGGAGGGGAACACCGTATTCCTCCCCGGCATGACCTGCATCAGGGTCTTCGACCTCGAGACCTGCGAGACGAGGGACAGCACCTTCGACGACCTCGCCACCATCACGCGGGTGGCCGACGCGCTGCCGAACATGGACGGCGTGTGCGTGGCGGTAAAAGACGTCTCGGACTCGACCCTCCACGGTGAGATCGGCGAGTTCGTGGCGATGGCCGAGAACACCAGCAAGCCGCTGGAATACCTCTGCGAGAAGAGCGCCGCGTTCGACGCGGTGATCGAGATGGCCGCGGCGATCCGCGGAGGCATGGACCGGCTGGCCGAGAAGCCCTACTTCACCCAGATCGTCACGCCGCTTCCGCTCTACTACGCCAAGACCCACAGCGACCAGATCATGCGAGCCGCGGAGTGCGGCATCCCGGTAACCACGGGCACCGACTCGATCGGCGGCGCGGCGGTGCCGTACACCATCGCGGGCAGCATGACCCACAGCTTCGCCACGGACTTCGCCGGCGTCGCGCTGTCGCAGCTGGTCCGGAA
>JBDGZZ010000582.1:0-3025 GCA_039588335.1 Gemmatimonadota bacterium | reverse complement strand
TAGACGTAGCCAGCAGTCCAGACCTGTGCGAAGCCATCGAGACACCTTGCAGCAAGACTCCAGTTCCGGTTTCTGGGGGACTGCGTTTCCAGACAGTTGGAGCCGACGCCACACTGGCGTGTGGTCTCACCCTAGACGGCTACGTCTATTGCTGGGGTCGCGGGGTCTCCTCGCCTAATCTTGTTTCAGCGGGCATTCGGTTTCAGTTGCTGGCGGTGGGGATCTCCCATGCCTGCGGCCTAGATGTAGGCGGAGTCGTGCACTGCTGGGGAAGCAACGATCATGGTCAGTTGGGGGACGGCACCACGACGGATCGCTGGGGCCCGGGGCCCGTTTGGGGCCAACCCTAGGCGATGCGACGGGAACCCGTCGCCGTAGTTGTCTTGGTTCTGCGCCGGGCCGAAGAACACACCGCTCCGATCGGCGTAGAAATCCCTGACGACCATGTTGCGGGACGGCCTCCCAACCGCCTCCTACGGCAGATGGCCGGTTTCAGCCAACGGCAGTCAGGTGACTAAGCCTGAGCCACTTGAGCGCGGTAACGAGCGCCTGTGTCTCCAACAGTTCCGCCTCGTCCAGCATCCGGTGATACGTTGCCCAACGCATCCACTTAGGCTTTGGAGAAGGCCTCCGGCTGAGATCGGGATGCAGACGCCGCCGGATCTTGTGGGAACGTCGCAACAGCCGGTCGGCATCGGTCTCCCGCTGGGAGGCGTAGACCAGTTGTACAGCTTCGCACAGCGCTGCCCGCACGCGCAGACGAACCACCAGCGCACCCCGCCAAAGTGCGGCTGACTGGTCACTAGGGTGAACCGGTCTGTGATTTGCTCGTCGTCGTGGCCGCGTTGAGTTACGGTGTATGACAGCTCGATGTACTCCCAACCTGGTTCAGTCGTATCGACCCGCCACCCAATCGACGCCACCACTTCGCCGCGCCGTGTCCAACTTGAAGTACTACAAGCGATGAGGCCCGTCTTGAGCACTCCGCAGCTTCTTAGCCACGCCATCTCTAAAGCGCATGATTGCTCGACCGTGCAGTACCGTGCAGTGCCCCATGGCCCTGATCCGAGCCCACCCATATTGACCTGGCAGCCTCCGTCTTTATTGCGAAATCGATAGGCTAACTAGCGGTTTTCTCGACCCTGTCATCACCGGTGTTCATCGTGGAGTGACCCTCTCACCCCCATGCCGCTGCTAGCCCACAACCGCCGGTACACGCCCTCTAAGGCACAATTACCCCTCTGCGAGGGGTGAGGGGCGGCGCCCCACTCCTGACGGCGACGCTCGCGAGCGTCGGGGCAGCGGCCGTAGCTAGTGCTCACCGTCGCCCCACCCGTTCATGCACCGTTCACCCGCTCAAGGGCCGACCGAGGGCCGACCGAGGGCCGACCCGCACCGTAACTCGTTGCGGCGTAAAGCGTGTCCATTTACCCCCCATAATGGCACCCCACCGTGACAACGTTTCCGTGCGCTGCGACCTGCGGGGATGCACTTGCAGCGGAGCAGGGCATCCCAGGGAAGCGGTACCCCCGGTACCTTCCCCCCATCTACGACCCTGGAGGCACCGATGTGGTGGACCATCGCAGGACTCACCCTCGACGCGGTCGGCGTATTCGGTATCGGGTTCGTTCTCACCCGCCACGTCAGGCTGGCAGCGGTCGAGGACGGTGAGGCAGTGTATCCCGCCACACCGGGTTGGCAGGTGTTCGCGTACACCGGCTGGGCTTTCATTGTCCTGGGCTTCGTGCTCCAGATCGTCGGGCAGTTCTGCTGACCTTCCGGCCTGCAGGCACCAGCCCCACATTCTCCAAGCGGCCTCCACAGGGAGGTGGGAATGGAGGAAGCTTACGGCGCGATCGGCACAGATCTCGTCATCCTTGGCGTCGTGTTGCTGGTGCTCTGGACGGTCCTCCCGTTCTATGTCGTCGCCATGAACACCAAGCTCGCGGACCTGCTGCGGGCGCAGCATGAGACCAACAAGCTCCTCGGCGATCTCAAGCTGGCAGCGCAAAACCTGGCATACCGGCAGGAGAGCAAGGCGAAGTAGCAGCCCCGGCGGCAGCATCACGCCGCGCCCTTCACCTTCTGCCTGAACACGTGCCCCCGGAAACCCTGGGGGAGTGTTGTCTGCTCCGTGGGTGGAGGCATGGCGGTTTCGGTGCCCACTCCGGTGACTAGCTTCTTCACCCGCTCTTGGTGCGCCAGGCGTTCTTCCTCGGAGAGTTCGTGAGGGGGAGAAAGAGGGGGAGTATTCTCACCCTCTGGGGTGGGGGGGGGAACTTCCCCCCTCCCCTCCCTTATGTGCCCGTCATCTGTGACGGGTCTTGTACCGGGTCTTGATTCTTCGGCTGGCTGTTTAATCCCGTCATCCGTGACGGGTCTTAATTCCCCAATGTGATCGTCGAGCAATACGCGGCAGCGTTCGATTTCGTCCGCGGAGTGTCCGGTCGGGATGCAGTACGTCGGCATCGCCGGATACCAAAACGCAATGCGCCGGCCCGGTTTCTTGTAGAGCAGTCCGTGGGCTAGGAGTTCGCGGCGGATTCGCTCAACGGTTTCGGTGGGTTTGCCCAAGCGACCACCGAGCACCTCGGCGTTGGCGTAGCACCCGCGCCAATCACCCTTCCGATGTGCCACCGACTCGAGCGCGTGGATCTCCAACCACACGATCTTCTGCGCGTCGTTGAGCCGGACACTGGCCTTCACGACACGGGCCACATGAATGGACAGGTGAGGTTGGGGCGCTGCCCGCTTGCTCGTTGCATCACTCCCAGGTGTTAGATTGCTCACGTCGTATCTCCATGACCGCCTCGGTGTGAACTGGTCGTCCGCCGGGGCGGTTGTGCGTGTGCCTCATACGGGGTGCTCAATCAGAGCCCCCCGGTGAAGGGTCGGCCCAAATCGGGCCCTTTACGGGGTCTCATCGGGGGGTTCCAGCGGGGTCCGGTGGCCCGGAACCCCGCAGAAACACTGGCGTAGGTCCGGCTAGGCGGGCTTGGCCTAGAAGAACGCTTTAATCAACTTT
>JBDGZZ010000581.1:0-2303 GCA_039588335.1 Gemmatimonadota bacterium | reverse complement strand
GCCCGATCGAAATACACAACGATCTGGCCGTTTTCCGTAGGGCAGTGTGGTTGCGCGTACGCCGCAGTTGTCACGAGGAACGACGCGACCACGGCGAATCGCACCGTTCTGCGAACGAAATTCATCGTAACCCCCTTCCATCGCATTTTACTTGAGCAGCGTGGCTCTTCGAACGATCGTCTCGTCTCCCGTCTCCATATGGTAGAAATAGACGCCGCTCGGCAAGCTCCCCGCATCCCACTCGACGACATACTCACCAGCACCCTTGGTCTCGTCCACGAGCGTCTCGACCAGACGACCCGTCACATCATAGATCGCGATGCGAACGTGCTGCGTCGAAGACACGTTGTAGCTGATCCGTGTCACCGGGTTGAACGGGTTCGGTGTCGGGAATCCCAATGCCGAGACTCCATCCAAGCCAGCCTGCTTCTTCTCCCCCCTAGGGCTGCCAACGAGCGTGATGCAATCCGTCGCCTCGAACGGCATGCCGTCCCAGTACGCACCGGTCAGCGTCAACGGAAGCTGCTGGCCCACGTGCGGCGGGTTCTCCAACAAGAGGGCCATGGCAATGGCTTGCCTGTTGAACTTCACCGTCATGTCCATATACCCGTCGGCACATCCATCGTTGCAATCGCAGTCATCGTGGCCGTCCAGTGTGGCCACATCGTCGTACTCATAACGGGTTGCTGGAACACCCTCGAGCATGACGGTTGCCGGATCGATCTCGCTCACGTCAACCGTTTCACTGCCGAGAATCGCTACGGGAAGAATGCTCGGCGAGAGCTTGCTGTCTGCCCAATCAAAAAGCTTGATGTTGTACGGATTGGGGCAGGAACCCGGGTGGATATCCAGCTCGACCAACTGACAGGTCTGCGAACGCGCGCCAAAGGCGTCGAACACCGCCTGGTCGGGAAACCGCGCAATAACCGGGCATGGATCCGAAAACAACTGGTGCTCACGCACGATCGGACCATCCACGTTCTGGCCGGCACTGCAGTCGTTTGTCCACAGGCAGAGGGCTTCATGAAACAGGAACTTCTCCCCGTACTGTGGGTTGAGGCCAAAACCGAGCGACAATCCACCTCCATAAGGCCATTCACCATCGCAATCCGACCCACCCCCTATGGTGGCCCCCCAGTGGGGGATGTCCGCGAGGAAGGTCAGGTTCGGACCGTAGTCGACGCAGAATTGCACACCACTAACAAAGGGCGCGTCAGCCTCGAACCCTTCACCGAAGACGTAGACGGTCACGAGACTCCCCGGGGGGCCGGGATCCATGTACCGCTGCGTACCGGCCTCATCGAAATACAGGCCGAACGAACCGCCTCCAGCTAAGCACTGTTGGGCGTACACCGCCGTGGTTGCGAGAAGCGACGCCACGACAGCGAACAGCAAGCCTCTAAAAACAGAATTCATCATAACCCCTCCTTACTGGTAGCCGCACGGGACAGGGTTATGAGGAGGAACGTCAGACTCTGAAAACGACGCGTGAGAGAAGCTGGGGCACGGGTGGAGAACAACGCCGGATTTGCAGGGCCCGGAGTTCGTTGTGGGGCACATTATACCACAGAACTTATTTAATGTCAACTAGATATGAAACAGGCGCGGAGAAACGAGCGAGTGAGGTCCTCGTCAGGGTGCCCCTCAAACCTCGAACAACTCCGGTTCCCACGCCAGACCGAGTTCACTCGGGGGTGCCATGTAGCCGATGAGCGCCGATGCAGCCACAACAGACGGGCTTGCCAAATACCCTTCGCCTCCCAGACCCATGCGATTTTGCCAGTTGCGGTTGAAGGTCGTGATCGCGCTCTCGCCCTCTTGCAGCCTGTCTTCCCCCTGCCCAAAGCACGGCCCGCACCACGAGTTGCGAATGACACCTCCGACGGAGCGCAACACATCGGCCACCGACTCTCCACCGAGGCGTGTCTCGGCGCTTTCGATGCGCTTCTTAACACCCCCGGAACCCGGATATATAATGAACGGTCGCGCTACTTTGGAGTGCCCCGCTTCGCGCCCCGCCCGGATCACGAGTGCCGCCTGAAGCAGGTCGTCGTAGCTGCCGTTCGTGCAAGAACCGATGAACGCCTTGTCGAATGTCAACCGCTCGCGGGCGACATCCTCGGCGGGGAACGCATTGCGCGGGCTGAACGGCTTCGCGATCATGGGCACGACCTCGTCGAGGATGAGTGTTTCCGAGATCTCATAGTGGGCATCCTCTCTCGCTCCAAACTCGGGGTAGGGTAGATCCGTGACCCCCTTGTCGCGGTACCACGCGTACGTCAGCTCGTCCGGCGCAAAGATAC
>JBDGZZ010000580.1:0-2313 GCA_039588335.1 Gemmatimonadota bacterium | reverse complement strand
AGGCTTCGATGAAATCTTGGTGCTTCGATTCTGGAGTTGGAACTCATACGCCGCTTCGGACTCAGGAACGGCTCAGGTTTCAGAATGGGATGGTAGTACGTGGGGTCAATGGGTGAGCGTCTCGAATCCGATCACGGGGTCCTCCGCTGGATGGCAACTTTCATACGTCGATCTGACGCAGTTCGCAGGAAAGCGCGTGCGTGTGTCTTTCCTTCATGTTGACCAGACAGAGGATCCCTCTGGCATCGTCCACCACTACGAAGGGCCCGGGTGGTTCATCGACCACGTCCACCTATCCCACTTCACGCCGACGGCTCTTCCGCTCGATGGACAGCTTGGCGGAACCTTCGTCAACGACGGCGACCGTGGCTTCTTCGTAATCAATGTTCCTCCGGGGGGGCATCTGAGGTTCCTCTTGGACATCCTCGACGACACAGGCATCTACGAGGTCTACCTGCGTCACGGTTCTCTGCCCACAGCCGGTAAGTATGACTACCGCTATTCGACTCTGGGCGGTGCCGACCAAGAGATCTTCGTTCCCGGCGCCACCCCCGGCCCTTGGTACGTGATGGTCGTCGCACAGGCCGTGGGCACCAACGGACAGTACACGGTCAGCACGGAGTTCACGACCGGGATTTTCGTTGCGAGTATCACGCCGAGTCGCGTCGGAAACGCCGCGCCTGCAACAGTGACGGTCGAGGGCGGGGGATTCGATCCTTCGTGCGAAGTATCCCTTGTCCAAAGTGGGGTGCCCATACCTGCGCAGGATGTGACCTACGTTTCCGGCACGCGTCTGATCGCACGCTTCGACCTTGGTAGTGTACCCGCCGATTCCTACAGCCTCCGAGTCCAGTGCGGCGATGAATCGGATGCCTTGCCGTTCGAAGTACTGGACGGGGGCACGTCCAACCTGGAAGTCAGCTTGATCGTTCCCGCCCGAGTCGGATATCACAACGTTGCCACGATCTACGTGGAATACACAAACATCGGCGATATCGCGATGCGGGCACCCATCATGGTCTTCACGGCAACCCAGAATGGCAGGCGTGGGGCGATACTCAGACTTGGCGACACGGTGCCCGTTCGCGGTTTTTGGACCAACGCGTTACCCGTCGGCTTCAGCAATACCGTCCAGTTCCTGGCCAGCGGCGACACCCCGGGAATCATCCAGCCGGGGGAGTCCAAGACCGTCTCGATCCAGTACGCCGGCTGGCAACGGCCGTGGGATTTCTCTTACTCACCAATCCTCTTCCAAGTCGGTGTGCTCGGCGCAGACGACGCCAGGGCAGTCGACTGGGCTTCATTCCGGGACGGGATGCGGCCCGACCACGTGACCGACGAGATCTGGGAGCCACTCTGGGCCAACTTCCTCTCCCAAGCAGGTAGCACGTGGGGCGACTACGTGACGATGCTCACCGACAACGCCATCTTTCTTGGCGACCTCGGCCAATCTGTCACCGATATCGGCGACTTGCTCAACTTCGAGTTCGCTCAGGCGAATGCCCTCAACGTGGTTCGGTACCTGTCGACCGCAACGGACGCCTACGTCCCGGCTCCGGGCATCGACTTGAGCTTTCGACGGGTGTTCAGGCAGCCGATCACGAGTCGCTACCGGCGAGGTGACTTCGGCCGGGGTTGGTCCCACACATGGGACAGCTCCCTCGAAGTGGAGGCTGACGAGACAGTGGTCGTGCACGAGCCGAGTGGCAGCCGTCGCCTCTTTCAGCCCGACAGCCGTCCTGGGGGAGGCTACTTTTCCATGGAGGGCGACTACGGAACGCTGCGTGACCTCGGCGGCGGCAGCTTCTCGCTCATGGAGCCAGGTGGCCTCGTTCGAGTCTATCGAGCGGATGGCAAGCTTGACTACGTCGGTGACACAAACGGGAACCGGATCACGGCAAGCTACGACGGTGGCCTCCTGACAGGCCTGACCCATACGGATGGTCAAGCCCTCGCAATCGAACGCAACGCGGCAGGCCTGATCGACACTATCACCGATCCCGATGGAAGGACTACGGCTTTCAACTATGACGCTGCCAACGAGCATCTGACTTCAGTTGACTACTTCGACGGCCACACACTCACTTATAGCTACAGCATCGGTGACCGTATTGCGCGGGAGCACGCTCTGATTCAGGTCTTGTTCCCGGGTGATATCCATCAGTTCTTCCGTTACGACGATCGGGGCAAGTTGGAGGCCGTTTGGCGGGACGGGGGAGCCGAGGAGCTACGCTTCTCATACGACACCACCGGTCGGGTTGATGTTACAGATGCAGGCCTGAATACGTCCAGGTTCTACATCGATCATCGAGA
>JBDGZZ010000579.1:0-3241 GCA_039588335.1 Gemmatimonadota bacterium | reverse complement strand
AGAACCGGTGGGGCCGAGCGGACCGACGGAGGTGCCCGTAGCAAGCGTGGAGATCACCCCGGCATCGCACAGGTTCACATCCCTGTACCTCACCGTTCAGTTGACGGCAGTCGCCAAGGACGCACAAGGAAACACGTTGCAGGGGAAGGCATTCACCTAACTAAGCTGACCCATCGGAGGGCAGTCAATGTGGAGGTTAATCGGTAGTTACAGGTGTGTCCTCAGTCTGCTGGACATGACGGTCGCGTCTCGTGCCACTGCGCTGGTTCTGTGTGTCCTCCTCATGACAGCTGCTCAGGCCGTCGCCCAAGAGAAGACAACAAACAGACCAGGCCGCTCGGGAGTGGCTTGCACGGTCGTTCCGGGCGCCCAGCTCGTGGAGCCCTCTCCGGGCACTACACTCACGCAGGCACTCAAGGGACGGGTTGCAGGTCTGCAAATCAAGACTGCCGATGGTTGGACCGGCAGTGGTAGCACGATGTCCTTACGTGGCAATAACAGCATCATGGGGCCGTTCGAACCGCTCGTGTTTGTGGATGGCGTGCGGCTCACTCCGCTCAACCGTACCAACACGGGAGACCATTCGGCGACACAGGTTCTCGATCTGATTAATCCGGAAGACGTGGCCCGAGTCGAAGTCCTCCGCGGACCCGCGGCGACGGCGATGTACGGCACGCAAGCGAGCGGTGGCGTAATACATGTTTTCACAAAACTGGGTAGTCCCAAACTCGCAGCGGTGACCGATCCGAAGACAGGCTGCCCGTAGGAGGAAGCGGCCGCACACGGATGGTAGAGGATAACCGGTGCGTTTCTTCTTAACCTTCCGAGACTTAGGAGAAGACCGATGAAAGTACGCCTGTCGACAACACTTAGGTGGTTGTTCGGGGGCATACTCGGTGTAGTTGCAGCGCTCCTGTTTGCGGTCCCGGCTCAGGCACAGACCGGAACGATTCAGGGCCTGGTGACCGACCGAGTCTCCGGTACCACCGTCGTAGGGGCACAGGTGGCGGTATTGGGCACCAATCTCCGGACCCGCACAAGGGTCGATGGTACCTACGTCCTACCCAATGTGCCGATGGGGAGACACCAGGTTCAGGTGCTCGTCGTTGGCTATTCGTCGATCATCGGCGAAACCGACGTCGTACCTGGTGATCCACTACCCCTCGACTTCGAACTCACCCGACTCACGATCGTGATGGACGCTATAATGGTGACCGGTACGGCGGGCGAAACCAAACGCCGGGCAATCGGCAACGCCATATCGTCAGTGTCTTCGCAAATGCTGGAACGAGTGCCGGCATACACTCTGAACCAGGCCATGGCCGGCCAAGCCACGGGTACCATGGTGATCAACAACTCGGGCCAAGTGGGGACCGGATCCACCATCCGGTTGCGTGGTAACAGTTCCTTCACCATGAGCCAGATCCCACTCATTTACGTAGACGGTGTGCGGATGCAGAACAGGCCGATTTCAGCGTCGGACGAGTCCGACCAGGCGGCGTCGCCCTTGAACGACATTAACCCGGAAGACATCGAGAGCATCGAGATCGTGAAGGGCGCCGCGGCGACTACGCTGTATGGCACGGAAGCAGCGTCGGGCGTGATTCAGATCTTCACCAAGAAGGGCACGGCCGGTCGCGCATCGTGGTCGTTCTCCATGGATCAGGGCTTCCATAAGCTGGGCCACGTGGGTCCCGACAAGAACATCAACCCATCGGGCTTGCACCTGAACGACTGCACCGTAGCCGACCCGGCCTGTCCAGAGAGCGGCACGTACCTTCGCACGGGCCACCTGCAGCGCTACAACATGTCGGTCCGCGGCGGCAGCGAGAACACCAACTACTTCCTCTCCGGCAAGTGGGCCAGTGAGAACGGCGTGATCGCACCGCAGGGGAGTGATGACTGGGGGATCCGGGGCAACTTCGGGTTCCAGCCCAGCGACAAGCTCGCCATTCAGTACAACAACGCCTACACACATCGGGATATCGTTTGGATCCCCGACGGCAACAACGCCGAGGGGTTTCTACTGAACGTGTTCCGCGGCCAAAACGACTACACTTCGGACCATAACGACGGCCAGATTCTCGACATGGAGTTGGATCAGGCGATCGACCACTTCACCACGGGTGTCCAGGTTCTCTGGACACCGCTACCGGGTCTGCCGCAGCGGCTGAACGTCGGTCTCGACTGGAACCGGAGTACACCGAGGAGCACCCGTTCGAGTTCTATAGCGAGCCGCTGGGCTCCCGCGAGAACGACACTTACCAGACCCAGAACCTGACGTTGGACTACGCGGGAACTTGGGAGACCAACCTGGCGTCGTCCGTGACCTCCAGCTTCTCCTGGGGCGGCCAATTGTACGATGAGAAAAGGCGCCAGGTGAACGGTTGGGGTGTTGAGTTCGGCGGACCCGGTGATATGGATCTCGACGCGGCGGCCCGAACCACCTCGGCAGAGACCCGTGTAGACGTCACAAGCGGCGGGTTCTACTTCAACGAGATGCTGGGGTTGGGCGACCGCTTGTTCCTGACCGGCGGCGTGCGCTGGGACGGCTTCAGTACCTTCGGTGAGGATTTCGGTCTCGCCATGTATCCCAAGCTGTCGGCTTC
Organism: Gemmatimonadota bacterium; assembly: GCA_039588335.1. GTDB lineage: Bacteria > Gemmatimonadota > Gemmatimonadetes > Gemmatimonadales > GWC2-71-9. The sequence continues at coordinate 632 of JBDGZZ010000579.1, read as the reverse complement.
CTATCTGGTGTCGGACCACGACTTCTGGCCGCTGTGGTGGGATGCCATGAAGCTGCGCGGAGCCGTGGGCTACTCCGGCCGCGCCCCGGGCATCTTCGATTCAGAGCGTACCTGGGAGACCGTCTCCGGGGACGAGGGATCACCGGCTGTCACCCCTGAGAACGTCGGAGATCCGGGACTCGGCCCCGAGAAGACCCGTGAGTTTGAGATTGGGGCCGAGGGATCGCTGTTCGGCGGCCGGGTCTCCTTCGAGTACACCTACTACAATCAGAAAACATATGACGCCTTGGTCGACGTGCAGCAGGTGCCCTCGCTGGGGTTCGTCGACACTCAGCTACAGAACGTTGGTGAGCTGAAGAACCACGGGCACGAGGCTGCACTCGCCCTTACAGTCCTGAACAAGAGTGACTTCAATTGGGATGTAGGATTCCGCTGGGGCACAAACGCTAGCGAGGCCGTGGATCTCGACGACCAGGTCATCATAATCGACCAAGGCTCTCTCACGAGTATCCGCGAGGGCTTCCCGGTACCGGGTATCTTTGGTCTCACCGTGAAGGACACGAACGCAGTTGGCGCGGGTGCACTTGAGCGGTGTGAGATGCCGGATAACCGGACGGAATACGAGAGCGATC
>JBDGZZ010000578.1:0-2774 GCA_039588335.1 Gemmatimonadota bacterium | reverse complement strand
AGGCGTGGGGGACACATGAAGGAGAATATCAGTTTCACCTTGAACGGCGATCCGGTGACGTTGGATACCGAAGGTGATCGGAAGCTGCTCTGGGCACTGCGTACGGATCTGGATTTGACCGGCACCAAATACGGATGCGGGGCGGGTCTGTGCGGATCGTGCACCGTAGTGGTAGATGGCCAGGCGGTTAGGTCCTGCATGACCAACCTCGAGCAGGTGCGAGGCAAAGAGGTGAAGACTATCGAGGGATTGGCCCAAGGTGAGGAGCTCCACCCGCTGCAGCAGGCGTTCTACGAGCACGGTGGTTACCAGTGCGGCTACTGCACTCCGGGAATGATCATGAACGCGTATGGCCTACTGCGAGATAATCCCAGCCCTAACCGCGACCAGATTGTTGAAGGCATGGAGAACAACCTGTGCCGCTGTTCCGCATATAAAAGGATTATAGAAGCGATCGAGATGGACCGGCGAGAGTTCGTGAAGCTGCTGGGCGGCGGCATCGTCGTCTTCGTGAACCTCGGACCTCTGACCAAGTTCAACTCACGCGCACCGCGACACTTCCAGCGCGGATACCCCGAGGACATCAACGCGTATCTCCATATAGCTGAAGATGGCAAGGTGACCCTGTTTTCCGGCAAGATCGAAATGGGGCAGGGAGCAATGACCTCCCTTACCCAGATGGCAGCCGAAGACCTGGGCGTATCGCTCGATACGATTCATATCGTTTTGGGGGACACGGATACCTGTCCGGCGGACATGGGTACGTTCGGCTCGCTAACGACGCGGATGTTCGGTCCGGCCGTCCGCGCGGCGGCGGCCAAGGCACGTCTGGTGTTGACCGACCTGGCCGCCGGACGTCTTGGTGTAGCGAGAGACTCACTGACGGTCGAGAACGGTGTGGTCTACGTGAAGAACGACCGAAACCGACACGTATCCTATGGGGACTTGGCAAAGGGTCAGGAGATCACCCACACCGTTGACGAGCAGGCGGTTCTTCGTGCGGTGGAAGAGTTCACCGAAATTGGTCGCTCACCGAAACGGTTGGATGGTATCGAGAAGGTGACCGGTGCAGCGGAGTACGCTGGGGACGTTCGGTTACCCGGGATGCTGTACGCGCGCATCGTTCGCCCCCCTGCTCACGGCGCAACAATGAAGCATGTCGATACGTCGGTGGCGGAAGCCATGGCGGGTGTCACCGTGGTGAATGAAGACGGTATCGTCGCGGTGCTCAGCTCCGATCCGGAGACGGCGGAAAAGGCACTCAAATCAGTCAGAGCCGACTTCGACGTGCCGGCACCCACGGTCGATACCGAGAGCATCTTCGACCATCTGGTGGAAGCGGCGCCAGCTCCCAACACACCAGAGCAAGCGGGCGATCTCGATACGGGGCGGAGTCAGTGTGCTCAAATGTTCGATGTCACCTATTACAACAGCTACGTCGCCCACGCCCCCATGGAGCCGCACACGGCAGTGGCAGAAATCACGGATGGAAAGGCGACCGTTTGGTCTTCCACGCAGGCACCATTCGGTCAACAAAGAACCATTGCTCGAGAGATCGGCTTCAGCCCGGCCGATGTTCGGGTGATCACTCCCTACGTTGGTGGTGGGTTCGGTGGCAAGGTCGGAGGGCCGCAGGCTGTCGAAGCTGCCAAACTCGCCAAGGTCACTGGCAAACCTGTGCAGGTCGCCTGGACCCGAGCGGAGGAGTTCTTCTACGATTCGATGCGACCGGCGGCCGTGTTGAAGGTGGAGTCGGGAATCGACGAGGACGGTAAGGTCACTCTGTGGGACTATCAGGTCTACGGAGCAGGGACGCGTGGTTCCGATGTCTTCTACGACATCCCGCACCACAGCGTGCGGGTCTACGGCGAGTGGCGGGGAGGTGATGCTGGATATCATCCATTCGCGGTTGGGGCGTGGCGTGCGCCGGCGGCGAACAGCAACCGCTTCGCCGCCGAACAGCAGATCGACATCATGGCTGCGGCAATAGGGATGGACACGTTGGAGTTTCGCCTGCAGAACACTGAGGACCAGCGGATGGTGAGCGTGCTCAAGGCGGTGGCCCAAGCGTACGGCTGGGAATCACGTGCGACGCCTCGTAAGAACGGCCGCGGTCGCGGACTGGCGTGCGGGATCGACGCTGGAACGTACGTGGCGCTCATTGCCGATGTCACGGTGGACTCCGCAACTGGCAACGTCAAAGTGGACCGTGTGGTCTGTGCTCAGGATATGGGGGTCGTGGTCAACCCTGACGGGTCACGGATGCAGATGGAAGGGTGCATCGCCATGGGGTTGGGATATGTGTTCAGTGAAGAGATCCGGTTCGAAGGTGGGAAGGTTCTCGACGCCAATTTCGGTACCTATGAGATGGCTCGGTTTTCCCAGATGCCGGAGATCGAAACGGTGTTCGTCTCCAATGACGACCTCGCACCGCAAGGCGGAGGCGAACCCGCAATCATCAATATGGGAGCGGTGGTGGCCAATGCGATCTTCGATGCCACCGGCGCCAGGGTTTACCGCTTGCCGATGACGCCCGAGAGGGTGCTGGAGGCGATCAGGGCGGTGTGACGCTCGCGCACGGTCACGGCTGAACGGACGAACAGAGCGTCGTTGTCTTTTGATGGTGCCAAAGCGTCTCCCATGTGACATCGAGCTGGAACTCGAGTGGCTATACCGCCTTCAACCGGCAATTTCTTAAGCGACTTCGGGTCGTATCCAGTTTGACTTCAAGCCAAAGTCACTTTCAGCCGGCCATGTCCTAGTTGACTTCGTCA
>JBDGZZ010000577.1:0-2318 GCA_039588335.1 Gemmatimonadota bacterium | reverse complement strand
GAGTTTCGGCGTCGCATCATCGATCGATCTAAAACTCGTGTGCTCGCGATGCTGAACATCACCGGCATGGGAATGGTCAACTACGAGGTGGAGCAGAACCCTTCGGACATGGATCCCGTGGAAACCGCAGCCATGGCGCGGACGCATTCCGACGTCATCGTCGGTATTAAATCGGCACATTGGCGCCAGCCGACATTTATCTCTGTGGAGAAGGCGGTGGAAGCTGGGAAACTGGCGAACATTCCGGTCATGGTGGACTTCGGGTGATCTGAACAAAACCTGGTCTTGACCGAGGAAATTGGTCTTAGTTTTGGGAGACGTTTTTGTTCCATTCTAGGTATTTGATGTTGGCGTCATAAAGGAGTTCAACGCGATGCAAGTACAAGAAATGGAATATTCCAGCCCCGTTCACAAATTGGTCGCGTTCTTCCGGTCTAGTCGAGATAAGTGGAAGGCAAAGCATCAGGAACTCAAGAAGGAACTGAAGCGTGCTCAGAACCAGGCACGGGCTGTCGAGAAGAGTCGTGCTCGGTGGCGGCAAGATGCAGAGAACGTTCGTGTCGAGGTAGCTCAACTGCGAGCCGAATTGGAAGCGTTAAAAAATTGCTCCGCCTGATCCGGGCACGCCCGCCGAACCGGGCCTCCCCGTGCCTGCGCCACCGGGCGAACTGGTGGTGCCGCCTCGTGGTAGTTACTGTCTGGGCGTCATCTGTCAATCGCTCACGATGGTCCTACAAGCCGCGGTCAGCTTGCGCGGGGCCGCCGCCATCTTCTTCCATCTGCGGCGGCTGAGCTACGATCCGCAGGGGGACTGGCCGTCGGCCGGCACGATCCAGATGTGGTTGTTGCGGCTGGGACTGGACGAACTGCAGAAGCCACTGGAAAAGGCCGACGATTGGGTCTGGCTGGTCGACCACACGGTGCAAATCGGCAAGACCAAGTGCTTGCTGATCGTCGGTATTCGCTTGTCAAAGTGGCGCGAGTTGGGCGGGAAGCTGACGCACCATGAATTGGCGATCATCGCGTTGTCGCCGGTCGAGCACTCGGATGGAGAAACGGTCTATCGCCAATTGGAAGAGGTCACCGAACAATTCGGCCTGCCACGGGAAATCGTCAGCGATCTTGGTGGTGATCTGCGCAAGGGCATCGAATTGTTTCTGAAGAAGCATCCGGAAGTGGCCTGGGCCTACGACATCGCGCATAAAGTCGCGTTGTTGCTGAAAAAGATTCTGGAAGCGGATTCTCGCTGGACGGAGTTCACGCGACAGTGCGGATTCGCCAAGTCGCGGCTGCAGCAGACATCGTTGGCGCAGCTGATTCCGCCGTCACCAAAGCTCAAGGCCCGCTACATGAACGCCGACAGGCAAGTCGAATGGGGGCTGCGAGTGCTACAACTGCTCAAGCGACATAAGGCTGCGTCACCCGGTGCTGTCGACACAAGCACGCCCAAAACAAACGAACCCGCCGCGTCGACGGAAGCCGACGTCGATCCGCTCGAAGCTAAGACACTCGCTGACCTTATTCTTGACGAAGCGAATATCGAGGAAGAAGTCCTCAGTGACTTAATCAACGGTAAAGTCATTACCCGTGACTTCGATCCTGCCGACAGCACGTCTGAAGAAGCCACATCCGAAGAAGGTACGTCCGAAACAGTCGCCCCGCCCAAAGTGGCCGCCGCCAAAGTTTCTCAGAGCGATCTGGAAGACAAGCTCGGCTGGGTTCGCGAGTTCGCGGAACCACTGGCGAGTTGGTCGAGGTTAATGTCGATTGCCGGCGCAAGCCGCGAGTTCGTTCGCCACAAAGGCTACCACGCCGATGCGGCCGACCAATTGCGAAAGGAACTCACACCACATGGCGGAGACGCCCTGGGAGACCAATTGATCGAGCAAGTATGCAGGTTCGTGGCCGGGGAATCTGCCTCCGCGCGACCTGGAGAGCGTCTGATCGGAAGCACCGAGATTCTCGAGTCATTGATCGGGAAAGGCAAACGTTTGGAAGGCCAGCAGAGCAAAAGCGGTTTCACCAAGATGATCCTCTCGCTGGCGGCCGTGACGGTGGCACCGACGATTGAGCGAGTCCGCGAAGCACTTACTCGAACGCCGACGAAACAAGTGACGAGCTGGACCGCGAAGAATCTCCCAATCAGCCTTCAAGCTCAGCGTCGCGCGGCCCTCCAGCCGGTGGTCACCGGAACAAAACCCGGATAAACAACGCGCCTCGCAAACGCCGAATTTTGCGCGGACCAGCCAGGGCCTCGCGGGAGGTGCAGCGAGTGCCACCGATTTGAATTGACTCCAGCACAACACCTCTGCAGCCCT
>JBDGZZ010000576.1:0-2322 GCA_039588335.1 Gemmatimonadota bacterium | reverse complement strand
GGTAATGACCATGACGACGCCACCGTTTGCGTCTGTGTCCGTCGGCTGTCCAAACTGCGCCACGTCGGCAGTGTAGACCAGATTGTCAAAGCCGGAAACCAACGACTGGAAATCGCTCTGCGTGTAACCGCCCGGTGGATTTGCGATATCCTCCAACCAGATGCTCGTGGTTCCCTTGGCGCGGACGACGGTCGTGATCACGTCGAACTGGTTGCAGCTGGTTGCACCGTCAGCCAGCACGTTGATCGGGATGGTATCACCTACCGATACCGTTCCGTCAACGACGGCCGGAGCCATGGCGAGTCGCTGCGGTCCTGCCGGCCGGTTACTCAATGACTCGTAGTCCGCCCTGTCCAACTCCCTGATCTCTGCCTCGGCTGCTCTGTGCCTACTCAGTCGTGATGACCGAGTCATGTCCATTGGAGTACCCGGCTGCGTGCTCGACGCGAACGCTGGCATTGCAGCCGTTGCCGCGGCTACCGCGTCTGGGGCAATGGCCCCGGTTACGGTTATCGGAGTGAGCGTTGTCACGTTCTCAGAAGTGGACTGCACGCCAATCAGATACTCTTCCGGTCCCGGCGTCGCTTCAAACTGCAGGCAAAACTGGCTCGGATCCTGGATGATGACCTGCTCGCCCACAGCCATGTCGAGGAACGCCGCAGGCTCGATGTCGGCACTCTGGGAAGGCGCTGTAAAGCTCCCGACGGTGACCTGAACGTCGTAGGCACCGGCAGGGATGCAACGCGAAGGGACTGCGATCTCCAGCTGCGTCGGCGTGGCCGCAGTCACGGTGACCGTCTCGCCCCCTATCGTGACGATGTTGTTCGCAGGTATGACGTCGAACCCGGTGCCGCTGATAGTCCCGGTCTGGCCCAACAACAGCGGGTTGGGACCGACGGATTCTACGTTCAGGCTGTGTGCGGTTGCCGTGAAAACGATTGGACTTCCGGTCAGTCCTTGCACCAGCGCCAACGCTGTATTTTGACCACCATTGATTCCTACGGTCCACCCGGTGCGGGCCCGACCGGTGGCATCGGTAAACGCCACGGTCAAGTCGAGTGATCCGCTCCCGGCGGTGGCCATGAACTGTACTTCCTGACCCGAGACGCCATTGCCGTATTGGTCTTGCACCAACACCACGATGTCACTCGGTAATCTCGTGCCGAGGTATGCGTTCTGCCCGTCACCGGAGTCGGAAACGAGCACCGCGGCGACATCCGGTGTCGCTGTCGCCGTGAACGTTGCCGTAACACTGGTCGCGCTCGCGACTGTGGCCGTTACTTCTTGCGCAGTCGCGGCTGTCGTTCCCAATGTCCAGTTGACCGATGCCTGGCCGTTCGCGTCGGTCACTACGGCACCTTCCGACACCGTCCCACCCCCTTTGGTCACGGAGAAGGTGACCGTCACACGCCGCATGACGTCGCCCGCCTGGTCTTTCACCTGAACCACGAGGGCGACCGGTAACACCTGGCCGACGGTACCGGTCTGACCGTCGCCTGACATCGCAAATGCTCTGGCGGGCCTGGGATCTTCCTGCACCAGAGGTCCGGTAGAGTCACCGCCACAAGCCCAATAGACGAGCACAACAGCGGCCACCAACGTATTGAAACCAAACGGCTTACGGGACATCTTCACGGCACCTGCACTTGTTGAGCCACTACACGCGTATACCTACACGAACATCAACAAGGTGGAATGCACATACCGTACCTTTGCGGGGGGACGGGGAGCGGGGAGAAGGAGCGGAAGGGCAGAGAGGCGCGTCTGGTGGAAAGGGTGGAGGGCGTCGTTGGGTTGCCGGAGATCGACTTGGAGGTCAAGGAGGAGTAGTCCGACCTCGGGTGCCCCCTCAATCTCTTGACGCTGCGTTGTCGCCGCCGCGCCAGATTGGACCAACGACACGAACGCAGAGGAGCGTCCGATGCGGGTCCTCCTGGTCAAACCGCCCTTGGGATACCCAACCATTGCCGGTGGCGACATCGCCGAGTTGGAGCCGCTGGAGCTCGAGTACCTGGCTGCAGCCCTCATGGACCACGACGTAGAACTCGTGGACCTCCGTTTCGACACAGCAGTGGAGCCGCAGCTCCAGCGCTTCCAGCCCGACGTGGTGGCAGTCACCGCCTACTCGGTCCACATGTACAACGCCCTGGATATCCTGCGCGCCACGAAGGCCTACAACGATCGCATCTTCACAGTCGTCGGCGGTCACCACGCGACGTTGCTTCCCGGAGACTTCAAGCGGCCTGAAGTGGATGCCATCGTATGTGGAGAAGGGGCGTTCACCTTTAGAGACCTCTTACAACAGTTGGAGAGTCGTGGTCC
>JBDGZZ010000575.1:0-2326 GCA_039588335.1 Gemmatimonadota bacterium | reverse complement strand
TCCGCTCGGCGACAAGCTCTCGCTCCGCGCTCTCAGCACTGAAGCCCATGATCCGGCTTGGCGGCTGTTGGCCAAGAGATGGGGACGCGAAAACACCGAGTGCGAGGGACGCACTTACGAGCTTTGCTATCATTGATGACTCCGGATGGCCGGTGGAAAATGTGGGACGAACCTCCCTCTCACTTCTCACTTCTCACTTCAGAATCTACTGCTGGACGATCAGCCGGCTAGGCGGGAAGGGGCAAGGTTCTCGGACTGGAAGAGCTACTGGATGTCTTCAGGCGGGGTGTCAACCAACGGCGGCGCGGCATAGCGGCGCCCCTGCAACAATTGCAGGAGCCCCGGATCGGGATTGAGATGATAGGCACGGCTGAGGTTCTTGAGGCTCCGTTCTCGATCCCCCATCGTGTCATACCCATGAGCGAGTTGAAGGAACACCTGGCTCAGGTTTGACGCGGCCACCCCGTTCGTGTGGCGATCCAGCGCCAGCGTTTCGGCATCAAACAAACCGGCGTAGCGGTAGACGTTCCATGCGAGGGAGTCGGTCCGTGGGAGATCGACCGGAATACCAAACAGACCTTCCGTCAACCGATCCGTATCAGGTTCGTCTTCAACGTAGAGTCTGTAAGCCAGTCCCTCCTGCACAAGAGAGTCACCCAAACGCACCAGACCGTTTCCTCCGGCCGAGCTCGCAAAATAGATCGGCCGGCGATCCCAATTCTCTTGGATCAGGCGGAGGGTCACTATGTCCTGGACGCGCAGCACCGTGCGGGCTGGATACGTTTGGTCGATCGAGCCCACGCGAAAACGAAGTGGCTGCGGCAAGACCAAGGGTCGGAGTGAGGCGATCTCGTTGTCAGTCAGACTGTGGATCGGTGGCGGCGGTCCGTCGGGTGCCAGGTTTGCGAACCACGGCGCCTGATCAGGCTCAAACTCCTGAACGGGCCTGTCACGCAGTTGTCGAACGAACCAGTCTGTGTTGCTGAGGGTCTGCACCACTACCGTCACGTCCGGGCGCATGCCCTCCACTACTTGTTTGTACCACAGCGGATACGTGTCGTTATCTCCGCCGGTGAATAGGATCGCGTAGGGTTCGACGGTCTGGAGGAGATCGTAGCCAAAATCGCCAGCCAATTCGACATCGGGGCCGTGTGCACGGCTTGCAGCAGGAAAATTCAACGCGAAGGGTATTATCGCCACGCAAAATGCGGGGAGTGCAAGTAGCGGTGCACTCCGTTTCGTTATGGCGATGTTGCTGAGCACTACGCAGCACATTCGGTAGAGTCCTGCGACACCGATGCCAGCAAACAGCCCCCACATCTGAAATGAAACCGTGAAGAAGTAATCTCGTTCTCGGACTTCGTGCATGCTGCGGTCGGGGTAGAGATCAAACCCCAGCGAAAAGCCCGGCTTGAAGTTCATGTAGCCCAACAAACCGGGACCGGTGATCAGGAATGTCAAGAGCAGCAGCCAGAATAGGGACCGGTCCCGCCGCCGCACGATCGACGCTCCGTAGATACCAAGAGAGGTGAAGGCCATGGTGAATGGGAAGCGGATTTTGGCAAATACCGGCTCAGCGGCAGCCAATCCGTTCGACCACTGCCAGTCGAAGTACTGGAGGTAGTTCTGGATCTGGAGCCACACCATGCCAAACGTCCGACCCGGATTCGCTGCTCCGGATTCGTAGAGGGGGTTGTCCATCGGAAGGCGTACCGGATATTGCTCCCGCCGAATCACCGCTACCAGAGCATCCCACGTAGACGGATCTGACATGTTGATGATCGGCCCGATGGACGCGCGGATGTACAAGAACAGGTAGGTCGAAACACCAACAGCGGCGGCACACACCGCCGCGACTGCGAATCCTCCCCCGCCGGCCGTCGCCGCATGCACCGCGGCTCCCAGGAACAGCACGCCGGACACCATGAGCAACGAGGAGCTGCCGAGTCCGGTCCCGATCAAGAGTGCCCAGATCGCGGCTACCACCATCAACTGCGCCCACTCCGCTCGGCGGCTCCGTGGGTCGCTCAGTGGATCCGTGCGCAGCACGTGCCACATGAAGCCCACAACCGCCGGCCCGACGAGCAGCGCCAGTAGGTGGTTGCCTACGGAAAGCGCACCGAGGTACACAATGAGGAGCAACAGGTGAGTGGCACGGGCAGTACCCCTGTGTTTTCGCCAAAAGGCTGCCAGACACAGGGTGGCCGCAATGCAGAACGCCGCCACCATGTACACCTCGGACTCGTTCGCGTTTTGCCAGACGGTAAAGGCAAACGCTGACACGAGAGCTGCCGCTGCTGCTCCCCACCGAGGAAATGCCGCATCC
>JBDGZZ010000574.1:0-4747 GCA_039588335.1 Gemmatimonadota bacterium | reverse complement strand
AACGAATACTCGAGCGCCCAGCCCGCAGCGAAGTTGCGAACGATGCCGTACGCCACCGCCGGCAAGCCGACCGCCAAGCCAAGTGCGGACATCGTGCCGTAGAATCTCTTGGACCTTTCACCGGTCAGTACACCCCACTTGAACAATGCCATGCCGACGAGCATGAGGCCGCCAGCCCGCCATCCACCCCACATTATGAAGACGCCAGTTTGGAAGAAGAGCGCGCTCGGGACGCGATGCTCCATCTGCGCCAGCCAACCGCTCTGATACGCCGCCATTTCGTTTTGCACCAACTCGGCACTCGGTGCCCAGAGATCCAGCATCGGCTGATAGCTTTCTTCCGGCCAGTACGGCAATGACGACCCGGCAAAGATGTAGAACGCCGACGGAATTACCATGGCGAGCACGCCGAGGGTGAGCAGCGTCTTCGGTGTGCGTTTCCGGAACAGGTACACCACGAGCCCGCACAGGCTGTACACGACGAGGATGTCGCCGTGCCACAGCAGGTACGCATGCGCCAACCCGATGACGAACAATCCAAGGATCCGCCGGTAGTGTCGGCTCGCCGCTTTGCCGCCCTGCGCCTCGATACGCTCGCTCATGAGCACAATGCCGGCGCCGAACATCATCGAGAACATGCTCAGGAACTTCTGATCTGTGAGGAGGTGGCTGAGTTTCCACACCCAGCCGTTCACCCCGCTCAGGTCTCCGTAAGCCATGGGGTTGAAGTAGGCCGCGTAGATCATCGCGAAGCCCTGGATGTTCATGACGAGTATGCCGAGAAGAGCGACTCCGCGCAGCACATCCAACGCCTGGACGCGCTCGGCGGCGGGAAGCGGTGTAATCGATGCGGACGGCGGCGAAGTGGTCATGTGATTCTCGGCGAGGGAGATGGGGTGGTAGCCCGATTCCGGTGGTGCCGGGCCGGCTCTCGTACTCTGCGTTGATGCCTAGTACCTCACACTACGATGGCGTTCTGGAAGTGATTCAGCCAGGGGACAGTCTGTAGATCACCGCCTGAAGCGAAACAACCGCGTTTCCATCGGATTTCTTGCGGCGTCGATCGCCTTCCACTCGTGATAGATTATGAGTCAGCGGCTCGCTTGTCTATTGGACTGGATCTTGAGGGAGAGCATGGCTGACTGTGATCCTTGTTTCGTCCGAATTTCTCGGTCTGCACTAGGCCGGACGTTTGATACGGGCCGAACTCGATGCAGTGTCTTTGTCATTGGGGTGCTTGTATGCTCGGCTTTACCTAGCTGCACCTCGCACCGCACGGATTCCGCCGGTTCGCCGTCCGAGGATGACCAGCTTGCTGAAGCCGAGGTTCTGCAGTCACAGATAGAACGGTTGCGCGAGGAGACAGGTGTCCCGGGGCTTGTTGTAGCGTTGGCGGAGGGAGGTGCTGCACCGCTCGTAGCGGCTGCGGGATATGCTGACGTCGATCGTGAGACTCCACTCCGGCCCGACACACCGTTCCTCATCGGCAGCATCTCGAAGAACCTCTTCGCCACCATAACACTCATTCTCGTAGAAGAAGGTCTACTCGGATTAGGTGATACGCTTTCAGCCTATCTGGAATGGCCACGTGGGGATCAAATCACCATTCGCATGTTGATGAACCACACATCCGGCATCCCGGATTACCTCTCCACCCTCTCGCTGCTCAGCTCTCAGGAAGGCGTGCCAGAGTTCTTTTCCGAGCCTCACCCCCCGTCTGAAATCATAGAGATGATGCCGAGTCGTGCCCCGACCTTCGATCCGGGCACCCTCCAGAGCTACAGCAACACGAACGGTCTACTTGTGGGTCAGGTAATCGAGATCGTGACGGGGAAGTCCTTGGGCGAGGTGCTCGAGGAGCGCATCGTCTCCCGACTCGGCCTCGAGAACACCTATCTGTACGAGGAGAAAACAATCGATCTGCCACGTGCGCGAGGATACTGTGGAACGCCCGGATGGGTATCGTCGACCGGACAGCTCGTAGACTGCTCTTTCGCGGATGAAGCTCTACCGAATTCGGCGGACGGAAGCATTGCGTCGAGTGCGCTGGATCTTCTGCGCTATCACCAGGCGCTAAGGGGAGGAGAGCTACTGAGCGATGCCTCCTGGGAAGCGATGCGCCGCATCCAACCGGGCCTGGATAATGGGCTTGGTTACCTCATCATGACGGGCCCGCTGGGTGATCACGAAGGAAATGTCGGGAGGGCTATCGGCCACTTGTCAGCGAACTTGTACTACCTGGAGAGGGACCTCTTTGTCGTCATGATGCTGAACCGAGGGGATGCACCGCTTCCCATGCGTCGGTTTCTCGAGCTGCGATATGGGGAGGATTGGGGGGAGGACCGAGAACCCTGAGGGCCACAGATTGCGCAGATTAGGCAGATGAACGCGTGCTGGTCATCAACTCTGACCGCCGGTCCGCCCGACCGCCCGTTAACGGCAGGACTCGGATAGCCACTGACCGCTCTTCCACCCGCAACACATCCCGAAGGACGGCTGGTGATGAGATCGTTAGGACTAGCCCATCATCAGCCGACCCACCGCAATGAACGTCCCCACTGTTCCAAGCCAGAATACGAACATCCAGCGGATCACATCAGCCTTGGCAGCAGCAAGATCGGTGCGATACTCGGTCTGGAGCCTGCCGATCTCCGCGCGAAGTTCACCCCCGAGCTGGCCGACCTCCGTGCGAAGCTCCGCCCGGAGTTCGACCAGTCGCTGCTCCAACTTGGCATCAAACCGGGCGAAGTTCAGCTCGTTCAGCTCCCGGAGATCGGCACGGTAGGTGGCGTCCACCTGATTGAACCAGTCTACCACTCTTGGGCGAGCTCCTCACCGAAGGTGTCGTAGAATTTCTTGGAAAGTCGCGCCGTCACCGGCATCAGTCGAGCTCCAGGACTGGTCCGGTGACAACATAAGTATACGCTCGGCGGCGCCGAGTATCCAAATAATGCGGTCCGAATCGTTTGAACGCGACTGTGGATGACGCGGTCGGATACGGACCCGTTAACGGCAGGACTCGACCCGATTGCGCGAGCGAGGCACGCCCCGCGTGCCAACCCGAGCGCGAGGGAAAGAGACGGCCGGGCATGAGAAAGCCGCGCAAAGTTGCGCGATGATCCTGGGTTGATACCCGCGCCCTTCGACAAGCTCAGGACACGCTCGGCGCCTGCAGTGTCAGTTCTTCGCAGACGCAACCCAGGTCACAGACCCCCACCTGCTCAAGCCAGAGGTGTAGGAGATTTTTCAAGACCTGGCCGAGATCAGCAACTTGGACCGGGCGCTCTCGGAACGGTTCGAACACGGGGGGTATATTGTTGAGCGGAATGGGGAGATTGAGCTTGTAGAGTTTCGCCGGTTGTCTGACGAGCTCAGCCTATGCGGGATCCCGAAGGATGGTAGTCAGGTCTTGGATCTGTTGGACGATCCAGCGGTCGAAATTCTGGGGCAGGTGCACACGCACCCAGTATCCAGAGACACAAGGGTTCGAAATCCGGGGACCTGCACAAAGTGGGAGGAGAGAAAGAACGGCAGAATCCGCAGGGTCAACTACAGCCGTCTTGACCATCCGTTCCTGCCCCTCAGGGGTGGGACGCATGATGACGACATCGATGATTGGGAAGACGGTCGCCAGTGGCCGGGTTATGTGCTCGACTCTGAAAACGTCCACCGCTGGAAGCTCAAGGGTGAGTTTGGAGAGGAGTTCGATGAGGATAGATTCCAACTGCACACCGGGGGAAACGCATGTATAGGCAATTGATGCACCACGCGAGCCTTGCGGTCATTTCCCTAGTTGTCATGTCGTGCACAGCAGCCGCACAGCAGCGCCCGGCACCGAGAGTGTGCGGTGACAGGGGGAGAGCAGAGCGGACGCTTGAAAGACAGGCAGAGCTGTTCACTGCTGACAGCCATGCAGAGTTTCGTGAGCGAAACAGCATCCAGAGGCTTGCTGCCGATGCAGAGATGCGTGTGGTCACCGACCCGCGCGTCTGTGGGCGGCTGATGGGCCTCCTACGCGAGAGAGTCGCGAAGTCGTGGGAGCCCTCACCTAATCTCAGCGACATTGAGTGGGCGGTGTTCCAGTACGGGCCGTACTACGCCATCATCTACGACTTCAAGAGAGACGTCTCAGGAGGTCCCATTCCGTTCCTGATTATCGACGCCAAGACGCTTGAGGTGGTGGCTGAGATTTTGGTATGAGGCCGAGATCAGAACAGGCGTGGCAAAACAGGCCCAGCAGGACTCGACCGGATGCGTGAGCGAGGTTCGCGAAGCGAACCGACCCGACCGCGACGGCAAGATTCCGCGGCTGAAGCCGCGGCTCGGCCCACTCTCACCCACGCCAGTAGGTTCCCGGCAGGACTCGAACCGAATGCCTCGAGCGTCAGCGAGAGGCGAGGTCAAAGAGTCCTGCAACCCCCGGTTTTGGAGATGTGCCCTTACGTCAAAACGGCGTCAATAGGCGTCATTCAACGACGCAATACCACCAGAACGGGGGGTACGGCAGGGGCTAACGTCAGAGGAAACGTCAGTTGTGACGGTCTCCATTCAACCTAGGGCTTGATCAGTCTGCGACACCGGTCACCGAGCTCGGCTATGGTACGCGTCCCAGCAATGCCCGCGCCCGGCTGCCCAAGGGAAGCACACCTGAACCCGGGGCGGTCAGCCCCGGGGAATCCCATGAATTACCCGCCGTGATGTGACCCTTCGGGGCCGCGGTGGGTCATACAAGGTGATGCGGCGGGCC
>JBDGZZ010000573.1:0-2327 GCA_039588335.1 Gemmatimonadota bacterium | reverse complement strand
CGGTGTGTATTCCGTACGAGCCCTACCTGAGGGAGGCAACACGTCCAAGGGAACCGCGGCGTACCGGCGCTACGGATTGGCTTCGCCGGGCGACACTCTGCAGCGGTTCGTCGTGACCTCGGTCGACGGCCAACCGGCAGCCCAACTGGAACTCCACTCTGATGTCGATTGGATCGAGGCACCGGCAGTCGTCGAACCGGCAGGGAAGCCGGTAACGATCGAGCTGCGGTATGATGCTTCCAAATTGACACAGCCGGGCGTGCATGTGGGAACCGTATCGGCCCGACCAGCCTCCGATATCTCATCGGGGCCGTCGTTCTCGCTGGTCAATACGGTCGTCGTCGCACAGTCGCTCGACTTCCCGTTTGCGACAGGCAGCAAGTTGGGACCGGGTGGAGTCCACCGGTATTTCCTGGAGGTCCCAGCAGATGCTGGTGGGCTGGATGTTCGCATGACGGTGAAGACGGGTGCCGGCGGTGGGGCGTCGCTCTTTCTGTTCGAGCCCAGCGGCCAGCCTCAACGCGGGGTGAAGAGCGTGATTGCGGACGGAAAAGAGTGGGTGAGCATCAACGTCGCAGCCGAGGACATCATACCGGGTGTATACGAAGCAGCCGTGGTGCCGCCGCCTGCCGGCTGGATCGGGTATGAGTTCGAGGCGGCCTTGCCGCAGGTGAGTGTCACCTCGGTTGCCGACGGACCCACGGTCACGGTTCGTAACACTGCCGGCCGTCGACTAATGGTGACCCTGTCGGCTGAAGTCGTCGGTGCATCAACCGTGCGTCCGGTTGGTGGCAAGGGATCGACTCCCTGGACCATGCAGATCTCGCAGCCCGACTGGGCCAACCGCATAGTGGTGGACGTCGCGCTTCCACGGCAGTACTGGAACGGCGTAACTGATTTCGGAGTGACCCTGTTCGATTCATCCGGAGCTAAACTGATCGACAGTCCGCTCAACTACGCTTTCGGGCGCCAGACCCTTTCGTTGGATTCTCTCGACTACCGCGGTGATGTATTGATCGAACTGTTGCCGGCTTACGCACACCTCGGGCCTTACCCGGAGTGGGAGGGGGAGATACGGGTCGACTTCCTGTTGGAAGCGCCGGTCGCACTCGATACTACCATGGGAACCGACAGCGTTTACGTGCAGTTGGGATATGACCAGGCCGAGACATTCCGCTTTCCACCCGTTCCGGCCAGTTTCATACTGCCCGAGGGCTTCAAGACCATTGTAGAGGTGACGGCCCGTACTGCCACAGGTCCGGTAGCTGTACGGCGCGCCGTGATCGACTAGGGTATCTTGGGGTTCGTGAACGCGGCTTTCTTCGCCAATTCGGAGTGCACATTTGACGCATCCCGTCCGGATAGCATCCGGCCAAGGCTTTTGGGGTGATTGGCTCGAGGCGCCGGTGCGTCAGGTAACCGGCGGCCCGATCGACTACCTCATGATGGATTACCTGGCCGAGGTGACCATGTCCATCATGCAGAAACAGCGGTCGCGCGATCCTGCCCTCGGTTATGCCAAGGACTTCGTGCCGTTGATGGATCAGTTGCTGCCGGAGATCGTGCAGCGTGGAATCAAGGTGACGGCGAACGCCGGAGGCGTGAACCCGTTGGCGTGCGCCGAAGCCGTCATCGCGTGTGCAAAGCAACGTGGGCTAGCGGGCAGAGCGCGCGTCGGGCTTGTGACGGGCGACGACATCATGGCGCGGCTCGATGCGCTGATGGAGCAGGGGCACGAGTTCCGCAACATGGACACCGGAGAACCGCTCTCGACAGTGCGTGACGCCGTACAGAGCGCCAACGTGTACATCGGAGCGTGGCCCATAGTGCAGGCGTTGAAACGCGGCAGTGACATCGTGATCACGGGACGGGTGACCGATACAGGACTGGCACTCGCTCCAATGATTCACAGCTTTGGCTGGCGCAGCGATGATTGGTCTAAGCTGGCGGCCGGCACCGTGGCCGGACACATCATCGAGTGTGGCGCCCAGTGCACCGGCGGCAACTGCCTGGTCAATTGGGAACGAATACCGCACATGGAAGATCCCGGTTATCCCATCGTGGAGGTCACCGCCGACGGGAGTTTCGTTGTCACCAAACACGACGGTACGGGTGGCAGAGTGAGTGTTGCCAGTGTCACCGAACAACTGCTGTACGAGATGGGTGATCCGGAGAACTACATCACTCCCGACTGCGTTGCCGACTTCACCACCATCCGCTTGAAGCAACTCGGCAGGGACCGGGTGCAGGTGAGCGGTATCGAGGGCGCCTCCGCAACCGATTTCCTCAAGGTGTCTATCTCGTATTCCTGGGGCTACAAAGCGGTT
>JBDGZZ010000572.1:0-2334 GCA_039588335.1 Gemmatimonadota bacterium | reverse complement strand
GTGACACACTGGAATTCCAATGCCCGCGCCACGACGACCGTACGCCCTCTGCATGGCTCGGTGAACATCGTTGGGGCTGCTCGACGTGCGGATTTGACGAGAAGCTGGACACGCTGGCCGAGGAGTTCGGCGTCGCACTTCCGCGGCGTGACTTCACTGTAGAGGATTACGCACAGCTCAAGGGCTTCGACGTCGCCGAGCTCAAGGAGTGGGGCGTCACCACGGGCATAGATCCCAACTATCCCGACCGGGGCAAAGTGGTAGTGCTCCCCTGTCGTGACAAAGACGGCAATCTCTTGCGCAACAAGTTCCGTGGGTGGAGTGGAACGTGGTGGGAGGGCAAGAATCTCCCAATCTACCCATACGGACTCGACATCCTCGCCACCCTTGCACCCGATCTCCCGTTGATTATTGCAGAAGGTGAATCCGACTGTCACGCCGGCTGGCATTACGGACAACCTGTTGTCGGTATCCCGGGTGCGACCAACTGGAAATCGGAATGGGCGTCATATCTGACAGGCCACGAAGGGCATAAGTACCTGTGGCAAGAACCGGGTGACGCAGGCAAGGCCTTCATCGCCAAGGTCGGCAAGAATCTTCGCGACGCATTGGTGTTGCAGGCTGCCAAAGGCTGCAAGGATCTGGCCGACCTTCACAAGGCGGGAGATTTCGAAGGAACCCTTGAACGCATGATGAGCGATGCGGTCACGGTAGCCGAAGCACTTGGTGTTCCGGACACACCGCCGACCCGACCACTCATCGTCAGTGCACGCGATTTTGTTAAGGCGAACGCCAACGCGCCTGCTGCAGAGTGGTATCTAGAAGGCTCTGTCGGCAAAGGTGTTCTCGGCGGCATCACCGGCAAACCCAAGGTCGGCAAGACAACGCTGAAGATGCATGAAGCAGTGGCCATTGCGGGTGGTGTTCCCTTCAGGGGCCAGAACACCGTACAGGTTCGAGTCTGGTGGCTCAACCTTGAAATGCCACCAAAGCTCCTACTGTCCAAATTCCAACAGATCTTTAGGCAGTTCTGCGATGGCATCGCGCCAGAGCACCTGTACCTCACTGAATTAGCGACCCGGGACCAGACGACGATTGAGATTCTACAGAAGACGATTGGAGAGTATGACATTGGTCTGCTGTATATTGACTCACTCTACAAGTGGGCTCAGTGGGAGGAAGAAAACAGTTCCGTTGACACGGATCGCAAAGGTATGGACCCGCTGTTGCAGCTGTGCCGCGAACTGAACGTCGGGATTGAGTTCATCCATCACTGTGCGAAGGTACAAAACGGCGGGTCGGTGATAGACGCGTTTCGGGGATCGGGGACCATTGGTGCCGCGCTGGACATAGGGACGTTGATTACCCGACCCGGCACGCAGCGGGACACCCCGATTCGCAAACTAGAGAGTGAGTCCCGTTATGAGGAGACACCCCCGCTCGCTTATGTCCGCATGACCCCGCAGGGATACGAGCCCATCGAGAACCCGACCGCATTTGAACGGCAGGAGACAGAGCGGCTCGTGTTAGGCGTGGTTAATGGCGAGGCCGCCACACTCGACACGCTTCTGCTGCGACTCAACGCAACGGGTGAGGACACCATGGACAGTGCGAAGCTCCGCAAGCACCTGAATTCCCTCATTCGGGATGGCAAGGTTGAGAAGGGACCCAAGGACAGTAGGAAAGACACCTACCGGCTCAAGGAGACAGCGTGAAGCCGACCGCACACCACTAGGTAGGCGCAACGCGTAATCGGGTCCTCTCAGACCCTAATACTTCACTCAACTCGAAATGCCATGCACCCCAGTCCGCGTGAGTCGGTCGGGGGCCCCTTGGCGTAGTCCTTACCCCCGCGCTGACGGTCCCTGCTGCAATACGAACTAAGAAGAAAGGAGATTTGGCAGGGTGAAGCTGTTTCACGATTTCGTAGATAGCCTCCGCAGTGAGGCTGATCAGTATGAACGCGACGGTGTTGGAGGGCACCTTCTGCTGCGTCGGGTAGCAGACGAGCTCGACGCTCTCATTCGGGAGTGGGAGTGGTCTGCTATTCCGATTCCCGAAGCCGCCGAAGAGCGCGGGTGTCACGCCTCAACCCTATATCGCCAAGTCAGGGAGAAGAAACTCACTAACGTGGGCACCGAAGCTCATCCGAAGGTTCGACGGGCTGAGTTGCATCATCGAGGCGCTGTGCCAGGGCCTATGACTGGGCCGAGCCTGGTTGCCAAGGTTCTGTAGGGCCACTCTCGCCAGAATCTCACTTTAGATATTCGAAGGTCCCTCTCGTATGTGCCGCGACCGATTCTCCCCCCCTAGGGGCCGGCCGCACCGTCTGAG
>JBDGZZ010000571.1:0-2816 GCA_039588335.1 Gemmatimonadota bacterium | reverse complement strand
GGATGGTGGTAGGATACCACACTTCTGCTAGGAACTCAGTGCGGGTTGCAGTGATCAGGGCTCTAACACACCGAAATGGGGTTCAGGGGGTCGCGGGTTCAAATCCCGCCGTCCCGACTCTCTAACGCAATGTCAGTCAACCAGTTAGGTTGGCTGGCATTTCTTCTTCCAGATGCACTCTCCCAGTTTGGTGTCCGGACTTTTCCAGGCGTCATGGCCAGACCGCCAATCTCCAACATCCGCACAGCGTACCCGGGGAGAGATTGGGGTTACATCTCGTGTCCTGGGATTCTGTACGCGTTCAGGATTGTTGGTTTCGTAGTCAAGATTCCCTGTTTGTACAGCGGCATCAATTCGTTTCTGCGGTCTTTTCTTTGGAAGTAGTTTATTACGGCTGCGCACATTCCCCACAGGCTTCCTAGTGTTACGGCACACCCTGCTCCTATTATTGCAGCCGTCTTACCGAATACCAGTAGAATACCAGTAGTGCTTCTATGGTCTCTGGATCCATGGCGACTGTCGCTTCTTGATGGTTCTCATGCTTTCTCGGGTAGGCTCAACACTCCCTGCGCCATACAAGCTGTGCCTTCCGTCTTTCGTTGTCGCACGACAGCACCTAAACGATTGCACAAGAAGTGGGAGGCGGCAAGTGGAGAACTGGAACAGCACAGCTGGGGTTCAGGGGGTCGCGGGTTCAAATCCCGCCGTCCCGACTCTCTAAAGCAATGTCAGTCAACCAGTTAGGTTGGCTGGCATTTCTTCTTCTAGATCTACTCTCCCAGTTTGGGGTCCGGAAAATTCGGGAGCATCGCCGGAATCCTGAGTGGGATTACCTTGTTACTCGGTGTGAACGGCGGCAACTTAGTTCCGTTAGCTGTTTTCCCGGTGCCCCTCCCTGCCGTGGGTTGCTGCCCACTCACCTCCGAGAGTTTGAGGAGGAGATATCATGGCGCAGCTCGATCCAGAGACAATCCAGACTCTTATTGCCGTTCCTGTTGTCTTCGGGAGCATCACCGTGGTCACGATTTCGATTATCCGTTACAAGCTCAAGAAAAAAGAGCTGGAGATGCGAGGCAGTGATGCGGAGTTGGGACCGGTCGTCGATGCGCTGCGTGAGGATCTGGCCGACATGCAGGAACACACACAAGCACAGTTGGCCGAGATGCATGAACGCCTCGACTTTGCAGAGCGAATGCTCGCCGCCGGACGTGCGTCGCAAGAGGACAGAAGCGGGTGACCCGACCCGAATAGACACCGCTCCGAACCACAGTCGGTCCAATGTGCGGCCGACGAAACAACCACGGGCATCGTATCTTTCGAACCTGTCCTCCGACCGAGAGTGAGCTTCCTCCCGCCGAGAGTGAGCTTCCTCCGGCTCGGGGCAAGCGTGCTCCCGGAGAGTAAGCCTCCTCAGCGTTCCGGATCGCCTCACAACGATTCCACCACCCCCTCCCCTTGGTGGCGCCGCCACCCCGCCCGTGACCCTCCCGCATCTCCGGAGGTATAGCCAACAGCACGGCATCCAGGAGAGGGGCATGACCAAGCCGCTGAGTTTCACTCCACTCGTCCTCGGGTTGCTCCTGACGAGCTGTGGTGACGCCACCGGGCCGCAGCCGGGCGACCCGATTCTCGGACTGCCTCGCGATCTCAGTGTAGCCGAAACGAAGCTGATCGAAGCCGACAACCGGTTTGCCCTGAAGCTCTTCCGCGAGGTCAACCGGCACGAAGGCGACACCAACATCTTCGTCTCGCCGCTCAGTGTCGCCATGGCGCTCGGCATGACGTACAACGGGGCGAATGGTGCGACGCAGGAAGCCATGCAACGGACCCTCGAGCTGATGGACCTGTCGCTCGAGGAAGTGAACCAGTCCTATCGCGACCTGATCGACCTCCTGGTCGACCTCGACCCCCTGGTCGCGGTCCTGATCGCCAACTCCATCTGGTACCGGGAGGGCCTCACGTTCGAGCAGGCATTCCTCGACGCGACGCAGGCGTTCTTCGACGCGCGGGTGTCGGCGCTCGATTTCGGCGCGCCCGGCGCTTCGAGCACGATCAATGGGTGGGTGCGAGACAACACCAACGGGCTGATCGAGGAGATCGTGCCCGCGGCGATCCCTGCCAACATAGTCATGTACCTCATCAACGCCATCTACTTCAAGGGCGATTGGGCGTCCCAGTTTGACAAAGACCTGACGCAGGCAGGGCCCTTCACGCTCGCGTCGGGATCGCAAACCACCGCCGACATGATGTGGCATGCCGAAGCGGCACCGGTGGGATACCAACGGGAGGATGGCGTCGCGATCGTGGATCTCCCCTATGGCGGCCGCGCCTTCAGCATGACCATTCTGCTTCCCGAGGCGCACGACGGTATCGACCAGTTGCTGGAATCCCTGACCGCGGAGCAGTGGACGTCGTGGATGGCAGGGATCGACTCCACCGACCTGGTCGTCTCCATGCCCAAGTTCACGCTCGAGTACGAGCTCAAGATGAACGACGTGCTCAGCGCGCTCGGCATGGACGTGGCGTTCACTCCCATGGCGGACTTCACCAAGATGTTCGCACCCGGCGGCATCTGGATCGACGAGGTGAAGCACAAGGCCGTCGTTCAGGTCGACGAGGAGGGCACCACCGCGGCTGCGGTCACGTCCGTGAGCATGACGGACAGTGCCCCGATGTCGATCGTCGTCGATCGGCCGTTCGTGTTCGTGATCCGCGAGAAGTATTCGGGGACGGTGCTGTTCATGGGGAAGGTGATGGACCCAACGGTCGGATGACGACCATTCCGATTACGGACGCATCGCGCCGGGCCCTCCGAA
>JBDGZZ010000570.1:0-2341 GCA_039588335.1 Gemmatimonadota bacterium | reverse complement strand
TGCGAGCATCGGTACGCGGATCGATTCCTCGAACGCATCCCGCTTATCGTAGAAGCCGTGCTCGCCGAGCTCGAA
This sequence comes from Gemmatimonadota bacterium, assembly GCA_039588335.1. Classification (GTDB taxonomy): domain Bacteria; phylum Gemmatimonadota; class Gemmatimonadetes; order Gemmatimonadales; family GWC2-71-9. The sequence goes on along the minus strand of JBDGZZ010000570.1, from coordinate 2,266 downwards.
GCCGTTATCGCCCATGTAAACCACCAGTGTCGACTTGTTCAGGCTGCTTTCATCCAGGTATTTGAGCACGCGCCCGATGTTCTCGTCCAATCCGTGCACAGTCTCGCAATATTGCTTGTACAGCTCGTCGAAAGACGGCACGGGATCGTTATCGTACTGGCCGGTTTCCATGTGATCGACGCCGTGGATGCTGTAGCGCCGCTCACGGACCCAGTGCGGCTGCGTTTGGTAGTTGCGTTCGGTATTGGCCATCGTTTCCGGGCGCTTGACCTTATTTTTTGCGTACCGGCCTGCGTATCGCCTGGCGGGCTGAAACGGATAGTGGACGGCCTTGAACGACAGATAAAGGAAAAACGGCCGGTCGGTGTCTCGACCATCCTTGAGCCATTCAAGCGCCTGGTCGGTCAGGACATCAGTGGTGTAGCCCTTGAAGGTGCGGCGATTGTTGTTGATATTGAGCGTCGGATCGAAGTACGTCCCTTGGCCCTTGAAGCTGACCCAATGATCGAAGCCAGGTCTCGGCGCATCGTGGTCATGCCCCATGTGCCACTTGCCGACGAAGGCGGTCTGGTAGCCAGCCTTTTGGAGGTATTGTGGGAAGAACACCGTCCCCTCCGGCGCCGGTCGCTGGTTGTCGGCGATGCGATGATGGTGCATATACTGACCAGTGAGGATCGACGCCCGGCTCGGCGAGCACAGCGACGTGCTGACGAACGCATTGGCTAAGTGCGCTCCCTGCCGCGCCATGCGATCCATGTTTGGCGTCTCCAGGAACTCAGGCGAGTCTTTCATGAAACCCATGAAGTCGTAGCGATGATCGTCGCTGAGCACAAAGACGATGTTGCGCTGTGCTTTATTATTCTGCGCAGCTCGCAGAGATTGCCCGGCGGTTCCGAAGAGAGCAAATGCGGCCGCACCGCGGCAGGCTGATCCGAGCAAATCTCGCCTGTTAAAGGATGGCCGTCGTGGATTACCGTGATCTGTCATATTCGTCGTCTCCTGCTTACAAAAGCCGGTCCGTCCGGCATTGGAACCGAACCATTCTAACACGAGACTGACTGGATTGTAAAGAAAGGATGACGATAGACAAAGGGCCTATACCAAATCGAATCGGTACAGGCCCCGAAATGAGCTTTAACACCTATTACTCTCGAACACCCACTTACGGCAGAGTCGCTTGGTCCAGAGCGAGATCGTCGGTGATTATGAGGGCGTCAAGCAACGTGCCGTCTTCACGCTTGGCGATTTCCAGCGTGTGCTCGCCCGCCGCCAGCGTCCAGGTCACAAGCTCGTTATCATGGTCGTTGCTGTGAACCTCGTCCCAGTGCCACGCGTCTCCCGGCTCGATCGAATTAAATCTCACCCAACCTGTGCCAGGCTGATCGGGATCCTCGTGTGTCTGACTTGTGGCGCCGACTATTCGGATCCAGAAAGAGTCGTCCGAACCGGTGGGGGCTATGACTTGCGCAACGATCTTGTAAACTCCTGCGTCAGCGGTGAAGTTGTATCCGGCAACCCATTCAGCTCCCGGTGCAGCATCATTGTCGTCGCCGTCGCCGTTATCGGAGCCTATGTGCGTTCCACTCGATGAACTCGAATCGTCGTAGATTCGCCAGCTCGACCCAAGGACGCTGGCGTCTTCCGCTTCGAATACCACATTTGTCAACACGGCTGGTGCCTGTACGGGGTTGCCGACGGCGATATCGTCGAAGTACATCTTACCTGAGCCGCCCGGGACCGAATTGGCACGGTTGCCGACGCCAAGAATAATCTTCTGAACGCCGGCCAGATTCACGCCCTGGTTGGCGAACTCGGCCAGATCCACAGACCATCGCGTCCAGGTATCGATCTGTGTAACGCTCGGATCTTCGTGCTCGACAAGCCCAAGTGTGCCGGCGCTGTCGGCTATGCCGACGTACATCGGCTCGGCGTCATTGACGGCTATGCCGATGTCCTGATTCGTCCACTGGCCGCTGACCGTGCCGGTCGTTGTGACGTTGGAAAAGACTGCTTCACACGTGGCACCGGCGTTATGGGAAGTCACCGCCAGGCCGATATAGACGGTCGAACTCATCTGGATGTTAGTCGGATTCGAGTTCGTCACCGGCACCCAGCTCGAACCGTTAGCCGAATGGGAAACCGTAAAGGCGCCCGCGATGCTGCGCTCCAGTTTCACCCAGTGCGGAGCGGTAATGCCGCCCTCGGCAGTGTTGAAGCTGGAACCTCCGGTATCGATGCGACCCTGTGAAGCAACTCCGTTCTCAGG
>JBDGZZ010000569.1:0-2343 GCA_039588335.1 Gemmatimonadota bacterium | reverse complement strand
AACACTTTGCTCGTACCGCCCCACATTTCTACGTATCCATTACTAGGTGAGCCGGATCCCATCGGTATCCCGCTGGGGTGATAACCGTACGTCCAGACGGCCACGCCGGGTGTCAGATCTTTGTCGAATACACGGACCACGCCCTCGTCGGCGTCATGCGAGTATGCCCCATAGAATCCGTGCTGCAAGCCGTCCGCCATTAGGTCCCCCATCTTGTCCCAACCTCTGATGAACCGTAGTCGGTTGCCTTTCCACGGTTGCGGACTTGGACCCATGTTGGCTTGCCACTTTGGTGAGATCAGGATACGCTCGGTGGGAATGATGAACTCGGTACTGTCGGTGAGTTCGTTCTCCCCGCCCGGTGTCCACTGCGGGTTCACCCAGTGGGCATAGTGTACCGTCTGATCGGTGGGATTGTTTATCTTGATCTTCGCTTCGTAGTACGACCTGCCGGGATACAACGTGATGTGGATGGCTTCCCTCAGCCCGGTACCGAGTTCTTGGACCTCCAGTCTGACCGTCTTCCGGTCAGGCGAGTCCGTAACTACTTGCCACTCCCATGGCGTGGACCAAGTGGTGCCGTGCTCGTCGCCAGGCAGTGTGTACTCCACGCCACCGATCCATATCCACCATCCCGGATCGTTCACACCCCCACCCACAGTGACCGTGTCATTACGCCAAAGTTCGTCGTGGCCGGTCGGCTTGTAATGGAGTGAGTACACTCTACCCATCTCGGGCAACACAGTGAGTCTGATGTACTCGTTCTCCAGCACCACAGCCACGTGCTCCTTGTCCACGATACTGGATTCGTTCACACGTGAGAAGTCGATGTGTGGATATGGATCGCCTCGGTTGTAGTAGATGGCGGATTCGTAATCCACTTGCGCAATGGTGAGGGTCGTTTCAGCTAGGACCAACGTCGGGCGGAGCTGAGTGGCATCGTGACCATGCTCGGAGGTCCGACATTGCACACAGGCCAGGGCCATGGCAAAAGACAGTGACAGCGAAGCAGCGAATCGCATACGGCAGAGGTTCTACTAGTTGCTTGGAGCCGATTGGTCGCTGTTGGCGATCAAGCGGGAGATCTTCCACGACCCGTCAGGCTGGCGTCTCACGATGAAGATCGAATTCCCGGAGTCCTCGAGCTGATCGCCGCCGGCCTTAGGGGTGGCCGTCAACGTGTAGCTGCTCCAAAAGTAACCCCACTCGCCACAGGCTTCGACCTCCAACATGTCGCCACCACCCGCAACATTGAACTCTTCAAGCACCGCTTGATACAGGGGGCGAATGGCGTTTTTCCCAATCACCGGAGGTTGGTTCTGGGGCATCAAGACCGGGTCATCGTCGTAAAGATCCAGGAGAGCCTCGGCGTCGCCGGCAATCCAGCCGGCATGCCAGTCCTCGGCGAGTTGTTTGATCGCTGCTGTGTCTTCGGTTTGCATGATCGTCTCCGTCACCCGTTCCGAAGACTACTAAGCTACTCACCACAACCATGCACCGACACCCGATTACCGCCCAGTTCCTTGCGCACTCCCGGGGCTCCCGAGTAGCATGAGTTCGAGTTAGTTACTCGAGGCCTCAGGAGGAGACCAAGATGAGAGTGCTGGTCATAGGAGCTACCGGAACGATTGGAAAAGGAGTATCCCACGCCTTTGCACAAGCAGGCCACGATGTGCTGTGTGCCTCACGGAACGGCGATGTCAAGGTGGATGTCGAAGACCCGGCCTCGATTCGAGCCATGTACAAAGGCATCGGAAAGGTCGGCGCCGTAATCTCCTGCGCGGGCAACGGGGCCTTTGCTCCGCTCTCCGAACTGACGGAGGAGCAGATTGAATATACTCTCGGTAGCAAGCTGATGGGGGCAAGTGAACCTGGTTCGTTTCGGAATCGATCATCTCGAAGATGGCGGGGTCTTCGTCTTGACCTCGGGGATATTCAGCCAGCGCCCCATGCCTGGAGTCCCCGCGCTAGCGATGGCAAATGGAGCCCTCGAGAGTTTCGCGCGCGCGGCTGCGCTCGATCTACCCCGGAACCTTCGTATCGGCACTATCAGCCCGCCATTCATTACTGAGACCGCCAAACAGATGGCTTTGCCAACGGAGGGTACGCTGACCGCAGCGGACAACGCGCGAGTCTACCTTCAGTTCGTCACTGGTTCCGAAACCGGAGCCGTGATCTATCCTTGGAGGAGTTGAACGGTACTAAAAGGTCTCCTCGAGTCCCACCCTACGCAGTATGGCGTGTTGGCAACACGCCACGGCGAGTGGCGGCCCCCACTCGCGGCACGACTTAACATCACACGTACCACCCGCTACTTCATCGATTACTGAAGTCGCCTACGAG
>JBDGZZ010000568.1:0-3110 GCA_039588335.1 Gemmatimonadota bacterium | reverse complement strand
TGGGGAAAGAAACGATCTACGGCGAGCTCCGGGAACACCACCATCTGGGCGCCAGCACTCTTCGCCCGTTCCATGCCCTCGAGAGCGCAGGTGAGGTTCTTGGAGCGATCTAGCTCGCAGCGGTTTTGGATAAGGGCGAGCAGCATGAGTCAGCAGCTAGCTATTAGTTGTTAGCTATTAGTCAGATCGTCTGCACGTTTAGATTCCGGTACACTAGACCACCTGTGCAAGGCTGCGGTCCACCCACTCGACAAGTTGCGCACAGCACACACCGTTCCCGAGCTAGCAGCTAACGACTAACGACTAACAACTAACAACTAACAACTAACAACTAAACACTACCTCTACGGATTCACATCGATCAGTGCGCTAATCACTCTGATGAGCCCGGGTGCAGTGGCCTCAATGGTGTAGCCGCTCCCGGGGGCATTGATCTCAACATCCGTGAACACGCCAATTCCGGCCAATGTTGTGACGGTAGTCGTTCCCACGAGCTGGCCGGGTACGGTAGCGATGGCTTCTCCGCCGCCGCCCGTTCCACCTAGGCCGGTCTGGAAGTTCATGACGGCGGGGTTGGTCTTGTCAACGGACCAGAGGGTTTCGGGATCCGGGAGCGGAATCCTGCCACCATCTCCAATAACCGCGTGTAGCCTGCCATTTGGCAAGAATGCGATGCCGGCGACGCCATCGTGGGCCAGTTGGCCCAAGTCGGTGGCATTGAAAGTGCTCAGGTCGATTGTTATCAGGTTACGCACCTCCCGATTGAAGGAATCGAACCGCGTTACGGCGTAAAGCGTTCCATCCGTCGGGTCGACAGCGAGCCCGTTGAACCCGTCGATGGGGGACGCCGCGATGACGGTCCCGATATCCGTGGCGTCACCAGTTGCTGGATCGATCTCATAGATGACATCGGAGAACGCATCGGCGCCGAGGAGTCGTCCGCCTGGCTGCTCAAACGCCAGGCCCTTCATCAAGATTGAACTGCCGAAAGGATCTTGCACTGGTCCGACGAATGTCTGTGTCCCCGTGAGAGGATCAATGGTGAATAGGTCGTCGAACTCGTCCTCCGCGAACACCCTATCGCTCGTAGCATCATACGTCATGGCCATGATGATGTGCGGCTGCCCGGTCGATACGGGAGGCAGCACGTCGAGTGTGACAGGGTCCACTAGTTCCATGCGCCCGTCCACATCAACTCCGCTAGCCCTGAAGATCAGGCTGCCGGGGTTGTCGAACAGTTGCAGGGTCACGTCCACGGCTGCTGTGGGAACGAGGTTGTTGTCCGAGTCCCGGATTTCGGCTACCACCGTAAACGGAGTTCTCACGGTAACGGGCACGAACGGCGACAGTGTGAACACAACCTGGCTTGGAACACCGGGGCTCGCATCAGCGACGGTCAGCGAGTAAGGCCCGGTCTCGAAATCCCAGTACGACGTGACCAAGGCCGTGTACGTTCCGTCCACGGGGAGTGAGAAAGATGAAATCCGTGAATTGAGGTCAACTTCACTGGCGTCGTCATTGACGGCCAGCAGTGAGCCGTCAGGTCCCCATAGAAAGAGGACTGGATCGAACGATTCGGACGTGAGTGAAACCGTTACTCGGTCCGCCGCACTGCCGTCGAAGGCTACGATGTCAGCATGCGTCACACCGGCCCCGGAGGCGGCGTCGATCCAGGACCAGGGATTGACCGTTTCGCAATCACTGCTGTTCAGATCACCACCGACGGTGTTTCCAATAGGTGTTCTGGTGACATCGCAGTCCGAAACAAAGACGTTGTACTCGCCGGATCCCGAAACCGGCCGGAGCTCGACGGTCTTGGTGCCACCATTGTTTGCCAGCGCGACGATCATCTCGTCGCCATTGTTGCTGAGGTACGTCGTCCCGAACCCTCCGATGTTGTTGTTTCCTCCCAACAAGTCCGGGTTTCCATCGGTATCGAAAATCGGTCGGAGCCTCGCGTCGATGTCGAGATCGACCATTGCCTGACTAGCGAGGGTCGCTGCGGCTGTGCGGTTCTTATTTTTGTTGACTCCCGCTGCGCCGTGGTGCGCGGACAGCCGCGCTTCCCCGATCCTGCTCAGCAACAGCCCATCGGTTGCAGACGCGATTACGACGATGCCATCCCCGGCCTGGGCGGTGAAGCCGTAAGCTTCCACTTCATCTGGCACGGTCAGAAAGCTCGTGCGCCCATCGACCTGGCCGAAAGTCAGGAAGTCGACCACCCTGCGGTCGCTCGGCAATGCCTCATCGGGGCTCACCACGTCGTTTCCGGCGCGGACTCGTACGAAATAAACGCCGGGCCAGGGCACCGACAGCGTCACGGAGGTCTGGGTCGTCGGGAAGAACAGGATGTTGCCCGTGGGAAAGTCTCGGTCCGGAGACACCTCGACGAGGTATTCGGTGGCGATGCCGACGTCCGTGAAGGTCACATCGAATGTCAGGCTGACGTCATCAACGTTGCTGACGGGGTCGAGCGTGGTCACGAACCCGAAGACGGAAACAGCGGCGTCCGCCGTCTGTCCCGCGACGACGTTGATTCCTGTGGCTGCACCGAGGAACTCCACCAGGCCGGTCTCGAGCCCTTGGACGAGGAGCGAGTAAGTTCCGGGCTCGAGGCCGGTGATGGTTCCCTCGAACCCGCCGGCTGTCTGGGACAGGTTGACCGTTCTGGGGGTGGGCCCGACGAGGGCCACACGCACCGCGTCGAGCATGGCAGCAGACGCGCTGGCCTGGGGCCTAACGGCCGCCTGGATGCTCGCGGACTTCTCAATGGCTGGGTCCGAGGAAGTCTGATCGGCCACGGCAGTCGCGTTCGCATCCATGGCAGGAACGTCCTGCACCAAGCGCACGACCAATGTACCGGTGCCGTCGGGCGAAGTCGGTTCGTCCTTACACCCGAGAAATCCTGCTGCAAAGAGGATGGCCACGGCCGAGATCCAGGCCTTGAATTTCATAATTCACCCACCTGATGGTGACGCGGCGACGCGGCCCCGACGGCCGAGATCGCCTTCAGTTGTCAGCACGAAGTTTGGCGGGTCCGTGGCGGCGCTGCTGGGTGCTGCTACGGGCCCGCTGGAGTTCCGCCCGCCCACGGCTGCCGCACAATAACA
>JBDGZZ010000567.1:0-2346 GCA_039588335.1 Gemmatimonadota bacterium | reverse complement strand
ACGATATCTGGGTCGACAAGGCGGCTACCGATTACACTTTGATCGCCAGTTCCGGAGCGCTGACGACTGCCACGAGTGACCAGTTCGACATCACTCCCGGAGCGACTTCCAAGTTCACGATCCTGGACCCGACCGACGGTACCGTCGACAACCTCATCCTCGTCACCGTGCAGGCCCAGGACGCGTTCGGCAACGTGGTCACAAATGAGTTCCGAGGAGTCACCCTGTTGACCTCCGGGTCGGCGACGGGTGAAGGACGCGTGGATATTCTGGGTGGTGCCGGAACACTTCTAATCGGTGATCAAGTGGCCGAGACCGTAACGTTATCGCTGGTGGACACAGAGGTGACCGGCTTAGATGTGAGTTCGACCCAAGACGTCGTGTTCGCCGAAGGGGTGGTTACGAAGTTTGCGATTCTGGACCCGGTAGATGGCGTGGTGAATGGGAGCGTCACAGTTACGGTCCAGGCCCAGGATCAATATGGCAATCTGGTTCCAGACGAAAACCGCGATGTGACCCTGGCCGCCTCTGGATCCGCTAATGGCGGTGGCATCGTGGACATCGTGAACGGCACTGGGACTCGAGAAATCTCCAACGCCGTACCCGAACTAGTCACCCTCACTCTTCAGGACACCCAGGGTACGGGCCTCGATGTCAGCTCGACCCAGGACGTGAACTTCTCCCCAGGCGCTGCCACGCGCTTCGTGATTCTCAACCCGCCTGACGGAACAGTCGATGCCCCAATCCTGGTCACGGTGCAGGCGCTGGACCAGTTCGGCAACGTGGTCACGGATGAGTTCCGGGGCGTAACTCTGCTTGCCTCGGGTTCGGCGGCCGGTAGCAGCGGTAGGATCGACCTGGTTGGCGGTGTTGGTACGCACTTGGTCTTTGACCAGGTGGCCGAGACCGTGACATTCTCGCTGGTAGATACCGACGCGACGGGACTCGACGTGAGTTCGACCCAGGACGTAGTGTTCGCGGCGGGAGCCGTAAACCGGTTTCAGATTCTGGATCCCACCAATGGAGTCGTGCAGACGCCGATCACGGTGACAGTGCAGGCGCAAGATCAATACGGCAACTTGGTTACCAGCGAGAATCGCGACGTTACCCTACAGACGTCGGGGTCGGCGACAGGTGCGGGCCTGGTTGACATCGTAAGCGGAGTCGGCACACGCAACATCAACGATGTCGTCCCGGAAACCGTCACGCTCACTTTGCTTGACACCCAGAGCACCGGGCTGGACGTGACCTCCACTCAGGATGTGATCTTCTCCTCCTCGACTGCGATCCGATATGTGATCCTGGACCCGACGGACGGAGTAGTGGGATCGCTGATCCTAGTAACTGTGCAGGCCCTGGATCAGTTCGGCAACGTCGCCACTGGAGAATTCCGCGGTGTCACTCTGGTAGCTTCGGGCTCCGCGGCCGGCAGCAGTGGCGGCGTGAATATCGTGGGCGGCGTCGGGAGCATCCTGATCTCAGATCAGGTGGCGGAAACGGTTACGCTATCGCTGCTGGACACTGACGGCACCGGACTCGATGTGAGTTCGACTCAGGACGTCGTGTTTTTCGCGGGCGCCGTGTCACAGTTCGGGATCCTCGACCCAACCGACGCAGTCGTGAACGAGACCGCAACTGTCACCGTGCAGGCCCAGGATCAATTCGGCAATCTGGTAACCTCAGAAGACCGCGACGTTACGCTGGTGGCATCCGGTTCAGCCACGGGTGACGGGCTCGTGGACATCGTGAATGGCGTCGGAACCCGCAACATCACAGATGCCGTGGCCGAGTTGGTCACGCTCACCCTTCAAGACACCCAGGGTACGGGCCTCGATGTCAGCTCGACCCAGGACGTGAACTTCTCCACGGGCGCAGCCACACGATTCGTGATTCTCAACCCGCCTAATGGAACCGTCGATGCCCCAATCCTGGTCACGGTGCAGGCGCTGGACCAGTTCGGCAACGTGGTCACAGATGAGTTCCGGGGCGTGACTCTGCTCGCGTCGGGTTCGGCCGCTGGTAGCAGTGGCAGGGTCGAGATGGTCGGCGGTGTTGGCCCACACCTGATCTTTGACCAGGTGGCCGAGACCGTAGCGTTATCGCTGGTGGATACCGATGTAACCGGACTCGACGTGAGTTCGACCCAGGACGTAGTGTTCGCGGCGGGAGCCGTAAACCGGTTTGAGATTCTGGATCCCACCGACGGAGTAGTGCAGACGCCGATTACGGTTACGGTGCAGGCCCAAGACCAATACGGAAACTTAGTCACCACCGAGAATCGCGACGTGACATTGGTGGCATCGGGAGCCGCTACGGGTGACGGGCTCGTGGACATCGTGAATGGCG
>JBDGZZ010000566.1:0-2349 GCA_039588335.1 Gemmatimonadota bacterium | reverse complement strand
CTAATCGTGGGGATTCAGCGCAGCGGGACCACGGTATTGCACTTGGCGTTGAAGGGGCATCCGAATGTCGCCGCCCTCAATGACGAATTGAAGGTGGCGCCGCTGTTTACACAGGGCATTCGAACGTTCACATTCGGAAACGATACTGAAGAGGAGAAGCGCCGTGGGCATGCCGCGCTATTCGACGCACTTACGTCTATCACGGAAGGTCCGGACACGGTTGCCACGGGCGCTAAGTGTGCATGCGGATCGCCTGCGCTCGCCCGTGTTCTCGTAGATTCGCTTCAGAAACACTTCGCACATGTGCGCATCATTCTGGCCACCCGTCGCAACCTGGTCGCTCAGTTCGGGTCGCTGCTGGCCGCCGAACGATCCGGGGTGTGGCATTCGTGGAATCCGGAATTCGCCGGGCGGCGTCCACCGGAGATCTCGATGAACAGATGGGCGTTCACGCACTACGTGCATAGATGCCTCGACACCCATGCCGTACTGCAGGGATTACACGAAACGCACAGCGTCTTGACCTGTGAATATGAGGACTATCTGAAGGATCCGGCGGCAATTCATAGCCAACTGTTCGATTTTGTCGGCGTGCCTCAGCGGGATGTCACGTGGCTTGAATCCATGAAGCTCATGCCGCGTCCCGAGGAGTACATATCCAACTACGCGGCCATGAGCCATCTGTTGGAGCGCGTGCGAGACGACTACGCTGGGACCGGCATCCGGCCTGGAAGTAGGGCGCTTGCCAGCGTGATCGGCGGGGCTCACGGCCTTGCCACGGGACTTTTGCGGTATCGACGAAGTCGGAAGGCGTAGCCACCGGTCGCGGAAGTAACCCAGCGCGCGACAAGCGGGTCAGCTCTCGTTACGCAGGACTTCTTCGTATACGGCCATCGTCTGTGCGGCGACTTTGGCCGCGGCGGGTCGCTCCTCCACGTGCTTTCGAGCGAGGCGCCCTCTCCTCTTTCGTTCCTCGGGGTCGTCGGCAAGCCGGAGGATGGTTTCGGTGAACGCATCCACCTCTCCCGGAGGCAGGAGTTCCGCAAACGACGCATCCGTGTAATCGCGAAGTCCACCCACGTCACTCGAGACGACAGGCAGGCAAGGCCATCGATTCGAGCAACGAGCTGTTTGCCGTGTTATCAAGGAGGGGAAGGACCGGCATGCTCGCGTTTCGGTACACGTCCCGCAGGGCTTCGTCCGACAGGCCGTCGTGCCACGCCACCTGGTGGCGGGCGCCAATCGCATCGAGATGGGGGTCGGCGCGCTTCTGCTTGGGCACGATCAGGTCAGAGCCTATGCTGCTGTTCTTGGAAGGCAACTGATCGATGACGAGGGCCAACGTCCGGAAATCGCGCAGCCAAGTTCCCGAGAACACGCAACGTGGGCCCGCATTCCCGGCCGGGCCTGTTGTCTTGGTAGAAGGACAGAAGAAGCCGCTGTCTACCCCCAGCGGAATGAAATGCACCTTTCCCGGGAGATACGGTTCGAAACAGTCGATCTGGTTGCGGGCAACGACGATCAAGTGGTCCAGCGACGAAACGATTTTGGGGCGGCGGTGGTGCGTGTGCCACCACGCCGGGGGCTGGTGCGCCGTGCCAACCAGACGTGCGCGATGTCTGCGAATGCGTGATGCAAGAAGACATAAGTGATTCTCCACGAACGCCACATGCAGCAAGTCGGCGCGGTGCCGTCGGGCGCGCCACCCTGCGGCCGGGGATAGGAACCATTAGCGGGGCTCCCCAACGTCCGATTACTGGGGCTCTGTCAAATAGGGCAAGGATCTAGCGAGAAACGCGGAGAAAACCCCGCGCTACGGGAGCCGCTCTTCGACTCTAGCCGCGACAGGGGTCGGGTGGCCTACACCGCTCCTCTGACAGCTACAATGGCAGCGAGGCCGTGCCGAAAGCAACGCGTCGCGTTGGAGTGTTTCTCTGGCCGACGAGCGAGGGGTGGCGCGTGCGTGGATCGATGGCTCTGCGCTTACTTGCTGACAATCCTTACCACGGATCGCAGGCGGAATGGTCGCCGGCGGCTCTCCAGCAGAGATCCGCTGTGGCGCTCCTGCTGCGGCCTCCGCTGAACGAGGATCGGTCTCCGCTCGAGGTAATGGAATAGCCCCCCTCACGGAGGAGCTGTTTCCGCTCGCGGTGTCATCAGCTCCGCCACTGACCGAGGAGTACTCGCCGAACGTGTGGTCCAGCCTATTGGGATCTCCGGGGGATAAGCATCATAGATGAGAGTCGGGTGGCCCGGGGCAGTTGCCCACCCCGGGCTCCCTCAGATCCGGACGTGCCCGATTGAGGCATCCGGCTCCTCGAATCAGGGACTCGCTGCGGTCGAATAGAT
>JBDGZZ010000565.1:0-2351 GCA_039588335.1 Gemmatimonadota bacterium | reverse complement strand
ACGTGCCAATCTTGCTACGGCCACCTCCGGGACGGGGTTGCCCACGGTTTCCGCGCAGCATCAGGCTCTGCCCCCACCAATCGCCATCCTCTCGCCCGGTCGCCGCGTCAGCCACGCTTCTATGAAAGCTCGTTGGGTGTCAACCGTTTCTTCTTGATTCTAGGAGCGTCGTTGCGGTCCCAGTCTTCTATCCGAGCGTCTCACGCCAGAGCGTGATAGCCCAAGTGGGTGCTTTCGAGACCGTAGCGACTGCCCTATCTGCAGACGAGTGGACCAAGATTGGCCGACCCAAGCGTGGCACGAGCTCATCGCTACAAGTCACGGGACAACGACGATCCGACATCTTTCTGTGCTCCTTCTACGCGATTAGCCGTTTGGGCTGCATCTGATGGAACAACCAACGCATCCAGCGGTTGGCAATGGCCGCAACCACCAAGCTCTTGGGCTTACCTTTGTCTAGAAGGGTTTGTGCCAACGCGCCCCAGTTCTCATCTATCCGAATCAGACGGTGAGACGCCTCCATCAAGGTGCCACGCAGTTGATTGTTCCCCGCCTTGATCAGGCCGGAATCCGCCACACGCGCCCCGCTCGAGACATTGCGTGGACTCAGGCCGCAGAACCGCGACAGCTGCTTGCCGTTGCGGAATCGATCGAACCGACCAACCTCCGCCCGTATCGTCCATGCTGTTACCGGCCCGATACCTTTGAAGGTCTGCAACGCCTGCACCACATCATCGTCTTGCGTGACTTCAGCCAGACGATGCTCCGTTTCGACGATCTCCTTGGTCACCAAATCCAGTCTATCGAGTTGGCGTCCGATGATCCAACGGCCGGTAGGGCTTAGCGCCTCGGTATTCTGAAGCCAAACCCGCCAAACTCGCGTCCAGGACCGTGCCAAATCGAAGCGTACCCGCTGATCTCGAAGCAGGGCTCCGATCCGAAGCTTGAGGTTCCGACGATCGCCTGCCAACTGCTGTCGATAACGAACCAGGCGGCGGAGTTCGCGCACCTCTTCGGGGGCCAGCCAGACCTTGGGCAAATAGCCGACCCGTTCCAGATCCGCCAGCATGCGGGCGTCCGTGAAGTCAGTCTTGTCGGGGCTGGCCTTCATCCGCTGTACGTAGCCTGGATGGGCAAGATCGACCGACCAGCCTGCCCGGTCGACCAATTCGTCGGCCAAGTCGGCCGCTCCGGCGCACGATTCTATCGCCACACGCTTCGCGACGCCGTGGGGCCTCACGGCATCAACGATCGCCTGCCAGTCGTTCGGACAGCGACGGTTGGCCCGCAATGCACCTGATCCGTCCATCACACACACCTGAACCGAATCCTTGTGGTAGTCCAATCCGACAAAAACACTACGATCTGACATGCTCGTTGCTCCTTTGGGTTAGGTGGGCTAGTCGAATACGATGCCCGAAAGACCGAGCCCGGGTCAACAAGCTTTCATCCCCATCTGCACCAATGGCGGCGGTACTCCGAACTGCTCGATGCGATCGAGGATCGCCGTCCTGGAGGTAGCGGGAGCAGGATTGGCGCCATGGAGCAGAGAAATGGGCGTGGTTCGTGGCGATGGAGGCCATTTTCGGTTGAATCGAGTAGTCCGTTCGGATAAGAGGACCGCTTGAGGTCAGGTAAATGGGAAATGTCGGATGATAGCAAGAGCATTAGTATATTGTGAAAATGAATTTGGAGAAATAGACGGTAAGGTCGCAAACGGACTTGCCAGGCACTTGACCTGACCCCCCAGGACGGATCCAGGTCGTATGTTAGGATTCATGCGACACTGGATCGTAGATGGAGGTCAGACTATGGCGAAGAGAAGGCACACGGCAGAGCAGATCATCAGCAAGCTTCGTGAGGCGGAGGTCACCCTGGCGAAGGGTCATTCGCTCGCGAAGGTGGTCCGCAAGCTGGGGATCACCGAGCAGACCTACTACCGCTGGCGGAAGGAATACGGCGGACTCCGGACGGACCAAGCCAAGCGGTTCAAGGAGCTGGAGAAGGAGAATGGCCGACTGAAGAAGGTGGTGGCCGACCTGACGTTGGATAATGCCATCCTCAAAGAGGCAGCCTCCCCAAACTTCTGAGCCCGCCCCGGAGACGCCAGGCCGTGATTCAGGTTCGCCAGCAGCTTGGTGTTTCAGAGCGGCGGGCGTGCCGGGTGCTCAGGCAACCGCGTTCGACCCAGCGGCGTCAGCCGTACGTGCCGGATGATGAAGCACGGCTGGTCTCTCGGATGGAAGAACTGGCCAGCAAGTACGGTCGTTACGGCTACCGTCGGATCACGGCCATGTTGCGAATCGAGGGATGGCGTGTGAACCACAAGCGTGTAGAACGTTTATGGCGGC
>JBDGZZ010000564.1:0-2837 GCA_039588335.1 Gemmatimonadota bacterium | reverse complement strand
CCCCAGAAACCGGAACTGGAGTCTTGCTGCAAGGTGTCTCGATGGCTTCGCACAGGTCTGGACTGCTGGCTACGTCTATTCCCAGTTGGCCTCGATGGTTTAGGCCCCAACAGTATGCATCGCCGTCAGCGGTGACGCCGCAACTGATGCGGTATCCGGCAGCAACGACAGCAAATGTTTCGTCTGACGCAACCCGGACGGGGACAGAACTGGAGGTGTTGAGGCCGTCGCCCAACTCACCACGTTCTCCGAGCCCCCAACAGTAGATCGCCCCTGCCTCAGTGACTCCACAACTATGCCCTCCGTTTGCGTCTCCGCCGACATCGACACTTACGAACACCGAGTCTTCCATTACGGGGATCGGTTCCGGCACGCATCCATTCGAGAGACAAGCAGGATTGCTTACAGCGGGGCCGTTTCCCAGTTCGCCCGACACGTTGTTGCCCCAGCAGAAGAGCTTCCCGGTCGTGTCTATCCCGCAACTGTGCTTGGCACCTGCACGTACCACCGCGAATGTTCGGCCACCTACAACCGCCGATGGCTCCCCACGCCAACGGTCGATCTCACCAACCCCGAGTTGCCCATCCAGATTGGCTCCCCAGCAGTACCCTCCACCTTCGACTGATGTGCCACAGGTGTGCATCCAGCCGGCGGCAATGGTTTGAAACGCAAGCCCACTAGCCAAAACGCGAGGGACATGTGCTTCTCGATGATGATTGCCCAGCTGCAGGTGACTCCCGTTTCCCCAGCAATATCCGTCACCACTAGATGCCACACCACATGTGTAGGTTGCCCCGGCCGTGACAGATGTGTATCGGACTACAACAGCAAGCGGTACGGTCGCAGTGATCTCGGCAGCCGTTGCGGTAACGGAAGTGGTGTCCATAACAAGACCGATCACCCAACCATCAGAGTCGATTCGCGCTATCATGGTGTCGGCAATCTCCCACACTGCCACCTCTCCCCCCACTGGGTTGCCGTTGGCGTCCTCCGGCGTCGCGAGCAGTTGAATCGAGCCGCCAACGAGCACTCTCGGCGTATCGGGGTCGATGTGAACGCGTGCGATCTGCTGGTGCACTACTACGACGACCGAATCTGAAACTCCGTGAGTCGTGGCCGTAACAATGGCTGGGCCGTTGTTGACAGCCGTCACAAGTCCGGCCGTGTCCACGGTAGCCACACTTACGTTACTGCTACTCCACTCGAACGTCGCCCCACTGATCAGGCTACCGCGGTCGTCGAACGCTTGAGCTGACAGTCGTACCGTGTCCTCAAGGGCTGTGAGCGTATCTTCGCCCGCAACAACTGACACGCTGGCGACCGCCTGGGCGACTGTGATCGCGGCCGTGTCGGCTGCCCCACCAGCCTCCGCGCTGATCTGCGCCACGCCGTTGGACACGGCAGTGAGCAGGCCGCTGGACGACACGCTTGTCACTCCGGAGTCTGACGAGGTCCATGTGAAACTCGCACCAACGACTGTCTGGCCCGATGCATCCGTCGCAATTGCCGTCAGTTGGCCGGTGTCCCCTAACGCGGTAAGGGTCATACTCGCTGGGGATACGGTCACTGAAACGATCGCGCTGGCCGCCGGCTCGTTATCAGTCGGTGGGTCACTGCTATGAGTCGGTGGGTCACTACAGGCCCCAAGGATCGCAAGCGAAAGGCCTGCAGTCGCCCTGGTGATCTTCGAGCGCGTCAGTGCCATGGGGCTGAGCCCCCTGCTGAGGAGTGTCGGGGCGTCCACATCCACCGTACAGTGGAGGCGTGAATGGGAAGTGAATTGCGCATGAAGAGACTGGGTTTAGCGGCCCGGAAACACCAGCGCCCGGCGCGGGGCCGGGCGGTCATGAGCACGTCACCCTGAATTCGACTTCAGTTCTGGTGAGCGCCAGCCGGACAGCCCGCGGGTTCTGCCCTGCCACCGCACAGTGCTGATCCACATCGCCCAGATGGACGAGCACATCCAAGCTAGTGCCAAACGTGATCGAACTGAACTCGAACCCTGTGGAACCGTTGGCGGATAGGAAACGCTCGGCGAGTAGTTCTGCCGATTCCGCACCAAGCACCTGCACTCGGTAGCCATTGGTGTCCGCATACGATGGCTCCGTCTCAGCTGAGACGACCAGGAGAAGAGCCGTCGTTGGCCCCTGAAAGAAGCCAGCGTCACAAGCGGTGGACCCAACGAGCGACGCTACAGTAACCGCAAGGAGCATTCGCAGCAGGCTGGCATGCATCGGTGCACACTCCGCTGAGAGGCACACCGAACCGCACACTCCGCTGAGAGGCACACCGAACCTCTACAATCTCAGTCAAGCCGTCGTCAAGCGGATTCTGAACGGGAGTTGTCGGTGTTAGCGGCCCGCAAACGACAGCGCCCGGCGCGGGGCCGGGCGCTTCGGCCTTCGCTCACCGGAAGCGGTTAGGGTATCCAGAGAGTCGCACGCGTATATCCAGGTTCGGTCGAGCTATATCCCACCACGTGTCCAAGTTCGTTGATGCTCCGCGCCCGGGAAGAGACGTCGCCGGGGAGAGTCCCTAGGTCGGTCGTCACGCCGTCCTCCCATAGGAGGGCGTGGCCTTCCCCCGATCCCACCACCTGCCCGCGGTTGTTGATAGCCGAAGGGATGTGCCAGCCAGGACCCAGGTCGGTCACCACACCATTCTCCCACAGGAAGGCGTAGCCGGGGCAGCACGCGTACCCCACGACCTGCCCCCGGTCGTTGATGTCACGGGCACCTGAGGAGAGAGGACCGAGCTGTAGATCCAGGTCAGTCATCACGCCGTCCTCCCACAGGAAGGCACGGCTGGTCCCGGACTCAGTTGTGCCGTTTCCCACC
>JBDGZZ010000563.1:0-2354 GCA_039588335.1 Gemmatimonadota bacterium | reverse complement strand
AACGGAACAACTGGTCATGGACGCCAGGGTTCCGGAACACCCATTGGTAGCGATGTATGGAAGAGCAGGCCCGGTTACAATGATATTGATATTTCCCAGCCCGTTATTGGCCACCGTTACAGTCCCTGGAATCGCAGGCGGAGAAGCAGTCGTACTCTCTCCGTAGTCTATCCACGAGTCATCCGCGGGGGGATGGTCGTCGGTGACGGTGATGTTCACCGGTGGTGGAGCGGTGTTTCCACCTCCGCCTCCGCCGCCACCGCATGAGGAAAGGGGAAGGCATGTGACGACAAGGAGGAGAGGAAGGAGAAGGAGACGTCTCGAAAAGATTCGCACGGGAGTTCTCACCACGTCACTTTCAGCGTGAACACCCTCGTGCCTGTGTTCTGATAGCTGTATGCACCGGCTTTCGTCATATCCACCGTCTCGGCCGTGGTCTCATCGGTCAGGGCAAGCCCCGCTTCCCCAGGCACTGAAGAGGGATTCCAGCGCAATGTTACCGTCTCTCCCGCGAGGGATGATGCCACCGTCACTGTCCACGTTTTCTCGCAGGGCCCGCTGCATACATCCCTGGTGTCCCTCCAGTAGGCTTCACCCTCGAGGTCGAGGTAGGCCTGGATATCGCCGCTCAAGAGCGCAGGGACGTCGTACCTGCCGTCTATGCCCCCCGTAGCGTCGACGGCCTGCCCGATTACCAGCCTGTTCGCGGCGTTCTGTACACTGGCCGTAATTTCCATCTGCCAAGCCTCCCCTCCGTAGCACACCGCCGTAACGAGAAGGAGGGCCACAACAAGAATACTATAGACGATTTTCCTCTTCATCTTCTTATGGTTTCTTAATCACAAGGGTATAGGTATTCGTGTCGTCGTTCACATGCACCCAGTATCCAAGCCACGGCACCAGCGTTGCGCCAGGCGCAGTCTCAAAGTCATACACTCCACCCCAGTCGCTGCCCTCGTAATAGTATATGGCATTGGAAAGCCAGCCGCTCGCCACCGCGGAGTCCCAGTCTACCTGCGTCACGCCATTCTGCTTCACCTCGATATCACCGAGGAGCACGTTACAGCCGTAGGGGTTGCTGATGATGTTCCAGCCGGGCTGGAGCTGGTATTCATACTCGGGAACCTGAACCTCGCCCAGGGAATCGTGCTGCGGCAGGCTTGTGGAGGCCTTGTTGACAAAGTACCCTTCTGCCGGCTCAACCGGTGAAGAACCAGTCACCTGCGTGTAGTACCCGAGGGCGCCGTCCCACCGGTACGAATTCGCAGTCCCGAAGGCAGTGTTCCCGCCGAGGTTCGAAGCGCTTGTGTCTCTGGGGATGCTTACCAGATTGTACCCGGTGAGCAGATGCACGGTTGGCCCCGTCATATATCCTGATGATGGGTACTTCGTAATCGTGCCGTCGGCGGACTTCATTTCGAAATAATACGTGTGCACTTCTGCGGGACCGAGTTCCGTCTTATAGGTACAGGTGGCTCCAGCAACAAACCCTCCGGCGCACTCCATATCATATGCGTAGAACTCGCTCGCTGTTGGGTTATTCCTCTGTGCCATATACAGGCGGATATACTCGGGCTGTGTCCCGGAGTTTTCCAACACATCCACCATGAACTCGAACTCGATATCTACGCGCGGGACTGTGCTATTCAGATTGTCGCTATCATTCCCTGGAATAGATGTTGTCGCCCGTTCGATGCAAGGCAGTCCATCATCAGTGCAATTCATTTCATAGATAACCGTTTCGTTGTCGATATTTGTCACCAGCACATAACTCAGGTCCGGCCCATTTGAGGTTGCAAGAGAGAGCTGGATGGCGTAATATTGGTCCCCGTCAGACTCACTATCATCTACACCCGTCACAGTAACCACCTGCTTGGTATCCCAATCCAGCGCCGTAAAGGTCAGGCTGCTCGGGGTTGCCGTCCCCTCTGACGTATCCAAGCTGCTCACCGCCACCGTCACATCAACCACGGGTTGAACAGTCAGCCTCACTGTGAACGTGGCCGTCCCCCCGGGCTCCGTCGTATTTCCGCTGATACCACTCACCGTTAGGCCAACCGTGTCGGCGTCCTCTAGATTCTTCACCGCCACATAGCTCGGGTCTAGGCCATTGTAGATGTTGTCATTTGACATCGCAGAGAGCTCGATGAAGTAATTCTGGTCTCCGTCAGCAACATTGTCATCCATTCCTATCACGGTCACCGTCTGGTCCACGGCCCAGTTTGCTGTCGTGAAGGTCAGACTGCTCGGCGCCGCGATTCCCTCCGTCGGATCAGCGCTGCTCACCCCCACCGTCACATCAGCCGTAGGTGGAGTAGTCAGCCTCACCGTGAACGCAGCCGTCCCTCCGGCCT
>JBDGZZ010000562.1:0-2364 GCA_039588335.1 Gemmatimonadota bacterium | reverse complement strand
AAGACCTGTTCTTTCCGGTACGCGCGGCGCTAACCGGCTCGGTTCACGGTCCCGATCTGGCCGGCATCGCCGCCCTCAAGGGCAAATCAACGGTACTCGAACTCATCGAGCGAGCGCGGTCACACAAGACCTCCGGCTAGCTCGTGGGAGGGCAGATGGCGAAACGTAAACTCAACGTATTTCTCGTGGTAGGGGGCGACTCGGCGGAGCGCGATGTGTCGCTCCATACAGGCAAGGGTGTACACGATGCGCTGATGGAATTGGGACACCGGGCAGTCGTCGCCGACCCCGCGCGACCCCACATCGGTGCGAGCGAGGACCCGACCGAATTCTTTTCCGACACCGCGATAGCGAGCAGCCCGCCCGATTTCTCGGCAGGTGCGCGCGAGGGGCGGTGCGATTTTGTCGCTCTGCTGGGCGAGTTCGCCGAGCTTGGGTGTGACGTGGTGTTCAATGCCCTTCATGGAGGAGCGGGTGAGGACGGCACCTTTCAGGCCGTGCTGGATTATATGGGTATACGCTACACGGGCAGTGGGCACTGTGCAGCGGCCGTCGCGATGAACAAGAACATGTCGAAGCAGCTCGTTGCTCATGCGGGCGTCCGCGTTGCCAAGCAAATCTTCGTCGACTCTCCAGCGCATGAATCGGTTGTCAGCGACGATCAGGTGCTGACGACGCTGTCGCTACCCGTCGTCGTCAAGCCCAACCAGGAAGGATCGAGCGTCGGTGTTACGATCGTGCATGCGAAGGACGAGCTCGAAAGAGCCTTTCAGGACGCTGGACGGTTTGGGCCATACCTCGTGGAGAGATTTATCCCGGGTAGAGAAATAACGGCAAGCATATTGGATCACGCCGATCTCCCGCTCCTCGAGATCGTACCGAAGCAGGGATTCTATGATTATGAGAACAAGTACCAACCGGGCTCCAACGAGTATCTCACCCCGGCGCCTCTGGCCGAAGAGATGACGGCGACCATTGTCCACTCGGCACGCGCCGCCTATCGCGCGCTGGGTTGTACAGGATACGCCAGGGCCGACTTTCGGCTCAGTGACGACGGAGAACACTTCTTCCTCGAAGTGAACACACTACCCGGTCTGACATCGAACAGCCTGGTGCCAAAGGCGGCCCGAGCTGTGGGAATCGACTATCCTGAGCTAGTCGATAGGATTTTGCGTTTATCGATGGAGAACAAGTAAGTATACTGTGGATATGTCACTCAGAGTCTACGATACTCGCCGGGCAAAGAAGGTTGATTTCGAGCCACTCGATGATGAGAGGGTCGGGATCTATTTCTGCGGCATGACGGTGCAGGACAAACCGCACATGGGGCACATGCTCGCGTTTGTCTCCGGAGACATGATTCGGCGCTATCTTGAGTACAAAGGATACAACGTCAAGTATATCCAGAATTTCACGGACATCGACGACAAAATTCTCGATAAGGCCAAAGAGGAAGGCGTCGACTATCGGGAAGTGGCCGAGCGCAACGTGCAATCATACTTCGAGTCGGCCAAGAAGCTGCACATCAAGCCGGCGACACTCTACCCGCGCGCCACAGAGCACATCAAAGAGATTGTCGAGCTCATCGCGACTCTGGTGGAGAAGGAGTATGCGTACGCGGCCGGCGGGGATGTCTACTTCAGAGTGAGAAACTTCAAGAGTTACGGCAAGCTTTCCAAACGCAAGATCGACGATCTGATGAGCGGGGCGCGTATCGCCGTCGGCGAAGAGAAGGAGGACCCACTGGATTTCGCCCTGTGGAAAGGTTCCACACCGGAGGAACCGGGCTGGGACAGCCCGTGGGGCAGGGGTCGGCCTGGCTGGCACATCGAGTGTTCCGCCATGTCGATGAAATACCTCGGCCGGACCCTGGACTTCCATGGCGGTGGTGAAGACCTGATTTTCCCCCATCACGAAAACGAACTTGCACAGTCCGAGGCTGCGACGAACGAACCATTTGTTCGTTTCTGGCTTCATAACGGGCTCCTAAATCTGAAAGGCGAGAAGATGTCCAAATCAACGGGGCACTTCTTTGCCATGGAGGATGTGCTTCGAGACTTCGACGGCGCGGTGGTTCGGTTCTATTTGCTTTCCACTCATTTTAGGAAGCAGTCCGAATACTCGCGCGAGCGCCTCGAGGATGCCAAGCGCGGGTACGAACGACTCATCCTTGCGTGTCGCTCGATCTCCGAAAGCCTGGACAAACTAGGGGACAGCGGTGGAGTCTCGAGCCCGACCGGCGAGTCATTGCGGCAGACGGCCGATGAGGCTAGGACACGCTTTTTCTCCGCAATGGATGACGACTTCAACAGTGCTGGGGCAATCGGGTCGATGTTTGATCTCATCAAGACCTACTATAAGCTC
>JBDGZZ010000561.1:0-2367 GCA_039588335.1 Gemmatimonadota bacterium | reverse complement strand
TCGCATGGCTTGAACAGCTGTAGGCAGATATGTGCGTGGTGATCACCCGAGCGCGCCCGGTGCAGCGAGCGCCTCCCACCTGCTGCGCATAACATCCCGCTCCGCATATCAGCTCCCACAGGCGCTACGACGACGAAGAGAGAGTGAAGAGTAAGATGTCCCAACTTGAGACAAGGAGGTCGATGAACCGTTAACCGTCGCTTCGCTCCGAGGAGTGATCACAATCCCCGGATTCGGCGATCACAATCCCTCGGAACAGCTGATCACAATCAGCGGAACTCGCATGAGGGTTCTTCGCTCTCATCTCTTGGGCCTTCCGCCGGATAATTGCGTCCCGAATTGTCGTCTTCGACTTCCGACGCGAAGCACGCTCCAGACCTGCTGCACTGGTGGACACCAAGATCCTCTGCCCACGGAGGCCGTCACTCAAAGACATTATCTCGAGCTCACTCACGGCGTTGTTCAGCGCCGCCAACAAACTCTCGCGGGTGCAAATCTCAAGCTGCCTCCGAATCAGCGCGGTAGCTACAAGTCGATTCGCGGCACGGCTGATCGCCCAGAGTTCTTCAGCGCCAAAAAAAGCGAACTCTTTGGGAGCATCGTCGTGGATTCGGCTCGTCAAGCCAGCAGAAGGGAAGATGTAGTCCCAAGAGGTACTCCACTTCCGAAGCTCTTTAGCCCGCTGTGGTGTCCCTGGAGGAGGTAGGTCGATCCCTTCTCCCCGAATGATGGACTCAGCATCAGCCTCGACGGTGTCGAGCCTTCTCCTGATATTTGTTTGAAAAAAAGATATCTTGTTCAGGTCATTTCGTGACCTTCTTCGCGGACTCATTCGCCTTTCCTTCTCCGCTTCCGCACCACGGTCTTTTTCTCGCGTCCGAGCCTGGGCGCATGTTTGCGGGCTTCCTCAGCTCGCCACGTGTCAGCCAGGTGAGCGTAGTGCTTCTCGACCATTCGTGTGGTTGAGTGACCGAGCTGGCGGGCCAGCGAGACCAAGGAGCCGCCGCTCATGAGATAGAGCGAGGCATAGGAATGCCTGAGTTGGTGGAAACCGACAGGTGGGTTGATCTCAGCAGCCTCACATGCGGAGAGCATCGGGCGGTACTGGTGGTTGCGGCCCCATGCGGAACCGTCGGCCTTGGTAAGGAGATGCTCTGAGCTTGATCGTCCGGCTGTGAGGCGGTCGAAGAAGGCTACAGCCTCCTCGCTGAGGTAGACATGCCGAGGCTGGCCGCCCTTCGTCTTAGGTAGGTGTACGGCCTGGGCCTCCGGCATGTAGTCACCGACTCGAAGGGCGGCCAGTTCGCCATAGCGAGCGCCAGTGTGAAGTGCCGCTGAGACCAGTTCGCGGAAATCGCACTCGCAGGAGTTGAGCAGGCGCTCAATCTCCTCGGTCTCCAGATAACGGGCGCGAGCCGTGTCAACGCCCTGGAAGGGCTTGACCCTAGTCCAAGCGCCTGGCTCGCACAAGCCATCCTCGACGGCTCGATTGAGGGCGGCCTTCAAGGCCGTCAGGGCGTGGTTCGCAGATGCTCTACGCGCCCTTTGAGCCTCCTCCGTGATGGCTGGTCGCTCTTGGCCCCCTCGGAGTCTGGCCGGCTTGGCGGCGACGCCCTGATGCCAGCGGCGGAGCTGTATGGGAGTCAGGGCATCGACGTGCTTGTCACCCAACTCTGGCAGCACGTGGACCTTGAACAGATTTCGAACTCGACCGAAGCTCTTCCTGTGGCCCTTGTACCAGTCGAGATAGCGGTCCACCGCGTCCGCGACTGTCAGCTGAAGCTGGCCGTTGTTCTCCTCATCCGGACTCCAGTCCCGTGCTCTTTGGATGGCCTCGGCATAGCTCAAGACCTCGTTGCTGTTCGCAGGCGCTATGTCATCGGCGGTGGCAATGGAACGCTTGACGTACCGTTCGCCTAGTCTGACGCGCACCCACCAGGAGCCGACAGCACCTGAGCGGCGATAGCCCAGGGCTCGGCCTCTCGCTATCCGAGTCCAGTGACGCACACGAGTTGGGAGGCGTCTGCGAGCGGTGCGCGTGGTTAGATCGACCATTTCGGTCGTGGGTAATCTGTGGGTAACTTCGGCCGTGTACCCACAAGTATACCCATGGCCTTAAGAGGTGTAAACCTTTTCTAGAGAGTGTATTGGCACAACACCGATGGACGCACGCGTACAGAGTTATGTTTCTCTCACGCCGGTAACACGGGTTCGAATCCCGTACGCGCTACCAATTAGAATCAACCACTTACGGAAGATCCACTTTCAGGCTTCGTGCCTGGGAGTAATCTCTTCGGAAAATCGGGGCTTGATTTGGCTCTGGAGTCCCGGTACCAACCTTGTTGCCGGCCGGTCCGCCCGTGCGTT
>JBDGZZ010000560.1:0-2371 GCA_039588335.1 Gemmatimonadota bacterium | reverse complement strand
CTTTTCATCTTCCTTCTGCTCGACTACCACACACTCAGTGGTGAGCAGGAGCCCTGCCACCGATGCGGCGTTCTGCAATGCCGTACGGGTGACCTTGGTCGGGTCGATAACACCAGCCGCGACCAGATCCTCGTACGTGTCGGACTGGGCGTTGTAGCCGAAATTCTTCTCTTTTGACGTGCGGACCTTCTCCACAACGATCGAACCCTCGACACCGGCGTTCGACACGATGCAACGCATCGGCTCTTCGAGAGCGCGCATGACGATGTTGGCACCGACCTGCTCGTCGGGATCATCCAGCTTCGACTTCTTTAGCTTCGCCTGAGAGCGCAGCAGGGCGACACCACCACCAGGAACGATGCCCTCCTCCACTGCCGCACGCGTTGCGTGCAGTGCGTCCTCTACACGAGCCTTCTTCTCCTTCATCTCGGTCTCAGTGGCAGCACCGACGTTGATCACCGCAACGCCACCAGCCAACTTCGCCAGCCGCTCCTGCAGCTTCTCGCTGTCGTAATCCGACGTGCTCTTCTCGATCGCAGCCTTGATCTCCTGGATGCGCCCCTGGATGTCCTTCTCCGAGCCGGCGCCGTCTACGATGGTCGTGTTGTCCTTGTCGATGACAACGCGCTTCGCCTTACCCAGGTCTCCCAGCACTGCGTTCTCGAGCTTGAAGCCGACTTCTTCACTCACGACCTTACCACCGGTCAGAGTCGCTATGTCCTGTAGCATCGCCTTGCGGCGGTCGCCGAACCCAGGCGCCTTGACCGCACATACCTTCAGAGTGCCACGCAGCTTGTTTACCACCAGAGTAGCCAGCGCTTCGCCCTCGACGTCCTCAGCAATGATCAGCAAGGGCTTGCCGGTCTGCGCTACCTTCTCGAGCACAGGAAGCAGGTCCTTCATGGAGGAGATCTTCTTGTCGTGGATCAACAGATGGGCATCTTCCAGCGCCGCTTCCATCTTCTCTGGATCGGTCACGAAGTAGGGCGAGAGATAACCGCGGTCGAACTGCATACCATCAACCGTCTCGAGCTCGGTGGCCAGTCCTTTGGCCTCCTCGACGGTGATCACCCCGTCTTTGCCAACCTTCTCCATGGCGTCGGCGATGAGATCACCGATCTCCTGATCGTTGTTGGCCGAGATTGAGCCAACCTGAGCGATCTCCTTCTTACCCTGCGTCGGCACTGACATCTTCTCGAGGTCCCCAATGACCATCTCAACTGCCTTGTCGATGCCACGCTTGATCGCCATCGGATTGATGCCCGCTGTGACGCTCTTCAGGCCCTCACGGTAAATCGCCTGGGCGAGAACCGTAGCGGTGGTGGTGCCGTCACCTGCAACATCCGACGTCTTCGTGGCTACTTCCTTGACCATCTGAGCGCCCATGTTTTCCAGGGGCTCGGCAAGCTCGACCTCTTTCGCAACCGTAACGCCGTCCTTCGTCACGGTCGGAGATCCGAACTTCTTGTCGATCACGACGTTTCTGCCCTTTGGTCCCAGCGTGACGCGAACGGCCTCAGCCAGCTGGTCCACGCCCTTCTTGAGGCTGCCACGGGCTTCGACGTCGAAATGCAATTCCTTAGCGTTTGCCATTTGTGTGTCTCTCCTTGAGTTCGCTACTAGCGCAAACGGTTAGTCAACGACCGCGAGAACGTCGGTTTCTTTCACGATCAGAAACTGCTCGTCGTCAAAGCTCACCTCGGTGCCGCTGTACTTCCCATAAAGGACCTTCTGCCCAACACTGAGCTCCATAGGCACGTGCTCACCCTTCTCCACGCGCCCCGGTCCAACCGCGACGATCTCTCCCTGTTGCGGCTTTTCCTTGGCCGTGTCGGGGATGTACAGGCCGCCCCGCATCTCCTCGGTCTCCTCGAGCGGGCGAATGACGACCCGGTCGGCCAGTGGCTGCAGCTTGACCTTCGACTTGCTCTTGGTTGCAGGGGCCATTAGCGTGTCCCTCCATCGACGTAAGTGGTTGAAGTAATTACACTTATTGACTGCTAGCACTCAACCATTACGAGTGCTAACGAGGAGAGGAAAATAAAGGGGCAACACCCCTTGTCAAGGTCGTTGCCCCTCCAATGTTGGCCAGCAATCAGCGCTGGCCCACCACCAAGACCGGTTGCGGCGAGCTGCTCGTAGAACCGTTGCCCAACTGCCCCTCCAATCCCTCGCCCCAGCAATACACCAGGTTGTCGGAGGTGAAACCGCAGGTGGCCGCCGTCAGCCCGCCCTCTCCGGCACTGATCGTCTCAAATACGAGATTGCCCTCGACAAGCACCGGTTCATCTCGGGAAATGCTGGTACCGTCGCCCAGCTCGCCGCGTGAATTAAGCCCCCAGCAGTATGCCTCTCCTCCCGCCGCGACGCC
>JBDGZZ010000559.1:0-2373 GCA_039588335.1 Gemmatimonadota bacterium | reverse complement strand
CAACTTGTCACGGCGGCTTGTCACGGCGTAGTCCGCCGCGGTGGACGAAGCCGGAAGCGAGGGTTTATCTCCCACGCGCCGAACGAACCCAAATCCCGATTGATCGGGAAACTTGCTTCGGGATCGAAACGAAGCCATTTCAAACTCTTATCCGCGTTAATCGGCGTTTATCTGGTGCGTCAGGATACCTGTTTATCTTGTGAGATGAAAGGAACTCACCATGTAATGATCCGCTTGGCATGTAGCCGGCCGGAGGTGTTTCTGGAGTAATCCGAGGCATCGAGCAACCGGTCTGGCGAAGGTTCGAGCCGTAACGCAAGTGAACCCGATTCAGCCTCGTTACGCCTATTGAGAGTGGCCAGTCTGTCAGATTGGATGAAGCCTATCACCGGCGGTGAAGCAGCGGATACAAGCAGCCGTCGGGCTCTCCGGGGTGGTTGGGGACGGCGCGTGCCGAAAGATGAAACAGGGGACCTGAGAGGTCCGACATGTCGGGGTCGTACCCCAGACGCCGGGCGGGAAATCATAACCGTCCGTGCGGGCGTGCTCGGAAGTCGGATGGGTCCATAGTAGCGATGAAGCGGGGTAACGCCCGTCGAGCGAAGGGGCCCTGTCGGTATCATGCTGATGCAAGAGGAGGCAAAGACCCGCTTGTCCAGACAAAGGAACAGTACGGAACAACCGAAGGACGATCAGCTGGACGCGTTCGCGTTCAACAGCGATGGTCTGCCGGAGAAAGTCTTTGTTCTAAGGCAGAAGCTCTACCGCAAAGCGAAGCGTGAGCCGAAGTTCCGGTTCTATGCGTTGTATGACCGGATCTATCGGCCGGACGTGCTACGGGCGGCCTGGGACCGGGTGGCTGCTAACGACGGTGCACCCGGGGTGGACGGCGTGAGTATCCGCACGATACGTAACGCCGACCAGGGCGTGGACGGCTTCATCGCTGAAATACACGAAGCGTTACGAAGCAAGACCTACCGTCCGCAGCCGGTGAAACGTGTGTACATTCCCAAGGCCAACGGCAAGCAAAGGCCACTGGGCATCCCCACGGTCCGCGACCGGGTGGTGCAGATGGCGACGCTGCTGATCCTGGAGCCGGTCTTCGAGGCGGACTTTATGAACTGCTCGTTCGGGTTCCGTCCGAAGCGGTCAGCTCACCAGGCGCTGGCAGAGATTCAAGAGAATCTCCAGGCAGGCCGACGGGTGGTGTACGACGCAGACCTGCAGTCGTACTTCGACACGATACCGCACGACAAGCTGACTAAGGCCGTCGAACATCGGGTCGCGGACCGTTCGGTCCTGCGTCTGATCCGCATGTGGCTCAAGGCCGTCGTGGTCGAGGATGGTGAGAACCCGGGCGACCCGCCGAAAGCAAAACGCTCGGATAAAGGCACGCCACAGGGCGGTGTGATTTCGCCACTGTTGGCGAACCTGTATCTACACTGGTTTGACAAGGAGTTCCACTCCGAGCGCGGGCCCTATAAATGGGCCAACGCCCGGTTGGTGCGCTACGCCGATGACTTCGTCATACTGGCCAGGTTCATCGACAATCGCATCAGGAACTTCACGGAATCGCTGTTGGAAGGCCGATTTGCTCTTAAGATCAACCGCGAGAAGACGCGGGTGGTCCGGCTGGCTGAGCACAAGAGCAGTCTGGACTTTCTGGGTTACACGTTCAGATATGATAGCGATCTGCAAGGCCGGTCGCATCGTTATCTGAACATGTTTCCGTCGAAGACGGCGTTGAAGCGTGAGCGGGCGAAGCTCAAGCAGATGACCGGAGCGAATATGTGTTTTAAGCCGATCCGGGTGATGATTGCCGAGATCAATCAACACCTTCAAGGCTGGAGCCGATACTTCAACCATGGCTATCCGCGTGATGCCTTCCGCCAGATCAACCGCTTCACACGCGAACGACTGACCAGGCACCTGAAACGTCGCAGCCAACGACCCTATCAGCCACCGAAGGGCGTGACATGGTACGCCCAGCTCGAACGTTTTGGGCTGGTCTACCTGTAATGCTGACTGCCGCGCGACAGCGATGCGACTAAAGATATCGAGAGAGCCGGATGCGGGAAATCCGCACGTCCGGTTCGACGAGGGGGGACTGAGTGCTCATCATATGACGGGTACTCAGTCCTCTACTCTACCGTGTATTTGCGGTTCCACAAAATTCCCAAACGTTACGCGCAAAAAAAACCGGCCAAAAAGATGACCGGCTGGCTTGGGGGTCGTGGTTAGCAAAGGGCGGCATAAGTCAGGATGGTCAGGATGATGATCTTGACCTTCCGCGAAAAGAAGTCGCTGAGATTATCGTAAGCTACAGCTACCGCTTCAGCCATTATTTTATCCCCTCGCTCAAAACCGGCGAAC
>JBDGZZ010000558.1:0-2374 GCA_039588335.1 Gemmatimonadota bacterium | reverse complement strand
GGCGGTGGATCGGCAAGCTCGCCCGATCCAGTGACTATCTGACGGACGGTGACGATTCCAGCCGTCAACACGATCACTGCCGCGGCCGCCACCGATTGCAAGCGGGGCATCCGGCGCCACCACACGACGCGAGGAGGATCTGTGCGAAGACGCTGCAATACGCCTTGCGCCGCCTTTTCCACATCGAGATTCTCGGCGGCTCGCGCCCCTAACCTTTTCGCCAACTTCTCCAGTTGCGGTTCTTCCATGTCACCCCCAGCAGTCCATGTCACCCCTTCATCCCTTCCGTCTCCCCTATCCGACATCCAGACCCTTCTTGAGCCGCTTCACGGCCTGATGATAGTGAACCCGGGCCGCCCCCACCGATGTTTCCAACGCCTCAGCTATATCGGTGTATTCCATACCTTGCTGAGCCCGCAACAGAAAGACATCCCGTTGCATTTCCGGTAGAGCGGCTACCGCTCGCTCCAGCCGCTGCTCCAACTCCCGTTCCACCGTCTCGCCATGAGGATCGCTGCCTTCATCCACTACGTCTCGCTCCTCCAATGCGATCACCGGCCGCCTCACGGCGCGGCGCCTGAGGTCCTTCAGCGCATTGGACCCGATCGCAATGAGCCAGGTCCTGAAGCTCGCCGTGCCCTTGTAGCTGTCCAGCCTGCGGAACGCCCGGAAGAAGGTCTCCTGGACCAGATCTTCCACGTCCTCCCCACCTCCAGATGCACCCAGGTAACGGGCCACGGCATGGCCGTGCCGCCTCACCAGCTCCGCTGCCGCGGCTTCCTCTCCACCTCGCCAGGCTTCAATGAGCTGCGCATCGGTCACCTCTCGAAGAGGCTCAGCCAACGCCACACCAGTGTAGACGGGTCATCAGAGTGAATGTTAAGGGAAGATGATGAGGTCTCCCATGAGGCCGACTTGCGTCGATCATGAAGTTCTCTTAATATTCGAACGAACGTTCGACAGATAGGCGACCCTATGTCCTCACTCCCGTACGACGAACGCCTCGATCACCTGCTGAAACAGGCGGCTCGGGTATTTGCCGAACAGGGCTATCACGCAACCTCGATGCGCGATCTATCCAAGGCAACGGGGATGAGCCTTGCAGGCATGTACTACTACGTCCGCTGCAAGGATGAACTCCTCTATCACATTCAGGAACGGTGCTTCACAGGTGTGTTGCAGGGAGCTCGTGAAGCCCTGGACGACGGATCGGAGCCTGCCGAGCGGCTGGAACATCTGATCCGTCATCACGTGACGTTCTTTGCCGCGCACATGAGCGAAATGAAGGTCCTGTCGCACGAGGCGGAGAGTCTGACCGCGGAACGGCAGACTGCCATCGATCACCTGAAACGCCAGTACGTAGACCTACTGGCGGACCTCATAGGCGACGCGCAATCCGACGGAAGCGTTGTCGACAACAGAGTAGCGGCATACGCTCTATTCGGAATGATGAACTGGATGTACACCTGGTACGATCCCAACGGCCAGGTCCCCCCGGGACCTCTCGCCGAGCAGTTTGCCAACGTCTTTCTACACGGAATAACTACCGAGACGACTTCTTCGATATCTCACGGAGGCTAGAACCGTATGGCCACGACTGCCACACCCAGCACCGCCACAGCCGACGCGACGCAGACGCTGGTCGAGTACCGCGTCGAGGACGGGCTCGCGATTCTGGAGCTGAACGACCCGCCCGCCAACACCTATACGTACGAGATGATGCTGCAGTTGGACCGTGCGATTCTGAAGGCACGCATGGACGACGAGGCACAAGTGATCATCCTGCGCGGCAAGGGCGACAAGTTCTTCTCCGCAGGCGCCAACATCAAGATGCTGTCCGAGGTCACACCACGCTTCAAGTACTTCTTCTGCCTGCATGCCAATGAGACACTCAACCGGCTCGAGCACACACCGAAGCTCGTCATCGCCGCACTCAACGGACATACCGTGGGGGGCGGGCTAGAGATCGCCATGGCATGCGACATCCGGCTAGCCCGCAGGGACTCGGGCAAGATCGGACTCCCCGAGGTGAACTTGGGTGTGCTGCCCGGTACCGGCGGCACTCAGCGTCTGGCGCGCATAGTCGGCAAGTCTCACTCCATCGAAATGATGGTCAAGGGTGAGGTATTCTCGTTCGAAAAGGCGCAGGAACTGGGACTGGTCAACGACGTGTTCGACAACGACACCTTCTGGGAACAGGTAGTGATGTACGCCAAGCAGTTCTGCACACCGAACAAGGCATCCAAGGCGGTTGGAAACATCAAGCGTGCCGTCTGCTCGGGTCTGGAGGTTCCGTTCGAGTCCGGGCTGGCCATAGAGCGCGAGCTGCAGCAGGCGCTGTTCCAGAGCCAAGATGCCAAGGAGGGTTTGGCGG
>JBDGZZ010000557.1:0-2658 GCA_039588335.1 Gemmatimonadota bacterium | reverse complement strand
AACTCAGACGGACTGGCCGTACTCTCTGATGGCACCCTCCTGATCACTTACTACGACTTCCAACGCCCCGTGCCCGAGGGGGGATTCAGGTCTCGTGCCGGCGCGCTCCAGGGCCGCCGCACCTGGGCCATGGTTTCCTCGGATCAAGGTCTGTCATTCTCAATTCCGTTGCTCGTTACGGAGGGGTGCTGGTACCGCCCGACTTTTTTGGCGGCGGATACGTCGAGCGGCCCCTTCCAGGACCGGCTCTACCATGTCTGTGAAGGGGATGAGCAACGGGCCGATCATGGTGAGGTGTGGTCCGCCGCAACGCCGATAGAGCCACCAGCGTCAGAGGCCGGTTCGCGGTCCGAGCCCCAGGTTGCCGTGAACGGCCAGGGAGTTCTTGGCGTCGCTTGGATGGACCGGCGCGACGATCCGTCCGGACGATGTTACGCGCCCTATTTTGCTGCATCGTTTGATGGCGGGCTGACCTTCGGTCCCGCCGTTCCGGTTGCGACGGACCTCTCGTGCCCTGACGCCTCGCGCGCGGGTGAGTTCCCGGTCCGACGATGGCCAACCGGGGGTGACTATTTTGGCTTCGCCGCCGGCGCTGATGGGCGCTTCCACGTACTGTGGCCGGATGCACGTGACGGAACCTTCGAGATCTGGACGGCGGCTGTGTCGATCCGCGCGACAACGCCCCCGTGATGGCCGGCGGAACTGACAGCGGTACTGTTGAAGGCGCCACCGGGCTTCCACATAACAAGCGTTTGCTGCTGACGCGGGTGAACCGGAGGGTCAGGAGCGCTCGGCTTGCACCTCGCGCTTGGGGTTGGCATGGTGATCGCGCAGCAGAAACGCATACCGTTAGGCGGACTGTGATGCGATGTGGATGCAGACTCAGCACTGTGGCGAAAGGTGCGCTGAGCGCGGCGATTTTAGGTCTTGGAGTCGGTTGTGCGGCTCGTCCCGATATCGAGGCAGAGGCTGCCGAGCTCCGCATGCTGCATGAGCGAGTCCTTCAAGCGCACCGCACGGCCGACGTCGACAGCTGGATGGCGCTGGAAGCCGACGATTACGTATCAGCCAACGGAGGAGTAATCACCCTTCCGACGGCAGCTGACCGCAGGGCTGCCCGCGAGGGGTATCTGAGTTCAACAACGTTCACTGTCTACCGCGATCTCCGGCCGCCCATCGTGCAGCTCTCTCCAGATGCCACGCTTGGATGGGTCATTGCCGAGGTGGAGGTGCGAGGAACCCAGATGTCGGACAGTGGCCAAACGTCGGTTGACGCGATTTGGGCATGGATCGAGTTATACGAGAAGGATTCGGGTACCTGGCGATTGGTCGGAAACGTGTCCAACCGTCGTCTTGGAGGAGCTTGAGTAGGCCAGTCCGCATAACACTATTAAGAACTGCCGCGTCAAGGGGCGGGCTAGACCATAACGACGAGTTGTAGTCGCTGTTTTTCATACTTTGTTCTACGCCGCGGCATTTGAGAAGCGGCGAATGCCAGTAGTATCGAGTTGCTACGTCACACGCAGTGGTGTCCAAACACTGTAGACCTTCGTGTTGGCACTGCACAAGGCGGTGGTTTGTAGGTGGGAACCTGAAGCCCCGGGCGTATCGCATTCGGGGCTTCAGCGCTCCGGTTGGTGTGGGCGGTGACGGGATCAAGAATGCTGTGCTTAATACAGCGGCTGCAGCGGAGGTCGCGCCGTCACCGCATGATGATGGCGAGCACGGCCAATGGCAGCTCCGGCCTCGTGTCCTCTTGGGTCGTAGCGGCATCGACCTTGATGCCGTCAGGCGGAGCGTAAACGTGGTCTTCCTGGGTTAAAACCCGGGCTCGGCCCCTGCGGGACGCGTCCTGAAGGACGTTCGGTTTGCCTTTTAAGGCACGTCGCGTAAGCGGCCGAGCCCGCGCTCTTAGCGCAGGAATCGCATGAGAGCATCCGTGCAGATTCGCCCTGACCGGAGCGCACTTGCGGAGCGGTTGTTACCGAGATTGTGAGCAACGGTTTCAGAAACTCGGGCGATGCAGAAGAACTCCGACAAGATCCTTGATGGCCGAGCCGGACCGACATCACGGCGCGAACTCCAACGAAACGACCAACAATGCGACCATGTCAAGGCGGGCGCTAGAGCGTGGCAGCCGCTGCGGTCGCGTACCCGGTCAATTTCAACGCGACGGAGAGCGTCAAGATGACGTGTGTCAGGCTCCGGTGATGCGTGTCACCTCGCGAAGCGAGACCGAGCCGTACCGTTAGCAGAGAGTCGCCGACACCCACAAGGAATGCCCGGCCCGGCAGCTGGGCCGTGGCAGGGAGATCCAACATGCGTCCAGCTACCGTCGTGCTCAGTGTGCTCTTGCTGGTTCTCACACTGGCTGCTACCGCATCGGCTCAGGACAACGGACGTAAGGATCGGAAGAAGCCGACTTCCGCAGTGACGGTGGGATTCTCATCCGGCGAGAGACAGGTCATCGCCGCTTACTTCACCACCCACTCTTACACGCCGGAGGCGCTGCCTCCAGGCATCGCAAAGAAGCTTGCCCGCGGGAAACCACTGCCGCCCGGGATAGCAAAGCGCAGCCTGCCGCAAGAACTCGTCGCGGAGCTTCCAGCCAGAGAGGGATTCGAGATCAGCATTTTCGGAGACCGCATCGTGTTGCTC
>JBDGZZ010000556.1:0-2379 GCA_039588335.1 Gemmatimonadota bacterium | reverse complement strand
ACGGTCTGCCGGAGATTCGTGTTGAAATAGGGAGTATAGGAAATATACGATATATACAAGTGGGCCGGATTGTTGTGCTGCAACCGTTTGATACCCCTCTTCTTGTGTGCCCTGACCATCGAGATTCTGCATGAATACCACTCGCGGTTTGCGTAGACCCAGTCGGAAGAAACCGTCCAGTCTCAGGACTCCTGACCTAGACCAGCGGTGTGGGTTGGAATCGGAGTTGCTTGATGTTGTGGCGTAAGGGGTTGCGCGATTTACTGGAGAAGCTGCTGTGGTGGGCAAGGGGAAAATAGGAAGGTACCTTCGACC
Organism: Gemmatimonadota bacterium; assembly: GCA_039588335.1. Classification (GTDB taxonomy): domain Bacteria; phylum Gemmatimonadota; class Gemmatimonadetes; order Gemmatimonadales; family GWC2-71-9. The sequence goes on along the minus strand of JBDGZZ010000556.1, from coordinate 2,064 downwards.
TTTGGATTTAGAACCAACGGTTCGAGGAGGAAGGTACCTTGCCGCAAGCATTATTGCCTCTGCTCCCGGATGGTGCTACCCGGCTGAACGACCGAATCAGCGTGGTTCGCGAGAGCGACGGGTGGACCTATTTCTGTGGCATCGATCCGGTTTTCCATCATGCCGAAGAGGATCGCCGGTCATTTCGCATGTTTACGGCTCAGTTGGTGTGCCAAGGAGCATGTCGGCAGGTGGAGATCATCAGAGCCTTCGGAGTCTCGATAAACAGTGTCCGAAGGAGCGTGGCGAAATACCGCAAAGAAGGGCCGGGGGGCTTCTATCGCCCACGGAAAGGGCGTGGTCCTACCGTGCTCACCGACGAAGTGGTGGTGAAGGCACAAGAATTGCTTGGCCACGGCTTCTCGCGAAGTGAGACTGCGAACCAGTTAGGCGTCCGTTACGACACGCTCCGCAAAGCGATCAACCAAGGGCGGCTGCACGAACCGGTTCGAAGTGAAACGTCCACGACCCTCGGCGAGTCGATTGCGGCTTCCGACAAATCCCAGCGGAGCGTCGCCGACAGGGCGGCCGAAATGGGCGTTGCTTGCACCCGGCCTGAGGAGCGTGTGTTGGCCGCCACGGGCATGCTCGAAGGTGCACCGACTCGCTTCGAGAACTGCCGAGACGTTTCTTTTGGCGGCGTTTTATGTGCGTTGCCTGCTTTGGTGGCCAACGGGCTGTTCGAGCATCTGCCGAAGAGTTTCCCGTCGCTTAAGGGATACTACACCACGCTTCACGTGATCACGCTGCTGGCCTACATGGCGCTTTGTCGCATCAAGACGGTGGAGCAGTTGCAGTACCGATCGCCGGGCGAACTGGGGAAATTGATGGGCTTGGATCGTGTGCCCGAAGTGCGTTGCCTGCGGCACAAGCTATCAGAACTCAGCCAGGACAAGGCTCCTGAAGCATGGGCGTCGGTACTCTCTCGGCAGTGGCTCGAAGCGGCTCCCGAACTGGCCGGCACTCTCTACGTCGACGGTCATGTGCGATTGTATCACGGAAAGCAAACCGAGTTGCCCAGGCGTTACGTGTCCCGTCAACGACTCTGTCTGCGTGGCACTACCGATTATTGGGTCAACGACGCGTTGGGCCAGCCGTTCTTCGCCGTCGAGCGGCCGATCGATCATGGAATGCTGGAAGCACTCAAGAGCGATATCGTACCGCAGTTGCTTCAAGATGTGCCGTGCCAGCCGAGCGAAGAGGAACTCGCAGCCGACCCGCACCGCTGTCGCTTCACGATCATCTTTGACCGTGAAGGATACAGCCCGGCCTTCTTCAAGGAAATGTGGCAGACTCACCGCATCGCCTGCATTACTTATCACAAATACCCGAAGGAGGCATGGCCGGAAGAAGAGTTCGCCGACAGGCAAATTACGCTGCCACGGGGCGAGTCGATATTGATCAAGCTGGCCGAACGGGGATCGTGGATCGGTGACAAGAAGAATGGACTGTGGGTCCGCGAAGTTCGCAAGCTCACCACCAGCGGCCATCAAACCAGTTTGATCAGCAGCGCCTACGGTCAGTTGGCGCTAGAAGACGCGGCCGGGCTGTTCAGCCGATGGTGCCAGGAAAACTTCTTTCGCTACATGATGGAACACTATGTCATTGATCTACTTAGCGAATACCAGACGGAAGAGATTCCTGAGACCAACCGCCCGGTCGTCAACCCTCGCTGGCGGGAATTGGACCGTCGCTTTCGTTCGCTCAACGGCAAGTTGAAACGCCAGCAGGCCGAGTTCGGTGCCCACACGCTTCATCCCGAGACCGACGACAAGGCAATACGGAAATGGCAGCAACGCAAGAGCCAGCTCATGGAATCAATCGAGCAGTTGGAGCACGAATTCGAGGAAGTGAAACGACAGCGCAAAGAGACGCCACACCACTTGGAGTGGGACGAGCTGCCGAGGGAGGACCGGTTCGAACGTCTAACGCCCAGTCGCAAGCACCTGATAGACACAGTCAAGCTGGTCGCCTACCGAGCCGAAACGGCGATCACCAAGGTTGTCCGTGAAGTTATGGCCCGTG
>JBDGZZ010000555.1:0-2379 GCA_039588335.1 Gemmatimonadota bacterium | reverse complement strand
CCTGCTAACCGGCGGCGGCAAGGAAACTGGCGAGAATGAGTTGGCCGCAAAACGTGTATAGAGGTAATGTACACAGATAGGTGCGGATAAGAGTCTAGCCACTTCGCTCCGCACGGTAGGCGTGCCTCGCAACCTTTCCGACCCCTGGGACGTAGAGGCATTGCCAGGGTGGGTCCACGTGGACGTTCTTTGACTCGAACACTCGAGGAGGCAGGGTCGTGATCCGCATGTTCTCAGCCATTCCTCTCGGTTTCCTCGTTCTTTGTGTCACTTCGGTCACCGACGCAGCCTTTGCCCAGCAGCCTGGTGAGATCAGCTACCACGACGAATCCGTAATGCCGGCCGGCGTCACGGGCGAACGAATCGCCAGCCTGATAGAGACGCTCAACTCGGGAGATCCGGCACGAGTCGAGGAATTCATCAGGAACGAGTGCACGGTTTCCTTTGAGAACGTCGCTCCGATGGAGGAACATCTCAGTGTCTTTGCCTCTACGCACCGACAGTGGGGGGACGTGACGTTCCACGGGATTCGGACATACACACCGCCGCGTGAAACGCAGACCGTCGTGATTCTCAAGGACAGTAATTTCGGGGCATGGCGCGCGTTCACGCTGCGGTTCGACGAGAGCCAGGGGCACAAAGTGTCTGGTCTCGGCTTGAACAGCGCGCGAACTCCGACAAATGTGACTGAACCGGCTCTCACGCACGCCGACATGCTGGAAGAAGTAGCAATACTTCTCGAGCGCACCTGTGAGCGGGACGTATTTTCAGGGAGTGCGCTGATCGCGGCGGGAGAAGACATACTGTTCACCCACGCGTGCGGCGAAGCCAGCAAGCGCTTCCATGTGTCCAACAACGTCGAGACAAAGTTCAACCTGGGCTCGATGAACAAGATGTTTACCTCCACGGCGACCTTGCAGCTGGTGGGTAAGGGAATCGTCACGGTGGACGATCCGATCTCGAAGTACGTCGATGAGTCGTGGCTCCCGCGAGAGGTGACGGACAAGATCACCGTCCACCACCTCCTGACCCACACATCCGGGCTGGGCAGCTATTTCAACGACACTTACTGGGACAGCTCACGTGAGTTGTATCGGGCGCTCGATGATTACAAGCCGCTGATTCGTGACGAGCGACCTGCGTTCGAACCTGGCACGCGCTGGCAGTACAGCAACACCGGAATGTTCCTGCTCGGCGTGGTGATCGAGAGCGCCACCGGCCAGGACGACTTCGACTACATCAGGGAGCACATCTACCAACTGGCGGGAATGCAGAATTCCGACAGCTACGAAATGGACTTCCCGGTCGAGAACCTAGCCATCGGCTACGACCCGGCACCGAACTCCCGTTGGCTATACGAGAACAACCTCTACAAGCACGTCATCAAGGGTGGCCCTGCGGGCGGCGGTTTCTCCACAGTCGGGGATCTGCACCGGTACGCGATGGCTCTTCAGTCGGGGGCATTGGTCTCACAGGAGTCCCTGGAACTCATGTGGACCGACCATTTCGGCGAGGGTTACGGTTACGGCTTCGGCATCCAGGATGGCCCGAACGGAAGAGTCGTGGGTCACAGCGGAGGCTTTCCGGGGATCAACTCAAACCTCGACATCATGCTGGACCGCGGCTACATCGTGGCCGTCATGTCCAACTACGGCGGTGCAGCGAGCCCGATTGCCGGCAGGATCGCGACCTTGATCTCGCGAGTACCAAGGGCAGGGCAGTAGGGGGCAGCGCAGCGGCAGTCCCGAAAGAACTGGGCCGAACGCATTGACCCGGTTGAAGCTCTGAGCTGAGAACAACTACGGTACCAGATCCAACTCCAACGCACTCAACCGAATGCGATAGATATCCCCCATACCACGACGGTGGCTCGTGAAATAGAGATAATCTCCATCCGCAGTTATTGTAGGACCGTACTCGTACTCCGGTGAGTTGACGACGGGTCCGAGATTGCGCGGCTCACTCCAATCTCCGTTGCGATTGAAGCTTGCATATAGGTCATCACCGCCATAGCCGTCGGGGTGGTCGGTGATCACCAGGATCATGAATCGCTCATCAGGGTCCACGTACAGATCGGACTGGCTCAGCTCACTGTTGATGGGGGCTCCCAGGTTCTCAACCGTGTACCCTTTTTCGGAAGGGACTGCACGGTAGATGTCCGATCGGCCATGCCCTCCGCTCCGCCCTCTGGAAGAGAAGTACAACACTCCAGAGTTGGTGGTTGAGGCGTGCCATTCATCGGCCCCCGTGTTAATCGATGCGGGTAATGGCTCCGGCTCATTCCAATCACCCGACGACGATCTCCCCCCGGTGCGTTGGACCGTGCATGCAGCACGAGTCAAGCTGGACCACGCCGTCCGCGTTGGGCAGGCCGCCGTA
>JBDGZZ010000554.1:0-2383 GCA_039588335.1 Gemmatimonadota bacterium | reverse complement strand
TCGGTCTCGACAGTTTCAGACCGGATCAACACGAGTCGGAGTCTCAAAGGGTCGCCCGCGATTCGCTGGTCCGAAAGGGTCTTTCTAGTTCCCTCTGCAGGTTCCGTTCCTGCAGTTGTTGGAGCAGCAATCCGAGTTGCTGCTGCAGGAAGCCTTGTTGCCCGCGCAGGTGACGCAAGTATCGCTGCCCTCGTCGCAGCTCGTACCCGCTCCACAGGGGTCACCGCTGGACAGGCAGAGACCATCGACGCAGGTCTCGGTGCCTGTGCAGAATTGGTTGTCCTCACACTCTGCATCCACAGAGCAGCTCTGGTCGCCGCAGATGAACCCACCCTCGTTGCAGCGCGAATCGCCGCAATCGGGCAAGATGTCACCGTCGCAGCAGTATCGGCTATTCGGGTTGCCGTTGAGTTTCGAGGCGCAATCAGTCGGGCAGTTGTTGCAATCCTCGCCCGGCTCGCATGCCCCATCACCATCGCAGGCCGACGCGTCGCAGGTATCGGTAGACTCGTCGCAGGTTTCGCCGGTGGCGCAGGGATCGCCGCTGGATTGGCAGGAGCTGCTGACGCAGGTCTCGGTGCCCGTGCAAAAGAGGCCGTCATTGCATTCGGCGTCGGAGATGCAGCCTCCCTGAGGATCCAGAATGCTCTCGACCTCGCTGAAGTAGTTGGCGAAGGCGCCGTCAATGGTCCAGTTGCTGGCGGAGTCGCACTCATTTCCACAGTTGAAGCCGCAGCAGCCAGTGAGCTGGCCCACGATCTCTCCAGCGGAGTTGACGACTGGCGAGCCGCTGCTGCCGCCCATCGTGCCGCCGAACTGATCCTTGCTGTAGATCCATGCTCCACGTGGGATGCCGGAGCATTGGGGTGAACCCGTGTCCACGCTGTGCTCCGAGTAGACCTGGGGACCGAAATTGGCGTTGCTGATCCGGAAGAGATTGAAGCCGTCCGTGTTCGCCACAGGCGTGGTGTTCCAGCCCATGAAGACGGCACCCCCCGGCGCCGGCTCGCTCAGCGTGAAGAGCGTGTAGTCGCTGGTGCTGTTGGTGGCGTTGACGGTCATTCCCACGGTGTCGGCTGGGGGAGGCGTGCCTCCGGTAACCAGGCCGTCGGGGCAGCTGCCGTTACAGGAGTCTGTGGTGTAGCTGAAGAATGTCTCCAGGTTGGAGACATCGCTGGAGAAGCAATGGTTGGCCGAAAGCATCAGCGGGATATCCGTGCCGGCGTCGGTGTCGGCAATCAGACCGCCCGTGCACGTATTCACGAAGGGCCCCTGAGTCCATTCCAGCTTGGCGACCCCGGCCTTGGCGTCGTTCACCGCCGGATCCGTGCCCGAACACTGGACATCCACCATGCACGCCGCGTTGTCGGAGCAGGGCCAGTTGTCATGGCTCCGTAATTGGGGTTTGGGCGGCCGTCCGCGGATATGAGCCAGCTCGGTGATCACGAGGGTAGTCCGGCCCTTGTTGATCTGGGGCCTGCTACCGGTGTAACGGACAACGATGGTTCCCGTATCGCCGACGATCGAGCGGGTCCAGAAGTCTCCGTTGCCGTTCCTCCCCAGACCTACGTGAGGTCCGTCCGCCTGACCGTTGGCTCCTATCAGGAAGAGCTCGGTGTTCTCGGGGAGCGAGAAATCCTCGACGTGGAGACGGATGCTCTGGGCTCCAGGAGAGGTGATCGTCACCGCCCAGACGAAGCTCTCGCCGGCGCGCTCCTCGGTCACGCCCGGCTTGAGCGCCCCGCTGCCAGTGGGTTTACCCACCACCTCCTTGATGTCCTTGACGACGCCGATACGCAACGGCACACGCGCCGTGATAGCGGGGTTGTCCACGGCATCCCGATCTTCCTGTGTAATATCCACGAAGACAGGCGCACTCTCGTGGCCCTTGGGAAGTTTGGCGGAGACCTCGGAGTGGATCGCCTGCATCCGGGCGATCCTCTCATCCAGGGTCAGGCCGCCTTTGACTACCTCAGGGGCTTTCCGGGCCGCGGGGACAGGCGGAACGCCGGCTGCCGCAGACATGCCCATGCTGGTCAGCAGGAGCAAGACGAACATAGCCAGCACCAGAGCGGAGCCCTTGTTTTTGGAGCGCCGGCCTTTATCACTGTGCACGATCGCCGCCATCGGAGGTGAGAGTGCGCGACGTTCCATTCCAGTCACCTCGATGCCCCGGAGTTCAAACTGCAGATTTACCAAGTCCGACCAAGCCTTTCCATGTGAGATTTCGTAACCGGGGGCAGAAGAGAAGCCGAAAACGTCTCGCGACGATCACAATACAGAATTGTAACTGTAGGAATACCATACCTCGTGAGACATTCTGGGATAGAGAGTTCCAATAGGGATAGTACGCCACCGACTTGAAAGCCTGGATTCTGAGGCT
>JBDGZZ010000553.1:0-2383 GCA_039588335.1 Gemmatimonadota bacterium | reverse complement strand
TGCCGGATGTAACGCAGAACGGCGTTGACCGTCATAAGCTGTTTACTGACAACAGCATCCATGCCGATCGTCCCGGTTATGGGCAGCTATTCCACCTTGTTGACAAGGGCTATCTTGCGTGGGATGCGCATATGCCGCGCGAGAAGCGTCGAGATGAGATTGGTTTCGTCATCACCGGTCACCGCGACAAAGCCGTCCATATCGACAATTCCCTCCGCCGCCAGCAGATCGTAGTCTGTGCCATCGCCGTGGATGATCAACGCGTGCGGTAGCCCCTCGGCTATCTCCTCCGATTTTTCCGCGTTGCTCTCGATGATCTTGACATTGAATTCCTTGCCGAGTGACGACGCAACGAACTGGCCGATCAGCCCGCCCCCCAGAATCATAACGTCAACGATTCGAGTGTCCTTCTTACCGGTAAGGGCGATGAACTCTTTCGTGTATTCCGGGTCCGAGATCACGAATATCTGGTCGCCTGGCTCGAGTGTGTCGTGCCCCTTGGGAATAATGGTCGCCTGACGACGAACGATCGCGACGATCAGCATCGGTGGATCGCCTTGTTTTGGTGCGAGTTCCAGAAGCGGGATCCCCAGCAACTTCGAGTCCTTTTCCAATCGGATACCCAGCAACTGGACGCGACCATCCACGAACTCGATGAGATCCGTCGCGCTCGATTGCCGGATCAGACGCACGACGGCGTCGGCCGTCTCTTTTTCCGGATGAATCAGGACGTCGATTCCCAGCTCTTCGGGGGTAAGATAGTAATCGGACGTTGCGTATTCGGGGTTGCGTATTCGGGCCAACGTATTGGCGACGCCAGCCTTCTTCGTGATCTGGCACACTATGATGTTGACCTCGTCATTGTTCGTCATCGCGGCTACGATATCGGCGTCGTGTATACCGGCCGTTTTCAGCGCGCGGTAGCTCGCCCCGTGACCTTCGGTGACAAACGCATCAACCTGTTCTTTCGCTCGCTTGACCTTGTGAGGATCGTTCTCAATCATCGAGATGTCGAAGTTCTCGATGGCGAGACGTTTCGCGAGCTGTAAGCCGATGTCCCCGGCACCAACAATTAGTATCTGCATGGCCTGATGTCCTCCAAAACCTATCCCAGGAGACTATTGGAAACGAAGATGGACTGACAAGGTCTTTGTGTCAGCTCCGCAGTGCCTTGATAGAGCAGAGCTTACCGCGTTTTACCGTACATCAGGCAAAGCTCCGGTAACGGGGCTCGTACATGTGCGATGTAATGTGGCGGATGAAGTTATCCGGCCGGGCCGCCTCTGTCAAACCGCTCTCATGCGCCACCTCCGCAACCGCGGCGGCGATAAACATTGACACATCACGAATTTTGGACAGGGGCGGGTACACCAGGCCCCTTTTCAAGTCGTCCTCTGAAACCCGTTCTGCCAGCGTCTTCGCGGCGGCAAAAAACATCTCATCGGTCACACGGCTTGCGCAACTCGCCACAACACCAAGCCCCACACCGGGGAATATGTAGGCGTTGTTGCCCTGACCGGGTACCAGCTGCTGCCCGTTGAAATCGACAGGGTCGAAAGGGCTTCCGCTTGCGAAAATAGCGCGACCATTGGTGTGCGTGTATGCCTGCTCGGCCGAACACTCCGCCTTGGAGGTTGGATTCGATAACGCAAATATGATCGGGTGCTCGTTCTGGACTGCCATCGCCTGGAGGACAGCCTTGGTGAACGTGTTTGGCTGCCCCGACACACCGACAATCGCGGTGGGCTCGAGCGAGCTAATCGCCGTGACCAGGTCACTGAGCGGTTCATGGTCGTGCGCAAAAGGCCGTTTGTGCGGAGCCAGGTCATCGCGGCTCTTTACAACGAGTCCTTTCGAATCCACGAACCAGCATTTCAATCGGGCCTCTTCCTCCGAAATACCCTCCTTGACCATCGCCGACACGATCAGATCCGCAATACCGATCCCTGCCTCGCCAGCACCAAGGAATACGATCTTCTGATCGACCAGCGCCTTCTTCGTAATCCGCAACGCGGAGTAGAGACCGGCCAGCGTCACGCTCGCCGTGCCTTGCACGTCGTCGTTGAACACTCTCGCACGGTCTCGATACTCCTTGAGTAATCGAAACGCATTGGACGTGGCGAAGTCTTCGAACTGAAGCAAAGCATCCGGGAACACATCCTGAACGGCAGTCACAAACTCCTCGATCAGGCTGTCGTACTCCTCTCCCCTGTGCCTGCGCTCCGGTATGCCGATATAGAGGGGATCGTTCAGCAGATCCTTGTTGTTCGTGCCAACATCGATCGTGATCGGAAGCGTTATTGAGGGGTCGACCCCGGCACACGCCGTATACAGCGCCAGCTTGCCAACGGGGATCCCCATGCCATTTGCCCCAAGGTCCCCC
>JBDGZZ010000552.1:0-2728 GCA_039588335.1 Gemmatimonadota bacterium | reverse complement strand
CGTCCGGGCCACCGCACGCCGTTGCCAATGCCACAAGGGCAATCATCGCTACTCGAAATCTCATGCCTCTCCACCTCCTATTTGAGATCTACTCTCGTCCGTCCCAAGTATGTCAAGTAGTATTGACGGCGTCCAGCCAGTACTATTTGGGACAAGGCCTCGCCGGCTCAGCCACAATCTGGGCGTGGTGTGCACACGGTCCAAGGCAAGATGGAATCGGCTGTGGTGCGGGTCGCACGCTCAAGGCACCAACCCGCTCTCCATTCTCAGGTAGTCCACGATCAGGTTTGCCATTGCGCGCATGCCCACAGGGACAGACGCGTCATCAGCCGCGAACGTGGGGAAGTCCTCGCCTCCCATGGTCGGTTCCAGAACATCAACGTTGTCCTCGCCAACTACGCGCGCAAGCGTCGGTGCCATCCTTTCGGTCAAGGCGATGTCGTTGATCGTGGCTGGCGTGCCACGGTCGTAGTCGAGTTCGTACGTTCCGCCACCCGCCATGGTAATGCCTTCCAGGATTTCGCCCATGCGCCGCTCAATTGCGTCGCGCACGTCGGGATTGTAGGTACGGACCGTACCTTCCATGTGCACGACATCGGGAATGATGTTGTATCGCGTACCACCTCTGATGATGCCGACGGTAACGACACTCGGCTCGAGTGGCGGTAGATTGCGCGAGCGAATCGTCTGAAAGGCGGTCACCACTTGGGAAGCCATGACAACGGGATCCACGCTCAGATGTGGAGCGGCACCGTGGGCCTGCTTGCCCTGAACCGTGATCCGGAAGTGATCCACGGCAGCGAGCGCGGGACCGGGCGTGTACCCCAACCGCCCGACTTCCATTTCGGAGAATGTGTGAAGACCAAAGACCGCACTCGGCGTGGGATCGTCGAAGACACCTTCCTCTACCATGAGGACGGCACCTCCCTCCTCACCCGGGGGCGGACCTTCCTCGGCGGGTTGAAAGATGAACACGATTGTGCCGGGTATCTCGTCCCGCATCGACGCCAAAACTGAAACGACCCCGTATTGCACTGCGGTGTGCACGTCGTGACCGCAGGCGTGCATCACACCGATTTCTTGATCCAGGTATGTCGCCCGCACCGTCGACTTGAACGCGTAAGGCGTATCCTCCGTGACAGGCAGCGCGTCCATGTCGGCCCTCACTGCCACCACAGGTCCCGGCCGGCCGCCACGAAGAATTCCTACTACGCCCGTGTGCGCAATTCCAGTGCGTACTTCGAGACCCAACTCGCGCATGTGCTCGGCAACGCGGCGTGACGTCTCGAACTCACGGTTTCCCAGTTCTGGATATTGGTGGACGAAGTGACGGAACTCGATGGTCTCCGCGGCATACCGCTCAACCGCGGCTTCGATCTCGTCGGATTGCGCTACCGAGTGAGCGGGGAGGAGGGCCAATGCTACAGCTAGGATGAACGCGTTCTTCTTCACAAATGCCTCGCCGATAAGGGGGTTACAGGTACGTCTCAAGTCCAACCAGGCAACTGCAGGGTCCGAAACGGTGCAGCCAACAGAGTGTCGCCCTCGAACTCCTCCAAGAACGGTCCGAGGGTGGCTAGCAGCGTGAAGGGGGCGGTGCGGTCCTCGACGCACAACTCGGCCGCCGCACCCTGATCCTAAGCGGATAACTATATCGGAGGGAGACAACTTGAGCCAGTATGCTTAGTCTGGTTACAGTCTGATGTAGAGCTTCTAACCTCCCACCCTTTCCTTCAACTCTTCAAACCAGTTCTCCACCACGATCAACTCTCCCGCTTCACCCACACCGCGGTACCGGATCATGACGAAGCGCTGGTCGTCGGGGGTGACGTCGTACTGCGGATGGAACGCGTAAGTGTAGTAGTCGGTAGTCGGGAACAGCACACGGTGCTGTCCGGTCATGAACGTCGGAGCAGTGTGGACCTCCGTAGCCATCAGGTCGCCGGCCGCGTTTTTGTAGAACAGCTCACGCCCGCTGTGAGCCCAAACGGGTTCGATTCCGCCTGCCGTCGATACCTGCCACCGCCCGTCGTTGATGTTGGGAAACGGCCGCACGTAGAGTTCCCATCTCCCAGATTCATCTGAGACGTATGCAAGCCACTTCCCGTCACGCGAGAGTGTGGGAGAATGCTCGTTGATGTTCGGCTCATTAATGAGTGCAATTGCCGTCGTGTCACCTTGCAGTTGTCGCGTGTAGATGTCGAGCGCGTCGTTTCGGCCGGGGCGATACACGAGCCACTCGCCGTCGGGCGAGATCGAAGCCTGGTTCACCGCCTCCGGCAGGTCGAGCTGCAGCTCGGCCTGTCCAACTCCATCGGCGCGTCGCTGATAGAGGTCTCTCGTATCACCACGATCGGAAATAAAGAGCACGGATCGTCCGTCCGCAGTCCACCACGGCCGATGGTCTTGGCCTGTTGGAAACGTGATGCGTGAAAGCGGCCCCGTGTCCAACTGCTTGATCCACAGATCCCGGCCGGCGTCTCCGACGATTGCCACGGCGAGTCGGGAGCCGTCAGGTGATATTGCCGGCGTGTAAAACTCACCCACCCATCCGGGATCGATCGGCGCCTCCCGCCCCTCACGGTCGACCCATACCATTTCATTGGGTTCCTCCGCAACACCTCCGGTGACGTATGCCAGCGTGCCGGTTCCCGAAAGTGCCACATCGATCGATCCGGCCAAGCGGAGCGCAATGCCTTCAGTGAGTGCCACTGCCGGTCCCGTGAGC
>JBDGZZ010000551.1:0-2386 GCA_039588335.1 Gemmatimonadota bacterium | reverse complement strand
GTATACGGCGCTGATGCGGTGGCCGGCGTTGTGAATATCATCACACGCACGGATTTTGAAGGCGTAAACATCGATCTTCAAACCGCCAACTGGTTCGATACGGATAATGGCGTGCAGAACAGCTTTGCCTTCATAGCCGGAACGACCTTCGACAGGGGCAATTTTGTATTCGGTGCCGAATATATCGATCAGGAAGAAGCCTTTCAGCGTGACACGCCATGGGACTGGTTCCAGGGGCAGTATTACATCTACGCCTATCCAGACGCCACAGTCGCGCACGGTTGCGAGGTGGACCCGGCGAACCAATGCTATTTTATCGGCTCGTCGCGAATCCCTGAATCGCGCCTTGACTTCATGGACCAAAGCGGGGCTTTCGCTGCGCAGGCGGGTACAAACCTGTTCCTGATACCCCAGCCGGGTGCCGTCATGGAGGCGCATGACGGGCGCACCTACAACTTTGCGCCGGTGAACTACATACAGACGCCATACAAGCGGACGAACTTCTTCGGCGAGGGCGCCTTCGAAGTGTCGGACAACCTCCGTTTCACGGCTTCGTTCCGCGGCAATAATCGTAGATCAGATCAGGAATTGGCACCATTGCCGTACGACGCACCGAACCTCGATCCCGGCTTTAATGGTGTGTTCAATGGCACCCCTTATACCGGCGTTTCCGATCAGAACTTCTACCTGAGACAGGCCGTCGATGCTTACAACGCCGCAAACGGAACAACGCTGCCGTATGAGCCGCTTAAGAACGTTCGACGCCGCATGGTTGAAACGCCGCGGCATTTTTCACAGGACCTTACGCAGTATCAGGCGGTTATGGGCTTTGATGGGACGGTCAATGAATTGGACTGGGACGTCTTCTACAACCGGGGTTATCGCAGCATGTCAAATCTTGATCTCGGACAATTCTCGGGTGTTCGCTTGACGAACGCGTTGGGGCCATCGGCCGATCTGGACGCTGATGGGACACCGGAATGCTACGGAGACATCACTGACCCGACCAGCATCGTGACTGGCTGTGTACCATTGAACATGTTCGGTGGCGAAGGCACGGTTACCCAGGACATGCTCGACTACGTCGGTGTTCAACTGGTAGACGCACGCGTCTCCGAGCAGGAAATCGTGGGTGGCAGCATCACCGGTTCGGCGTTCGAATTGCCTGGCGGTGACTTGGGCTGGGCGGCCGGTTTCGGGTACAGGGCCGACAGGTTCAGGTACTCGCCGGATTCCGCGAAAGTGCTGGGCGCTGCAACCGGTGGTACCGGAATCGGTACCGACGGTTCTCTTTATTCTACCGCGCTCTTCGGCGAGGTGTATGCGCCAGTATTCGACAATGGCACGCAATCCCTCGCGCTCAAAGGCGGCGTCCGCTACGACGATTACAACCTTTTCGGTGACGATACGAATTGGATGTTTGGGATTGAGTTCCAGGCTCTGGATTCCTTGAAACTGCGCGCAACGGCAGGCACGGCATTCCGTGCGCCGACCATCGAGGAATTGTTCGACGGTCTGCAGGATTCCGCCCCGACCTACGCCGACCCCTGCGATCCGGGAAAATACCAGGCAAACTATGGCGGAGATGGAACCAACATCGCGCCGGGTTGTTCGGCGGCTGCCTTCCAGACAGACACGCAGGTCAAATCAAAAGAGGGCGGAAATGCACTTCTCCAGCCTGAGAGCGCCGATACCTTTACGGCGGGCTTCGTCTGGACCCCGGAAATTGGGGACAGCGATGTGTCGATCACTGTCGACTGGTGGAGCGTTGACCTCGAGGAAGCCATCAGCACGTTCGGCGTCCAGTTCACCCTGGACCAGTGCTATATCGAGCAGGTTCAAGCGTCCTGTGACCTGATCACTCGCCGCAACGATACCGACTTCACCATCGCCCAGATCATCGACTCGAATGTCAATGTTGCCACGTCGAACGGTTCAGGTGTTGACACGGAAATACGCTGGGCCTTCGAAACCGATTTTGGCGATTTCGATACCGCGCTTCTGTGGGCCCACCTGCTGGAGCGCAGAAGGGTAGCGTTTCCGGGCGCGCCTGAGTCAATACTCGAGGGTACACACTTCCTGAACAGTACGTCGGACGATGGCGGCACCTACTCCGAGAATAAGGTCAACTTCTCGGTTCACTGGTACCGTGGCGATTGGTCAATCGGCTATCTGGCTGAATTCATCGACGGGATTACCGCAGAGGCGAGCTTTACGGATTACACTCAGAGCATCGACTCGCTGCTGTACCACGATCTCGTAGTCGATTATGAGTTCCAGCAGTTTGGCAACACCAGGCTTACGGCCGGTATAACCAACCTGACAGATGAGGAGCCGCCATTCATCGATCGCGGGTTTAACTCAAGTACTGATCCAAACACCTACA
>JBDGZZ010000550.1:0-2925 GCA_039588335.1 Gemmatimonadota bacterium | reverse complement strand
CGGAGCGTCTGCTCAGAAAACCAATGGCCTGGTTATGGGATAGGCTACCGCCAGCCTCAAAGCAAGGCTCTTACTTAAAAAGGGAGCACCCCGGTCGGGGTGCTCCTTGAGGCTGCCCTCATCCTGAAGGTGTGCGCTAAGCTACAGACTTTCCCTTTCGCCGGATCTGATCGAACAGGGCTTGAGTCTCTTTCGCTGGTTGAAGACCGAGTTCCGCATCCAGAAGTGCTACCAACCGCTCGTAATACTGCAGCGCTTCGATTTGCCGCCCATCCTCGAAGAGCATCTGCATCATGCCGCGGTGGAAATCCTCCTGGAACGGTTCGACCTCGAGCGCCCGCCGGTAGTAATTGGCGGCCTGGTCATAGCGCTTGTTTTTCGCCTTCCACTCCGCCAGTTGGGCCAGAGCCCGGATGAACATACCCTGGTACAGCGCACGCTGTTCCAGGCACCAGCTCGAATAGACCGGCGGCAGATATTCCCCTTGATAGAGGCTGATGGCCTGCGTCAGTAGTTCTTCTTCCAGGTCACGCTCAACCTCAACAGCCGCTCGTTTAATCAGATCGGTGAAGACCCGGGCGTCGTACCACTGATCGATGGACTTATCGATGCCATAGACACCCTCCTGGTTGTCATAGCGGATCAGACCCTTGGGAAGGATCCGTCGCATGCGGTACAGGCTGGCGTGAAAAATACTCTGAGCTTTGGCTGTCGAGTACTCCGGCCAGAAGATATCGAGCACGACCTCGCGCCGCACCGGCTCGTTCTCTAGCAGGAAGAAGAACAGCTCCTTCACTAGCGGACCCTTCCAATCGGTGTGGGCGATCGGCTTTCCTGCGACCGTGACGCTATCGACACCCAGTGTAGCCACCTCCAACTCTGGACGTGTTGCCTCAGGTGCTACTGTTTCCGTCACCTCAGGCATCGTCCTTGATTTGAACTCCTGGATACGGGTCATCATCGATTCCAGACCCTCTATGTCAGTCTCCGCCCGGGCTCTATGCAGAAAGTCACCCATTTGGTTGGCGTCAACCACCAGCAGATGCGGATGTTTGATCTCACGCGCCAGCCCGATGGCCGCTCCCAACTGGGCGTACGCCTGCTCGAATCGGTCCATGCGATGGCTGGTAACGGCATACCAGAGGTGGGCGCGCGTTAATTCTCGCTGAGCCCCGGCCCGGGTCAGTTTGTCGATGGCATCCTGCAGCGCCTCGCTTGCATCGTGTAGTTCGCCCTGATCGTGCGAGACCATGCCACGCGCCAGCGCTACCAGTCCCTGAAGATACCCGGAACCCTCCTCGCCCGAGAGCCCACCAGCCTGATCCAGCAGCGAGCGCGCATGTTCCCAGGCCTCATCGACCCGGTATAGGTTAGCCAGGGAGCACAGACAGTAGACCTCGAGGAAGACATCTTTGGTGATTTTTGCCCCTTCCAATCCAGCTTGAAAATGCGCCTGGGCTTCCCCCACCTCGCTCAAATCGGCATAGAGATCCCCCAGGCTGATCAAGACGATCGCTTCCGTATGCAGGTGACCCACTTCGCGCGCATCCTTGAGTGCCTGCTCGAAGATCCCGTGCGCCTCTTCGTACTCGCCCTGGTAGTAATACCCCATACCGATGTTGTTCTGCAGCTCGGCCATCCGCCAGCGGTTTCCCAGTGTGTTCAAGATCTCCAATGCTTTCGAATAATGCTCTTCTGCCTCCAGCGAGTTTCCCATACGGCGCGCCGTCGTCCCCAGCGCCTGTAGTAGCACGGATTGATGATAACGATCACCAGCTCGCTCATACAGGTTCAGCGAAAGTCGGTACTCTCTTTTGGACTGTTCGAGTTCACCGGCCAGGTGATGGTATTCCCCCAGGATACGGTAAGCCTGGGCACTCATCACGGGTTCGAGGCCATCTTCTCCGGCGGCATCAAGTGCCGTCTCAGCCATCTCCCTGGCCTTCTCCATTGCACCGCTGTATTGGTGGACCAGGGCTTCACGTATGCGCAACCCGAGTGCGCTTTTCTCTTGACCCAGATCAAGATACAAAGTCCGGGCCTGCTCGTAGCACGCCAGGGCACTCTCGAAATCCCCCACCTGTCGGTGGAGGCGGCCACGCATAATCAGCAGGATAGGATCCTCCGAGAGCTTGGAAGGAGCGATGGCATCCAGCCATCGTTTCAGCGTAGCCAGACGCCCCTGGCGATAGATCGCTTCCATCTGTCCCTTGATCACCTCGATTGCATCCTCATCCGACCCGCTGGCGATGAAATGCTCCAGCGCAGCCTCCCAGCGCTCTTCTTCAAGGCGCAGCTTCCCCGCCTTTCGGTGCAGGGCTGCCATTTCCTCCAATCCATCCGTGTCGAATTGTCCCCGTAGAAAATCTTGGAACAGGGCGTGATAGCGGTAGGTGCGCTCGTCACCCGAGAGGCGCAGCACGAAAAGGTTGTCTTGCTCGAGCGTATCGAGCAGTTGATCTGAATTCGAAATTCCGAGGAGCCGGTCACAGATTGTAGGGGTCATGACGTTGAGGATCGAGGTCCCCTTTAGAAAACTCTTAATCTTATCCGGCTGCTGGTTGAAGATCTCCTGGGCCATGTAGTCGAACACCTGCTCATCGCGTGCCTTAGCGGCCGTGATCGAGCGGATCAGCCCTTTCCACAGCGTGTGCGTACCCAGCAGGATACCCGTGATCCAGCCTTCCGTTTCTTGCGCCAGCTGCCGGGCTTCCTCTATTGGGATCTGCAGGTTGTGGTTCTGACTAAGGTAGGCCTGGATCTCCTCCGGCGTAAAAGCCAGATCCTCGCTCCCCAGCCCGGCAATCTCCTGCCTGGCTGTGAGCTGCAGGTAGGGCAGGTCGGGCATGACCCGGCTGGCAAGGATCAAGCTGCAGTTATCCGGCTGGTGATCCAGGAACCAGTTCACCAGATCCAGAATGGCCG
>JBDGZZ010000549.1:0-2394 GCA_039588335.1 Gemmatimonadota bacterium | reverse complement strand
AGAGCGATGGGCGGCGGTGGAAGCGGCTGCAGCGGCACAAAAAGAACGCAGAGAGCTCGGCCGTTCTCATGTCCAGGAGATCCTGGACGTTAGCCCAACTTCCGCACTGTGGTCGGTGAAGCTCTGCGTTTTTCGGGGTTTGGCGAGTTTTTCCGTCACTAGGTTGGGACCGCTGGGGGCCGGGTCCAGGTTCTTTGGGGACGCATGATCTCCGTGGGGACTTCCAGGAGGCGGTACAACTCGATGTGTTCAGGTTCGGGTGTCGTTCCCTTGCGGATTTGGAGGATCTTTTTTCCGTCTGTCGGCAGCACGATCGTGGCAACCTGATGGGTCGCCAGCGTCTGGCGAATCGTGGCCCACGACGTATGGCAGCCTTGCTCCAGAAGGGTCGTCTCGATCGCCACCAGCAGGTGGTAAGCGAGCACGCACAGAAAGATGTGCGTTTCCACTCGGTGTTCCAAGTGATGGAAGATCGGCCGCTCCGCAAGCGGACTTTTCATCGCGCGAAACGCATTTTCCGCTCGCGTCAGCGTGATGTACAACAGCCAGGCCTCCTTGGCACCCAGATCGTCGCGGTCGCTTCGCAACAGATAGGCACCGTCGAGCATCTGGGCCTTTTCCCGCATCGCTTCCTCGGGGTCGTGCCGCAACGTACGCTTCTGAGGATCGAAACGGAGGGTGTGGTAACGCGCCACCCGGGGATACCGTTCTTTCGATCGGCCGATCGCCTCGCCGATGGCCACTTCGCGGACCAACCGGCCCCGGGAAATCCTGTTTTGCAGCTTGGCCAAGTCGGCAAGGAAACGTTGCTCTTGCTTTTGCCGAATTGCCCGATCCTTCTCGGCACGTTCGCTGCTGGCACACAGCACGAAGGTTTCTCCATCGCTTTGCTTGCGTTTGACCTGCACCTTCGATTTTTTCTGAAACGGATTCAGCGGCGAGGGAATCCTAATGATCTCCTCAAACCCCTCCTTGTCTTGGAAATCGTCCAGCCAGGCGTCGCGCATGCGACTGCCGGGTGGCCACGACGTAGTGGAGCTTGCGATCCTTGATTTCCTGAAGGTTTTCGGGATAGGCCATCCCCCGGTCGACCACGACCGTCCGTCCTTCCACGAGTCCTACACGCCGGGCCAAACGGTCGAGCATGTCCCCCAGCGTTTGGCGATCCTGGACGTTGCCGGCAAAGACCTCATGGGCCATGGGAAAGCCATCCCGGTTGATGACCAGCCCCACCACCACCTGCTTACAATCGGGACGCTTATCGCGAGAGTAGCCCCGTTGGGCTTTGGGGTTCGCCAGGGCCTTTCCTTCGAAGTACGTGCTGGTCAAGTCGTACAGAAAGACGGTCTGATCCAGGTTGAAGAGGTTCCGCTCCCGCTCAACCAACGCCCGCTCAATCGCCACCCGGTTCGGATGCAGTCGGTCGAGATTCCGATACAACGGGTCCTCCACCAGGCCGCTGAAGTCCACGTCCAAAATGTCCCCTAAGGCTGTACGGCGGATCCAGTCGGGCATGGCGTGCTCGCTGCCGGGATGGATTAACCGATTGAGCGTCATCGCGCAGGTCAGTTGGATCGCCCGGGAGTTGAAATCCAAGCCGCGGAGAATCTCTTCCATGCCCAGCCGTTTCCAAAACTGGTACCCCACGTGAACCGGGCCTGCCTCGCGCGGCCGCTCCATCCTCACTCGATCGACATGTACGGCAATCAGATCCTCATCCGAGGTGCCATCGCGGCGTTTCGCAGACGTCTGGCAGGTTCTCTCGCTTTGTCGCTGGCGCACCTGGCGGACAATCTGTTCCACTTCCGCATCGGGGCCTTCCAAAAGGTTCGCTTGCCCGGCCAAGGCGTCTTCGATCTTGTGCGCCAACTGCAGCCACTGCCGAGCGGGCCGTGGGCTGAGATCACCCAGCGAGCAAAGCACTTTCTGCCTGGGCCCTTTGGCTGTATGAAGCGACTCGACCAGCAGGTAATTGGTGTACGTCTTGTCTTTGTACTTGCGTGTTGTTTTTCGGATGAACATAGCCACAATATGTAGCAATCGTCCCGAGAAAATCAATCGCGATCTGCGCCGATTTAGTCACTAGAATCGCTCTCTGGACAAAACAAAGTAGGCAAAACCCCTGAGAAATCAAAAATGACTTCCCCAGAATCCTCCGAAAAAAAGATTTCCGACTGCTCGAGTGCGGAAGTTGGGCTAGACCATAGGGTCAGAGGGTACGTACCGTGGGGTTGCAGGGTACGTACCGTGGGGTCACGAGCCACATACCCACACGTATGTCCCGGGAAAAACGCCTCGGGCGTGCCGGCCGAAATCCGCAAGTCATTGTCCGCCAACGACTTGCGATTCTCAAATCCCCGCCGTCTTGGCCCTCCAAAAAAGGCCGCTCCACGT
>JBDGZZ010000548.1:0-2394 GCA_039588335.1 Gemmatimonadota bacterium | reverse complement strand
TATCCCCAAATCTCTGGCTCCAAACGTGATTGCCATTGGTATCATACTTGGCCAGAAAGATGTCAATCGACCCTGCACTGGTCAGCGAATCCCCTCCAAAACTAACGGTCCCCTCGAAGAAGCCGGTCACAACCACATTTCCGGCCGCATCAGCATCGATAGCCTGTCCCCCGTCGTAACCCGTGCCTCCGAATCGTTGACTCCACACGTGAGTACCATTAGCGTCATACTTCGCGAGGAATACATCTCTGATGCCGGCACTGATGAGCGGGCTGCCACCAAAGTCTACGGTCTCCTCGAAGCGACCCGTGACGAAGACGCTCCCAGATTCATCCGCGGCGACACTGCTCCCTTGGTCAATCCCGGTGCCGCCGAATCCCCGGCTCCACCGATGGTCTTCCGCCCAAACGGGCGACACTTGCAGCGCGGTAAAGCACAATGAGAACAAGAGAAATCGAAGCCCCATCACGATCACCCTGACCGTTGTGTACTTCCCTCTTACTTCAGAAACACCATCTTCTTCGTAAAGGTGGCGTTCCCTGCCACAAGGCGGTAGAAGTAGATACCACTGCTCACCTGGTTACCCCGGGCATCCTTACCATCCCACGTCACCGATTTGTGCCCTGGCGTTACGTTTCGATCTACCAGCGTACGTATGAGCCGCCCGGCGACATCGTAGATCCGAAGCGTCACCCGACCACCACCCGCAGGAACGTCGTATCGAATCACCGTCGTCGGGTTGAACGGGTTCGGCGTGTTTTGATGGAGTGCAAACGATTCGGGCACCGGGAGATCGCCCGCCGACGTCAGCGTACCCGGTGATGCCGGATCACTCTCATTCCCAGAGTGATCCACTGCGGTTATCTTGTAGTGAATCCCACCACCGTCGTGGTCCGGGTCGCTCCAGGGCGGTGTCGCCGTCTCGTGGACGAGGTTTCCCGGCCCCGTTGTGAAGCTCGGGTCGCTTCCTCTGTAGATCTTGCAGTACTGAAAATCCGGTTCAGATGACGGTTCCCAACTCAGTTGGTTGCCACTTCCCGTGTTGTAGGCGACCGATAACCCTTGAGGCACTCCGGGCGCGATGTTATCGACCGAGTAGCCGCTGTCGACCGGACTGTCGTAAAACACAGTTGGCGTCGTCGTGTGCGCGGAAATGTAGTACGCTGTGTGCGGAACACCGGCAGCCGACGAATCTCCTAGCGTCGGGACCAACCGGACATACTGATCCTGCTGCTGGGCCGAGACGTTGCCCACCACTTCCCAGACACCGGGAGGCGCCCCAAATCCACCATCGTTCGGCGCAACAAAGTAGCGATCATCAAACCGAATGAGCCGTGGTCCCTCAGCGAAGGCGTACAGCACGACCGGGAATCCATCTTTGGTCTGCACCGAGATTTCCGATCCGGGTTCAACGGGGTCACCTTCCGATAGAATCGTGGCCATGAGGACCGGGCTGTCCATGCGACGATGAATGTCATAACGGTCTATTGGATACTGCGTCTCGTCGGGATCGTCATAACTAGAACGGGTGAAGAAGATCCTCGCCCACCCACCCTGGTCGTCCGGTACGTCCTCTATCGAGTTGACGCTTGCATGCGTGAACGCTGCGAACTCGTACGCGCCCATATCCACCGCTCCGTTTTGAATGCGCGGATTGTCGTCAAAGTCGGTCGCGGGCAGGTTGGGCACCGAATCGTCACCGGCGTCAATGGCGGGCGACGACGGCAGTAATCGAAGGTTCGCTCCAACCGCGTCGACAAAGATCGGATCGGCGTCGATGTTGTTGCCGCCGTCCACTCCCCATTCGCCATCCCAGCCGGGTCCGCTGCCCCCCGTCCCCTGGATGAGCGAGTAAGATATTGACGGCAGGCCATCCGTGATGATTTCGGGTTGGTACGCGGAGTTGTCGCCCCACATGATCACATTTGTAATCGTCACCGTGCCGTTGACTTCGTCGGCATACACCGCCCCGCCCGCCGAAACGGCCGAGTTCGCGTTGAACGTGGCATTGGTAAGGTTCAGCGTACCGGAAAGGCAGGCGAGCCCGCCACCCTCGTCGGCGGAATTGCCGATGACAACGACATTGGTAAGATCCGCATTTAGTTCGGATCCAGTGTCACCGACGGCCAGGCCTCCGCCCCAGGCGCCCGCGGTGTTGTCTTGAAACATCACGTTCATCATGGTCACTGAGTGGTCTGGGGCGTACATTCCACCTCCGTCGTCACCCGCCGCGTTTCCGGTGAACGAAACGTCGAGGAGATCGACGATTCTTGCGCCCGGTCCGCTGCAGTAGAGCCCACCTCCATCGTCACTTGCCGAGTTGTCGGCGAAGACCACGTCGCTCAACGTGACACCGCTGTCGTCAACCCACATTCCGCCGCCGTTGGCTTCATT
>JBDGZZ010000547.1:0-2396 GCA_039588335.1 Gemmatimonadota bacterium | reverse complement strand
AGGTAACCAAACTCGCGGTCGCCGTGCGCCGACTGGTTGAGATTCATGAAGTCCATGTCGATTGTCGACCACGGGATATCGCGATTGAACTGGGTGTGCAGATGCACGAACGGCTTGTGCAGCATGTTCAGCCCACCGATCCACATTTTGGCCGGTGAGAACGTGTGCATCCACAGGACGATACCGACGCAATCCGCAGCGGCGTTTGCTGCCGCGCACACTTGGCGGATGGCGTCAGGTGTCGTCTGGACAGGCAGCGTAACCACCTTGACCGGCATCGAGTCCGCGGAGTCGAACGACTCGGCAATCTGCCGCGCGTTGTCGGCCACCTGTTGTAACACCGCGTCACCATATAGATGCTGGCTGCCGGTGACGAACCACACCTCGTATCGCTTGAGATCGATCATCTATCAATCCTGTCCGTAGTACGCATCCTTGCCGTGTTTGCGCTCATGGTGTTTGTGGAGCACGTGTTGCTCGAGGTCGGGCGTGTTCGCATCGATCACACGAGTGCCGAAGGCCATCTCCGCCACCACTTCCAATGCGACTGCGTTCACAACCGACGCAGCCACATCCCTACCCCAGGTGAACGGCCCGTGCCCCGCCACCAGTACGGCCGGCATCGCTACCGGGTCCAACTGCGCAAACCGTTCAACAATCACACGCGCAGTGTTGGCTTCGTAGTCCTGTTCGACCTCGGCCTGGCTGAGCGGCCGGGTGACCGGGACGGAACCATGGAAATGATCGGCGTGCGTAGTGCCAAGGCAGCGGATCTCCTGGCGCGCTTGAGCAAACATGGTAGCGAACCGGCTGTGCACGTGTGTGATGCCGCCGACCTGCTGGAAGTGCTGGTACAGCAGCAGGTGGGTTGGCGTGTCGGTAGAGGGCCGCAGGTTACCCTCGATGACTGTGCCCGACAGGTCTACGACCACCATATGATCAGGCTCGAGCTCGGCGTATGGAACGCCGCTCGGTTTGATGACGACATGTAGTCGCTCAGCATCGATCCCACTGGCGTTTCCGAAGGTGAGCGTCACGAGGCCTTTCTCTACCAGGGCCCGATTGGCACGACACACCGCCCGCTTGAGTTCTTCCAACATCGCCTATCCCTTGCGAGTCCGATCGCGAATCGCGATCAGGGTTTTCATTACGTGCCCCAGCCCCTGCGCGTGATCCGCGGTACCGAACGCATCGTGCAGTTGCTTGTAGAGTTCATACAGCTCGGTGTAAACGGCTGCGGCCGCCTTGCGCGGTCGATAGATCTTGCGATGAGGCCGGACCATCTTGCGCTGCGCACTTTGGACGCTGCGATAGGCGCCACCGGCTACCGCACCAAAGATCGCGGCGCCCAAAGCGCACGTTTGCGGCGAGTGGCTGACCTTCATCGGCCGATTGCACGCGTCGGCATAGATCTGCATGACGAACGGGTTCTTCTCTGCAATGCCGCCGCAGTTCACCACGTCCTTGACTGCGACGCCGTATTCCTCGAACCGATTAATGATGGTCAGGGCACCGAAAGCGGTGGCCTCCACCAGCGCGCGATACACTTCCGGCGCGGATGTACCGAGCGTTTGACCCACTAGCAGGCCGGTCAGCCTCGGATCCACCAGCACCGTGCGGTTGCCGTTGTTCCAGTCCAGCGCAAGCAGGCCGCTCACGCCGGGGCGAATCTTCTCCGCCGCCCGTGACAGACTGGTGTGTGTGTCTCCCTTGGCGGCGTGTTGATGGGGTGCGAGTTGGCTCGCGAACCAATTGAAGATGTCGCCAACGGCCGACTGCCCCGCCTCCAAGCCGTACATGCCCGGGATGACCGACCCGGGCACGATGCCGCACAGACCCGGGATATCGGGGAGTGGCTCGTCCATGGGCGCGATCATCGTGTCGCACGTGCTGGTGCCAATGATCTTGACCAGAGTTCCCGGTTTGATGCCTGCGCCCACTGCACCCATGTGAGCATCGAACGCTCCCACCGCCACCGAGATTCCGGCCGGCAAACCGACCTTCCGCGCCACCTCGGTACTGAGTCCGCCGGCCTTGCGGTCCGCCGGGACGGCTCGCTCGGCGTAGCGTCGTCTGATCGCGGCCAGATCGGGATCCAGAGACGCCAAGAACCGCTCCGACGGTAGACCACCCCAGTCGTCGTGGTACATCGCCTTGTGGCCGGCGGCGCAAATGCCGCGAGCCAGCGTGTGCGGATTGGTGTTGCCGGTGATGAAGGCCGGAATGAAGTCGGCCAGCTCGACCCAACTGTACGCCGCCGCGAACACCTTCTGCGCGCTGCGCCTGCAGTGCAAGATCTTGGACCAAAACCACTCGCTGGAGTAGACTCCGCCGCACTTCGTCAGGTAGCGGTCGCGGTGACCTGCCGCTTTCTCGGTGATCTCCGCCGCCTCGGC
>JBDGZZ010000546.1:0-2398 GCA_039588335.1 Gemmatimonadota bacterium | reverse complement strand
GGATGCGTTCCAGGCGTTCAAGGAGACGAGCCTCTTCGATCACGACACGGCTCGCAAGTACCGGGTGCTCCTATCCAAAGGTGGCACCAGACCGGGCATGGAATTGTACGAGGAGTTCCGGGGTCGTCCGCCGGAGATTCAGCCTTTGTTGGAGAAGAGGGGGCTGACCGGCAACTGATCGAATCCTGAATCATGAATATCGAACAGGGAATGTCGAAGTAGTGGTCAGGTCATTCTACTTCTACATTCCTTGTTCGATATTCTTCATTCGATATTCCAATCCTTCCTGGAGGACAAAGTGCACCAACCGTCTACCGGCGGACGTTCGCTTTTGAGACGTATGGCCGCGAGTGTTAGCAGGCCTTCTCTCATGACCGGCGTCCTCCTGTTCATGCCCTATTACCAGGGGCAGGATGCTGCGCAATACCACTCGTTCGACGAAATGACGGCGGCTCTGAGACAGGTAGTCCGTGCCCATTCGGACATCGCCCGAATGGAGTCTCTTGGGGAGACTTCCGAGGGCAGGGAAATCTGGATGGTCGAAATCGCTAACCGAAATGGCGTGCCGGTCGACGAACGGCCAGGCCTTCTGATAGTTGCCAATCTGGAGGGCGATCACGTGGTGGGTAGCGAACTGGCACTGCACACCGTGGAGTACCTGCTAGCCAACTATGGAACTGACACTGACGTCAAGGAGCGAGTGGACAACCACGTTTTCTACGTGTTCCCGCGTCTCAATCCTGATGCAGCTGAGTTGATGTGGGCCGACATCAAGAGCAGCCGTAAGACAAACACTCGGCCCAACGACGACGACAATGACGGTCGTACCAATGAGGACGGTCCGGAAGACTTGAATCGCGATGGCCTGATCACGCAGATGAGGGTCGCCGATCCGATGGGAAAATACTTGGCCCAACCGGACGAACCTCGGTTGATGAGGGAAGCGGAGCCGGCGAAGGGTGAGTCCGGGGGCTACAAGGTGTACTGGGAGGGTACCGATAACGACGGTGACGGGTTCTTCAACGAAGATGGCCCCGGTGGCGTCGATCTCAATCGCAACTTCCAGCACGCTTATCCATACTATGAACCGGGCGCAGGCCCTCACATGGTGAGCGAGCCGGAGTCTCGTGCGTTGATGGACTTCGCTGTGAGCCACCGCAACATCGCAGCCGTACTGACATACGGAGAGAGCGACAATCTCGTCACAGCTCCCACGTCGAACGGAGCGGTCGCCCCTGCCAACTCGGTCGCGTTGTTGGACTACGCCGACGCAAGCAACGCCGCTGCGGGCAATGTAGGCATGTTCCGAGTGGTGACACCGGGCCGTTTCGGCGGCTTCGGGTTCTTTGTTCAACAAAGTGCACCTGCCGGGCAAGGCGGCAGGCGCCCGCCGGCCCGCCGGCCTGCAACGACCGTGGATGGGTCGGACCTGGCTTACTACACAGCCATTGGCGAGAAGTACGGAGAGATAACCGGGGTCAGCCGGGTAGCCATGACTCGGGCTCCGCAGGGCTCCTTCTTCGAGTACGCTTACTTCCAGTTTGGCGTGCCCGCCTTTTCCACGCCCGGCTGGGGGGTTTCCGATGTAGGCGAAGAAGAAGGTGAGACGGGTCCCGTTGGAGACCAGCCGCCTGTGGGTGCGCAAAGGCCGCGCGGCGCGCCGGCAGGAGGAGGTGCTCGTCCCCAAGGCCAGGGGCGCCCGGGAGGGGGCGCTTCTCGTGGCGGCGGCGGCGGCGCCGATCGCGACATACTCAAATGGATGGACGAACAGAACGTTGACGGCTTCGTGGACTGGGAGGAATTCCAGCATCCGTCACTTGGGGTGGTGGAGATTGGTGGCTTTGCGCCTTACGCTGTCACCAACCCGCCGCCGTCAGAACTCACTTCCCTAGGTGAGACTCACGCACAGTTCGCCGTCTACCTGGCATCGCTGTTTGCAGAAGTACGAATCGCAGACGTCCAGGTAACCAACCACGGTGGCGGCGTATTTGAGATCAAGGCAGAAATCGAGAACGCCGGATTCCTTCCGACTTCGACTGCTCAAGGTGTCCGGTCACGATCCGTAGCGCCAACCATGGTGCAACTCGGCGTCTCCCCGGACGATCTGCTCACGGGCGCCGCCAAGACGAGTTTCTTCCAGAATCTCGACGGGTCTGGCGCACCCGAGAGCTACACTTGGATCATCAATGGTCGTGACGGAGCCACAATCGATCTCATGGTGAGATCGCAGAAGGGTGGCTCGGACTCGGCAACCATCACACTGAGGTGAGGCCCGCAATGAAAAAGTCACTAATGAAAGGAACGTTCAGAGCGGTGGCGCTGTGTGTGGCCTCGATCTCAATGCTGTTGACAGCCGCCCCTGCAGCGCGAGCCCAGAAGGGTTCGGATCCACCGTTCA
>JBDGZZ010000545.1:0-2399 GCA_039588335.1 Gemmatimonadota bacterium | reverse complement strand
CGACCACCGGTAACCAAGTCTCTGCGGGCCGGACCGGAATCGTGTTGTCGCACAGTCCCGTCTGCGGTAGCACCAGCGGACAGTTGCGCTCCAGCAAGACTTCACTCACCGCCGATCGATCCGCCTCTTGTCCCTCTGCCTTTATCAATAGCCGCAGGAGACAGCGATTGCTGCAGCAGCGATTACTGCCGTGTCGCCTTCCTCGGAAGAGAATCAGCTTTTCGCAATACGCACACCGAGACGCTTGCTAGTCCTCCTATCCTGTGTAGCGCCTAACGGCTTGTTATGCGATTCAGTCACGGATCGGCGACCTCCCTGGTCTGTGAGCTATTCGTTTCTGCCCTCAGGTCCCGGCGCGCGGTCTCGAGGCAGGGGAGCGGACGGGACAGGTTCGGGCTTCCGGTCTTCGTCGGGCGTTTTTGACCCTGGGCCACCCCTTCCAATTGCGCAGTTGCACTCCTTTGCACTATCTCGCTTACCCCTCGCACGATGTTGCACACGGACGGACTGGTCCCGTCAGTGTAACCGTCACCATGATCGAGCTCAGGATAGAATACTCAGGGACGATTCGCTTGCTAGGCTGCGTAGCGGGTGTAGGATAAACCGATATGTCGGTCAGTAGAATTATGAGTTAGGTGACATGTGTTCTTCAGATCAACCTCATACTGGGGGCACTATGCGCGCGCGCCTGCTTAAGTCTGTAGTCACCGCCGTCGCAGTAGTAGGGTGCGGATCCGGTGCGGGAGGACCTCCGACACTCACGGATGCCGACCTTGTGGCTATCGCCAGCCTGCGAACAGCAGTCACGGCTGCGATACTCGCAGGTGACGCTGCTGCCTATGCCGCGCTTTGCACAGACGACGTGCGCCTCTTGCATCCGGGTACTCCGCTGATCACGGGTCAATCGGAGTTGGAGGCCCATAATGCGGCCGTCTTTGAGGCTGTCACCGTCACAAGCCTCACACTGACACCAGTGGAAGTGTACGGTGAAGGAGACTTGGCATACGAAGTGGGAACCCAGCAACTCTCCATCGAACCCACGATGGCTGGCTTCAGCGCGTCCCGGAAGTACGTCCATGTCATGCGCCGTGACCCTGACGGACGGTGGCGGTTCGCGGCTCTGATCTCGAACGACAGCTAGGGCAGTGTACGCATGTCACCTATCACGCGCATGGACCTGGCGAGCGCGTATGTTCTAGTGGAAGTTGCCGTTGACACGCCTGGCGTTGATACGAGTGCGAACAGCGATACGCGCACCTGGCGAGCCGATCGCTCGCAGCTCATGCGCTGACCGTTAGGCAGCTCCTCGAAACCGGAGTGGTGGGGCGATGACTCGTCGACGCCGTGACCTCTACGATGAAACGGCCCGTGGCTGGGATATCGTCGCTCGGGCCAAGTACCGTGCAGAGTTCAACGACCATGTAGCGTTGCTCAGAGCCGGAGGACACAACCTGCTTGAGCCAGAAGTTGCGGTGCTAGTACCATTGCTGCCGGGTTCGCACGTCGTGCATCTCCAATGCTCGCACGGACTGGATACGCTGGGCCTCCTGAATGCGGGAGCGGAATCCGCGGTCGGCATCGACATCAGCCCGGAGATGATCGCGCAGGCACGTGACAAGGCTAGGGCCGCAGGCATAGCGGCGGAGTTTTGTTGCGCCGACGTAGTTGACCCTCCCTCGGAACTCACCGAAACGGCCGATGTCGTATACACGGGCCGTGGGGCAGTCCCGTGGATACAGGATATCAAGGTGTGGGCGGCAGCAGTGCGGCGATTGCTGCGGCCGGGTGGTCATTTCTTTCTCTTCGAGGGCCATCCACTCGACGCGCTATGGGATCGGGATGCGGACCATGTCGTGCTCCGAACCGGGGTGAGCTATTTCGACGGTGGCGCGAGAGAACATCCTGGATTTCCCGCTTGTGTCGTGAGCCGTGAACTCGGCGGTGATAGTCCGAGGATGCTTGAACGTTACTGGCGGCCGGGCCAAGTCATCGAGGAGCTCCTCGCAGCTGGTTTGTCTTTGGTGCACTTCAAGGAGTATCCAGCACAATTCTGGGATCAGTTCCCGAACTGGCCTCGAGCGATTCGTGAGAGCTTGCCCCACAGCTACTCGGTTCTTGCACGACGGGCTGATGCACGGGCGTGAGGATCTGCCTGACAGGCAAATGAAGCCGTCGAGCGTGATAGGAGTAGTTGATTTGTGCGCATGGTGAAATCGATAGAGTCCGAGCTGTTCTTGTGGCTGGTAAGCTCGCGCTCGCAGCTTATTTGCCGAGTCGTTAGCCTGCATTGATTGATAGCCCTGGAGAGAGTGATGGATCAGAGTCACTTACATCAGCTCTTAGGTCATATGGAATGGGCGGACGCGCTTGTCTGGGCGCTTATGTTGGACCAGGACGAG
>JBDGZZ010000544.1:0-2408 GCA_039588335.1 Gemmatimonadota bacterium | reverse complement strand
GTCTTAAATATTATGCAGAAACCGACCAGCCGGTTGAAAGCCCCCGCGGCATAAATCTTGAACCGGTCGCGGTGGTCGCTTAATCCAAATAATTCATTATCAAGAAGCTATCTATGAAGCGGGGCTTCGCACGCACCAGACAACACCCAACTCTCGTTCCCACGCTCAGCGTGGGAACGAGAGTTGGGTATCATAGGAGAATATATAATGACAACTAACATAAGCAACACCCAAAGCCTAAGCACCCACACCGCCCTCGTCACGGGGGCCAACTCAGGCCTGGGCTTCGAAGCGGCCGCACAACTTGCCCAAGCCGGCTACGGCCGGGTCATCCTGGCCTGCCGTACGCTCGAAAAGGCAGAGGCCGCACAACGGGCGCTCGCCGCACGAGTGGGGTCGGATCCGTTCGAAACCCTCGCGGTTGATGTCTCCAGCATCGAGTCTGCTCGGGCAGCGAGCGACGAGCTGGTGAGGCGCGGTAACCCGATTGATAGCCTGCTATTGAATGCCGGGATCGTGTCTGGCGGGACGCTGAAGAAGAGCGTTGATGGCCTCGAACTCGGATTCGCGTCATCGATCATCGGCCATCACGTGCTCACGCTTCGACTTCTCGAGGCTGGCATGCTCACCAAGGGCACCCGGGTCGTGATCTCGGGTTCGGAGGCGGCACGTAATGATCTCCCGGCGATGATGGACATGAAGCTCTACGACTTCGCGACTGAGGCTCCGCAAGAGTTCGGCGACGATCTTCACGAGGCGATGGTCTCTTTCGCCAGAGGGGCAAAGCCGGAGAAATTCAACGGATTTCGCTACTACGCCATGACGAAGCTGTTCACGTCTTGGTGGGCCGCGGCCATGGCTCGCAGATTCGGCGAGCGCATCTCGGTCTTTGCCGTGTCCCCCGGATCCAGCGTGACCACGAACGCCAGTCGCAATACGACCGGCCTCAAGAGGTTTATGTTCACCAAGGTCATGCCTGTCATCGGTCCCGCGATCGGCATGCACCAGCCCGTCTCGCTCGGCGCCAAGCGCTACCTCGACGTCTTGCACGGGAACGGGGGGGATTACGTCAACGGCAAAACGTACACATCCAAAGAGAAGAAGCTCGTCGGCCCAATGCAAGAGCAGACGTACGCTCACCTCTTGGACGTCGAGCGCCAAGAGGCTGCCTGGAACGTCCTGGACGAGCTTCATCAGTAACGTGCCCACGCTGATCCGTTTAAAGCTGGTTCCCACGCTCAGCGTGGGAACCAGGCCATTTTCCAATGCCAATCCGGACATCTTTGAGCTACCACAGAAAATGTGATAGAATAGACACCAGCCCGATCAACTGCCCCACTCAGTTGGTCGGGTTAGCCGTCGGCGACCGTTAGTAGCACTTGCCGGCGGCGCTTTGTTTCGACGTTTTTCAGTTAAAAGGTAAATGACGATGCCGTTAATCCATAACCGCTCTTTTTGGATACGCCATTATGAATGTGATGCTTATGGACACGTCAACAATGCTAACTACTTGCGCTATATGCAGGAAGCAGCTTTCGACGCTTCGGCTGCGGCCGGCTATAGCCGGGCTCGTTATGCCGAGTTGGGACGTCAATGGTTAGCTCGTGAAACACACATCGAATATCTGCAGCCGCTGGGTTACGGCGACTCGGTCCGGGTCAAAACGTGGGTGGTTGATTTCCGGCGGACAACCACCCGTCGCGTCTATGAGTTTTATGGCGGGGATGACTTGAGGGCCAGGGCACATACTGATTGGGTCTTTCTCGACACTACCACCGGGCAGCCGGCAAGAATTCCGCCCGACCTGATTACCACCCTTCTACCGGAGGGGCGACCTAATCCCAGGCCACAACGTGAAAAGTTTCCAGTCACGCCATCACCACCGGCAGGCGTTTTTTCGATGCGGCGGCGGGTGACGTGGCAGGATATTGGGCCGGCTCAACACGTCAACAATGCGGTCTATTTGGCCTATATCGACGATTGCGGGATCGAGGTGGCAGCGGCATACGATTGGCCTGTGGAACGTATGACGGCGGCAGGGTTTGCGATCATTGTCCGGCGTCATCGGATACAATACCGGCAGCCGGCCAGGTTGAATGATGAACTTGAGGTAGCGACGTGGGTGTCCGATGTCAAAAGGGCAACAGCCATACGGCACTACACCATCACCCGAGCCGGCGATGAGACCCTGATAGCGCGCGTGCACACTCTCTACGTCTGGGTAGACATTACCACCGGCCGGCCGATACGCATCCCCCCTCAATTTCTGGCCGATTTTGCGCCAAACATTGTCCACCCAAACGACAATTGGAAATAGATTGCCTGATGGGGCATAGTCTACCATACCTGCCCAATTTGGAGATAAAGCGGGACCAAGCAGCAACAAATGCGGGCCATCGTACCTGCAC
>JBDGZZ010000543.1:0-2409 GCA_039588335.1 Gemmatimonadota bacterium | reverse complement strand
CCTGCTCTACGGGGCCGACGACAGCCTCTTCGAGATCGTTGAGGTCCGGGTACATGGCCTGGCTTATCTGCACCCCAAGCGCCGCCAACCCCGGCGTCCAGTTGTAGGCCGGCGCACCCGCCACGATGCCGTCGAAGTCCTCCGGGTAACGCTGGGCCTCCATCAGGCCCTGGCCACCACCGCGGGAGCAACCAGTGAAGTAACTGCGTGCGATATCCGCTTGATAATACGATTCGGCCAGTGCCTTGGCCGTGACCGCGGTTCGGTGCACAGCCTGGTGACCAAAGCTCACGAGACGCTCCAGATTGTTGAGCGCCCAGCTCGCATCGAGTGAATGACCTTGATGGCCGGTATCCGTTCCTACCGTGGCATAGCCGGCCTGCAGGGAACCGAACATGAGCGAGGTGTTCATCACCGACCCCACAAAGCCGCCGCCCCCGCCCATGACGAATTTCCCATTCCAATTATCGGGCAACAGTAATTCGAAGTTCGTCTCCGTGCCGATCACGCCCGCCACCTTGCAGTGCGGCACGGGTGCCGATTGCCGCGTCACGGATGCGATGCTCACATCAGGCAACTCGGGTAGAGACGCGACCTCACACGTGGGCGCCTGCGGGATCAGCGTATGCGACACTGCAAGCGCGTCTTCGAGATAGCCTGAGCCTGTAGCGTTGGTATTGGCGGTCTCCATGCGCACGACCGTGGCGGTGAGGGTCGAAAGCGCCACTGCGGCCCCAAGCCAGGAGGTCGTCCGCGTCGTCATGTTCACCGCAACTCCTTTCTGTAAATATCAGGTGGTTACGCGTCCTAGGAGGACACCGCTTGGGACGGGAAACATGGCCCGATCTGCAAACCATTAGCAAACTAACAGGAAGGGAAAAGACGGTACTAGACGGGACCAGAAGGGACGAAGGGTCAGCTAAGTCGGTACCAGAAGGGACCAAACGGGACGAGACGGGACCAGACGGGACGAAGACCACCGAACTCCAAAACCGGGGGTTGCAGGTGAAGCTGCGGTCGGCCTAGGGCCGATCCTCGCTTTGCTTCGCAACGAGTCCTGCCGGGCCTGTGTGCGACAAAAAGCCGCGCGTCTCGCGCGGCTCCTTGTGTTGCCCCCTCACGGTGTACTGCACGCCGCACACGCGTCGGTCTATTGTGCAGGCGCGTCTTCGTCGAAATGCACATTCCAGTGCGCTCCGCTGCAAAACGGCTTGTTCTGCGACGCGCCGCAGCGGCACAGGGTCATGTGGTCCGTCGTGCCGCCTTGGTTGAGCTCGGTGTTCGCTAGCTCAACCCCACCGCGAATGACGTACGGTCCATTCGGTGCCAGAGCCACGATCGGATCTCCACCGCGGTCTCGATACAGTCTGTCGTTGATGCTGTATGACAGCGCCCCTGACGGACACTGCTCAATCGTCTTGGCAATGGTCTCTGCATCGGCGGCGCTCGCCGCAATCCACGGTTCCTGGCCCAAGCGAAATACTACAGGGAGCCCGTCCGTGCAGCGCCCTGCGTGCGCACACAGACCGCGGTTGTCGTGAATGGTGATGCCGTCGCCTGAATGGTCTTCGAGCTTGTCCGGAACCCGATTGGAGTCCTTTGCGCTCGAGAAACCGTTGCGCTTGTGGGTTCCGTCGCAGAACGGTTTGTTCTTGGATCCGCCACAGCGGCACAGGGCGGCCTTGCCCTGAATCGGAAACGTCTTTCCATCGGTGTAACGCACGACGGCATCGGTTCCCTCGATCAGGTACGGACCGTTTTCCGTTGGTGTGATCTTGGGCTTGGACACGGTCACCTCCGCGTGAAAGAAACGGTTCAGTTAGCACCGCACTCCAGGCGGAGCCTTCGCTAAACTACGGGCCTTCTGAGAGCGTGGCCAGGGCGGCCTGCTCTGCAAACATCTGCAAAGCAACAGGAAGAGACCAGAACGGACTAGACAGGGCAGAACGGGACGAAGGACTACAGGTCCAGCTGCAACCGGATGGTCTTGTCCAGGGACGAGGCCAGCCATTGCCTCGGCCTGGACGGCTCCCCGAGCGACGCGAGCAGCTCCGCATCCACTTTGCCTTCGGCCCCGCGATTCCCCCTGAAGACCTGGAGCGTGTGGCTGACGGTCTTCATGCGCTCACGGACGGGTGAGAGCTTGATGTTGCGGGCGCAGAAGGCGAACGGCCGTCGCGGTTTCGGATCGCCGCCGATCACGCCTAGTACGGTCTCGAGGTTCCGGACATAGTCCCAGTGACACGGCCACAGCATGTCGATCGCCGTAGCCAGAGACAGCATGGTCTGCTCGCCATACCCCAGATCACCGTACACGGAGTGATAGTCGCCCAGTTCCGTATCGAGGATTGGCGTCTGCACGGTTTGCTGCCAGAAGTCGGCATGCTCCCGGTAGTGTTCGGGGCAGTC
>JBDGZZ010000542.1:0-3008 GCA_039588335.1 Gemmatimonadota bacterium | reverse complement strand
CCGATGCCGTAACCGGTTTCCTCTCCGGAGGCGGTACGCTGAGGTGTGAAGAGAACCTCGAGCGTCTCCTCCTTCAAGAACCCGGGTTCTAAATGTGCAAAGCCGAAGCGCACGAGGTCCTCCGGGGTCGTGAGAAAACCCCCGCCCGGCCACTTGTTGCTGTTGTCGGAAAAGGGGGCGTTCAGGATCGTTCGCGGCTCGGAGTGCCATCCGGATTTACGGGTGTGGTACGAATTTCCGCCTCCCTCCCGAGCGTTCGTAGAAGCTTGTCCGGTACGGAATTATGCTGTCCGAGTGATCGCCGACGGTAGACCGCATCCCGATTGGCTGAAACACGTTGTGTTCCAGGAACTCGAGAAACCCCTCACCGGAGGCTTCCTGCATCACCGCACCCAGGAGGTTGTACCCATATGTGGAATACGAGTAGCGAGTGCCAGGCTCGAATAGCAGGGAGTCGTCCCGGAAGATCTCGAGCGCGTCCAGCAGGTTGGTGTAACGCCTGGCGTTGAAGAACTCGTCGCCGTCGGGAGGATAGTGTCGGATACCGGAGAGATGGCCGGCGAGCTGTCGCGCGGTGATGGTTGCGTGCATTGCGGGGTCGGGAACGTATTGCCGCACGGGAGCGTCCAGATCGATCCGCGCCTCTTCGTACAGTACGGCGAGTCCTGCGGCCGTCATGGGTTTTGCGATGCTTCCGCTTCTGAATCTCGTAAGCGGGGTTACCGGCAGGCGGTGTTCCAGGTTGGCAAAGCCCATTCCCTCAGACCAAACGATTCTGCCCTCCACACCCACCGCCACGGACAGGCCGGGAATGGCCTGATCTGACATGAACGCCCCGAGAAGCGTTCGCGCTTCGGCGATCGCGTCTGCGTATTCGTACTGCCCCTGTCCCTCTGCGGTCGCCGGGCCGGCAAGCCTCGCTCCGACGACCGTCAGAGCCAGGAAGGTACCGCACCATCCAGTGTTCGTATGACGTCGCATGGAGTTACCCACCTGATGTCAAGGCGCAACACCCGTCCCCCGTTCTCCCTCACACCTCCTCCTCCACCTCTCCCTTCTTCCTTCCTTCTTTCTGACCGGCAAAACTGCCGCTCCCTGAGTACCGCTGTCAACATTCTCGGGCTGCGCCAGGCGTGTGAGTTTCGTCTCCAATCCATGGGCTTGTCAGGTAGAACGTGGGATGTTAGTTGTTCAATTCTCCCGCTGAGCGCCCACCGGCAGACTTTGCATGGATCACATGCAGGAGGTGACCATGATACGCACGTTAGCATTGTTCGCACTCACCGGAAGCGTCGCATTCTCACTCGGCTGTGCAGATGAAGACGTCCTCGCTCCGGATTCCCGGCTCGCTCCCGTGGAATTGAAAAAGACTACCGGACCGCAGGTGATCGAGGGGAAGACCGGCCCCGGATCTCTTTACAAGCTCTTCTTGCCTGCAGCATGGAACGGGGATTTGGTCATCTACGCGCACGGCTACGTGGCTCCGGACGAGCCTATCGCGCTTCCCCAAGTAGACCCGCTCCCGCAGATCCTCACGGGATTTGGGTACGGTGTGGCGTACTCGAGCTTTTCTGAGAATGGCTATGCGATAAAGGATGCCGTCCAGCGGACGCGCCAGTTACGCGGCATCTTCGCCTCGCATTTCGGAATGCCTGACAAGACCTATCTGGTCGGCCACTCCGAGGGCGCCATCATCTCACTGATGTTGGCGGAGAAGAATCCCAAGCTCTTCGACGGTGCACTCCCCATGTGCGGATTGGTGGGTGGCGGGACGTTGCAGGTGGAGTACCTCCTGAACCTGCGCGTGCTCTTTGATTTCTTCTTCCCGGGCGTCATTCCGGGCGGCGGCGCGTTAGACGTTCCCGAGGGTCTGGATTTTGAGACGCAGGTCGTTCCGGCGGTGACCGTTGCAATGCTCACCGACCCCGTGGCGACGTTCCAGTTGGCCGCGGTAGATCAGATCCAGATTCAATCAGGCGACATCTTCGAGATCATCGAGTGGGTTTTGTCCGCACTCTTCTACAACGTCGTTGGCACCGACGATCTCTTGGGCCGGACGCACGGGCGCACCATGGCGAGCAATGTGAACACCATCTACACTGTAGGTGGCGTTCCACACCCGGTCCTCAACCACCCCGTAATCGGCGTCGAGCGGTTCGAGGCAACACCGGACGCTGCCAACTATCTCGAGCACTGGTATCAACCTACGGGCAAACTGAAGATTCCCGTCTTGACTCTACACACCACTCGCGACGGAGCCGTACCCTTCTTCCATGAAGCCGCGTACGCGGGAATCGCTGCCGCAGCGGGAGGCTCGGACATGCTTGTGCAGCGGGCAGTCAACCGATTCGGCCACTGCGACTTCGAGGTTGATCCTACTCTTCCCTTTGTCCAGACCCAGGCGTTTCTCGATCTCGTCACCTGGGTCGAGTTCGGGGTGAAGCCGGCGCCGTAGGTTAATGAGCTAGTTACAGACGAGCCCGGGACGTTTCCAATCGTCCCGGGCTTCGTTTCCCTCTGCCCCTTCTGCCCCTCCTGCCTCTTCTGCCCCCGCTGCTCCCCTGCCCGCCCTGCCCCTTCTGCCCCTTCTGCTCCATACCGAGGCTCCGACATTGCACCGTCAGGAAGGCGTATTAAGCCTCAGCACGATCTCGACACACTTTTTCGGATCCTTGCAATCACCATCGTGCACGCGCTGCAACACGAACTCCTGTAGCTCGGTCGAGGCATGTTCGAATGCCTCGCCTTTCTGACGGCCTTTGCGGTAGGCCTCGAGGAGCGATTCCACTTGGGATTCCACCCACTTGGGGGTCAGGGGATTTGGTCCGTCTATAGGGGTCATGGTATGACGGCCCTTGCGAGCCGCAGCACTGCGGCGTACTCGTCTCGTTCCCCCTCAGCAACCCCTCTAGCATGTTGAGCTATGATATCCGACAGCCGTAGCAAAAGGTCTCGTGCACCCTGCGTCGGCGGAGCGTCCGCCATCGAGGCGAAGCTCAGCAACCGTG
>JBDGZZ010000541.1:0-2414 GCA_039588335.1 Gemmatimonadota bacterium | reverse complement strand
CACAAGTTGATGGGAGGATCTTATGAAGAGGCCCCAGATCTCGAAGAGCAAGACAGAAAAGCGGGAATTCAAGACTTGGTTCCAACGCACCAATCTAGAACGGGAGCAGGCGGGGCTTCGCCCACTTAGACTTGCTCGAAAACTTCGCCGCCTGATGTCAAGGAACCGCCAGAAGTAACATTCTCGTCCTCCAGCGCCCGGTTTCACGCCGAGCGCTTTGCTTTGCTCGGTTGACGTGGCTCGTTTTGAACGCATTGTAGAGATGCGAACCGCCACTGTTCAGCAGTAGCTGGGCAAAGCTCGTCGGAGCGGGGGAGTCTTCGTGACTTCCCCGTTTCCGTTTGTCGCATTGCTTCGTGCCGGGCGCTTCGCATATCCCAATAGCAGTGCGAACGCCGCCCAGCGGGTCGCCGGGCGCTGCGCTCGGGTCGCTGGAACCTTGAGAGCCTAGGACCGCGGGTGGCTGATCCGCCACGTCCAACCCTTCCGGACAGTTTCCTTACCTCCCCCTGCTGCTTATTGCCGATGGAGGGCCGCCCTCACTACTCACGCAGAACGATCGATCGGCAGTGGGCCATCGTCCGAAAACCTTACAGCAGTTGTCGTTGCAAGGGTGACTGTGAGGCGGATTCCCAGGCAATCAGAGGAGGCACGGGGCTTGCGCGAACTGGCGCTCGGAGACCGGACCGCGCTTACCCGCTTGGGAGAGAGAACTATGCGCTATACCCTAGGTTTGATTGCCGCGACCATGATCGCGCTCGCCGGCTGCGGTGTCGACAGGGTGACCGATCCCCGCTTCGAGCCCGAGATCGTCAACTCGGTTGACAACTTCGAGTTCCAAAGCACCGGGATGGAGGATCGCACCGAGACGCTGCAGTACGTCTGGCAGAATACAGGCACGACCGCCACCGCGTATTGGTCAACTAGCCTGACCGGCGGAAGTGGGTTGCTAACAGTACTCGACGCTACCGGAGCAGAGCTCTTCTCGGCGCCGCTCACAACAGAAAGCGCTGGCTCCACCAATGCTGGAACGACCGGGGCTTGGACCATCCGAGTGCTCCTGACGAACGCCTCTGGCACGATCAACCTCAGCGTGCAGAAGGGCGTCGGGCAGCAACCAGGAAGCTGGCTGAGCCTGGCTCCCGTCCCTAGCCTGCCCGGGGCGACCATGGGCGTAGAGGGGATGAGCGTCGCTTCGGTCGGCAACGTGATCGTCGCCGCGATGGGCTTCGACCGGAATAGCAGTGACACGAAGACCACGCGGCTCTACGACATCGCTTCCGACACGTGGTCCTTCGGCGCCGACGTGCCACTGGGGGGGTTCATCGGAAGCTCCGAAGGCGCCGGAATCTCCCACGACGGCATCTTCTACTCCATCGGCGGCCGC
The DNA here is from genome assembly GCA_039588335.1 of Gemmatimonadota bacterium. Lineage (GTDB taxonomy): Bacteria > Gemmatimonadota > Gemmatimonadetes > Gemmatimonadales > GWC2-71-9. Next base: position 1,027 of record JBDGZZ010000541.1, on the reverse strand, counting down.
GGAGGGGTAGAACACAAGATCCTTGCCTACGACCGGGTGACCGATACGTGGAACACAGGGCTCGCAGACATGAGCACGAACCGGACGGGCCTAGCCGTTGCCCGAGTCGGGACCTATCTGTACGCGATCGGCGGACGCACGGCCTCCGGTGCACCGTGCAGCGGAAGCGAAACCTCGTCGGTGGAGCGCTACAACGTGCTGACCGACACGTGGGAAACCGTAGCGCCGCTCCCCTCGGCCCGCTCGGATCTCGCCGCTGCCACGGTCGGCAACAAGATCTACGTGTTCGGAGGCTGCACGACGTCCCCGTTCACGGTGCTCAGCGACGTGGACATGTACGATCCGAACACCGACACATGGAGCACGGCGCCGACCGACATGCCTACGGCGCGAGCGGCGATGTATGCTGTAGCTATGAGAGGTGGAACCGTCTATGTGATCGGTGGATGGGACGGTATCGGCTCAGGCCTCCAGACCAACGAAGCCTACAAGGCTGCCACGGATACGTGGACAACTGGCCTGCCTCCCATGCCGACGGGTCGCGCCGAAACCGGTGCAGCTGACCACAACGGGAAGATCTACATCCTGGGCGGAGCGAAGCCTGCGTTCGGAAACTCCACGGATGTCAACGAGGTGTTCAAACCGTAGGGTCTGGAGCGATCGACTTCTTGAGGTTGTTCCCTCAGGGGACACCCGGCGACCTAGCGCCCGGTTCACGCCGGGCAGCCAAATCAGAGAATAGGGGCGGCTCTCACGGGCTGCCCCTTCTCGCGTCAAAGTGTCACTGCTGAGGGCTGCTCGCACGGCGGCGAGGGGGCTGCGGTGTGCCCGCCACAGTTGACGGAGCCGGAGCCTAGCCGAATCGTCAAGGGACCGGCCCCCGCGTTCTCGCGGGGTGTTCGCCCTTGATGATCACCATCTTCTCGATCGTCATGTCGCGGAGCGTATATCCGATGCCTCCGACCCCATACCCCGACTCCCGCAGGCCCGCGAACGGCATCCAGTCCACGCGAAACGCAGGGTGATC
>JBDGZZ010000540.1:0-2414 GCA_039588335.1 Gemmatimonadota bacterium | reverse complement strand
CGTGAGATCGGATCGACCGCACCGCGTCTTGTTTGCCATGGATATCGAGGGTGGCGAGTACGACGTGGTCGATGACATTCTCCGATATCATTCCGCGATCAATATGATCGTGACGGAATTTCACTACATCGGACAACGTCTTGATGAGTTCGAGAGAGCGATCACAAAGATAAAGAGGTCATTTGACATCGTGCATCTGCATGGAAACAACTGTGGACCGTACAATCACGATCTCGACATTCCTGAGGTGGTTGAGATCACCTTTGTCCATCGATCGCTTATGCCACCGAACAGTCAACACTCCGCAGATCAGCGTCCACTCCCCGGGCTGGACGTACCGAATAAGCCAGGGTCACCGGATTACGTTCTTCACATTTGAACTGCCAGACACGCGGGTGGTAACCTACGTATCCGCGCCCGGCGCTAGATTGCGCTGGCGCAGCGCGACACCGAGAGCTGCGAGGTTAAAAGTCAGCTGGAGGCTTTCGGTCGAGCTAGCCCCGTTTCGTCCTAGCAAACGTAGCCGCCTCTTCCGCTCACAGTCGATTCTGTCGATTCCGGTCCTTTCCGTTGGACTTCGTTGTGTTTGTGCCCACCGATGTGCTCCAAGTACCTACAGCCTCACGGCCGCCATCACGACGGCTGAGCCGACCCATCCCGATCCTGGCCTATAGCCCATCCACCTTCAGGAACCGGGGGTCGGCGGGAAATCCGCCAGGATCTTCGTGACCGCGCCCCCACCCCGTAGCCGTACGTCGTGTACTGCGTTTCTCCTCTCTTGCGGTGCACAACCTGACAATCAAGCCGGGTATGGGCTGTAGACCCAGAGCCAGCGCCGCCGAGCAAGAAGCGGGTCGGCTCTACTCAGAACGACCACCCGAACGACGTCGTGAAGCTGAAATCGTTCTTGTTCGCATCGGCCGCCGTCGGCTCGCTGTCGTAGGTTTCGGTCACTCCGACGTTGATGAAGAAGTTGCTCACTACTTCACGGCTGGCGGTCAGGTTGAAGTTGACGCGCCATCTCCCCCACTGGTTCAGGATGGGCATGACGCTCAGCTGGCTGGACACGTTTGTGTCGAGAGATCCCCAGGTGAAGTACTCGGCGTCAGCAGCCAGAATCAGCGGGATTGAGTTGTCAGCCGATTCCCCGGTGAAGCGCTCCCGCGAGTAGGCGGGTCCCATCCACACCCCGAGATCGAGCTTGTTGGTCCGTACGAAGTAGCGGCCTATGCCGCCCGCCGCCGTAGCGCGAAAATCCAGGCTGAGCTGGGAGTTGCGGTCCCCCGCCAGGGCGATCATCCAGAACCAGTTGTTCTCCAGTTGCCGCAGATTCGACAACGTCGTTGAAGACCGCTGGATGTCGTCGGTGCCGTCCTGACGGCTGAAGGTGACGTTGAATACGAGGTTCAGGATGTTGAACTTGCCGGCGACCACGTCCAGGCCCGTGCCTGTCCCGCCGGAGTCAGGATCCATCCTCGCGGCATAGAGAATGTTCCCGTTCAAGTTCAAATCGGTCGAGGCGTCCTGCTGAGTAAAGTCGAACCCGAGATTCACGCTCCCGTCGAGGGCATTCCAGAAGCTGGGCTTGATGCGCGTCAGCGAGACGATGGACTGGGTGGACACGCCTACAGACAGACTGTCCGTTGTGATTACGACCGAGTCCTGTGCGCCCGAGCCCAGAGAACCGAAGTAGACCGTCCCATCATCAAGCTGGACCTCGAACACCTTGTCCGTGCCTACCGTGACGACCTCGGGCCATTGGACATATACGGTACTCATCGCGTCTGTCGAGAACTTGAGCTGGCCGCGCTGCAGCTCCTTGATCTCACCTACGATCCTGTCGCCATTCCGGACCGTGACCGTATCGGTCTTCTGGGCCAGCACGGACCCGGGCATGAGCACGAGAACGAGGGTCGCGACCATCGGGGTCAGCAAGCGACGTCGCTTCGCGATCGCTCGATCCGAATCGCATCGGGTGCTCACGGCGGGCCGTCCCCAGGCACAAACCTCGTTCGCATCGCATGCCTGCCTCTGAGTATCGCGGACCGGCCGGACCATGTGTCAGCTCTCTCCCCGGCTCGAACCCGCACAGGATCTGGTCTTCACCCTACTGCGGCGGTGCGGCCTTGTAGCTGATCGTCGGAATCGCGCGGCGTGGGAAAGCGAAGCCGGCCCCGAGCGCAACCACCCATCGGCTCCCGGTCAAATGGGAGCCAACCTTGTACGCCACGTCGATTCGGTTCGTCATGGCCACGGGCGAGACGGCGGGAGCCAACCGGAGACCGGCCCCCAGGCTGCCTCCGCTTCGCGATTCCTGGTCACCATACCACGCCCCGCCGTAGTCGAAGAATGCACCGAAACCGACCGCCAGCAGGCCCAGGAACTCGTCCACCGCATAGAAACGGTGCTCGATC
>JBDGZZ010000539.1:0-2421 GCA_039588335.1 Gemmatimonadota bacterium | reverse complement strand
CGTTTGACTTCTTCCTAGGTCACTGCCTGCAGGTCGGTGAGTGTTTGTGACAATGTTCACAAGCTCGGGGCTGGTTGTTAGCGGCCATAGGGGGTATTGTTGGTACGCTATGGGCCGCCTGCCTTGATGTGCCGTCGAGTGACTCCAGCACAAGCGAGCGGTTTCCGAAATACATAACCCAGGACCAGACAGCTGAGACTGCGAGCCATTTAGCCGGTGTCTTGCGCCTCGGAGTATCTGGGAAGTGGCGATCGGTCCTGTGCACAACAACAGACTCGATTGTCTGGTGGCGGGTATCCTGACCACGGAGGTCCGATGGGAACAGCAGGGAAGATCAACGTCGATATCGATGTTTTGCGTGAAGCCATTCAAGAAGAGTATCGAGCGGTTGCATGCACGCCCGGTCAAGGCTTTCACTTTCACACGGGAAGACCACTTGCCCAGCGACTTGGCTATCACAACGAGTGGCTCCAGGGCATTCCGGAAGGCTCGATAGAGTCGTTTGCTGGAACGGGCAATCCGTTCGGCCTCGGCGTGCTGCGTGAGGGGGAGCGAGTAGTCGACATCGGGAGTGGAGCGGGCATCGACAGCCTGATCGCTGCGAAAATGGTGGGAGCATCGGGCCAGGTCATTGGTGTGGACATGACGGCGGAGATGTTGGACAAGGCAAGCGACAGTGCCGAGCAAGCCGGCGTTGGCAATGCCGAGTTCCGGATGGGCTACGGAGAAGACTTGCCGATAGAGGATGGTTGGGCCGACGTGATCATCTCCAATGGCGTGTTGAACCTGATGCCGGACAAGGCCAAGGCACTCGCCGAGATGCGGCGTGTCCTCAAATCGGAAGGGCGTCTTCAGATTGGTGACATTATGGTGCAGCGTGCGGTACCGGAGAATTCCAAGGAACGGATCGATCTCTGGACCGGCTGAATTGCCGGTGCTCTGCTGGAAGCAGAGTTGGAAGCCACGGTCGTGGCGGCGGGTTTCACGGACTTCGCGATCACGTGGCGCGATGACGTGTTCAGTGGTGCTCCCCAGCAGTCGAGCGCCGCTGAGTTCGGTACTCTTGGCATCAACTTCCGGGCGCGGAAGGTGGCAGCAGCGTAATCGTACGGGCCGTGGACAGTTGGCCTGTGAAGCTTCGCGTGATCAAAAGCGCTGGCAACCTGAGCCTAAGGATCTGGTAGGTGCGGGCACTCAGCCCGCCAACTTCATCTGACATGAGCACAATACAAGGAGAAAGTGGCGATGGGCGATTTGACACTGGCGACCATGAGTGGAGGGAACACCAAGATCGGGCAGGAGGCGATCGATGCTCTGGCCTCTAGCCTCCGTGGAGATCTACTCACAGCCGAATCAGCGGGTTATGACGATGCCAGGTCCATATGGAATGCGATGATCGACAAGCGGCCAGGCCTCATCGTTCAATGTGCCGGACCGGCCGATGTCATCCGTGCGGTGAGATTCTCCAGCGAGCATGAGCTTCTGGTGGCGGTTCATGGCGTTGGACACAACATCGCCGGCAATGCCGTCTGCGACGGCGGTATCATGGTCTCGCTGGCTGGGATGAAGTCGGTCCATGTCGACCCGGCAGCCAGGACCGTGAGGGTGGAACCCGGTGTCACGTTGGGCGACCTGGACAACGAGACACAAGCTCATGGGCTCGCAACGCCAGTTGGCATCAACTCCACGACGGGCATCGGTGGTCTGACGCTGGGAGGTGGGTTTGGGTGGCTGAGTCGCAAGTTCGGAATGACCATCGACAGCCTGATCTCGGCGGATGTCGTGACGGCAGGTGGAGAGTTGGTGAAAGCCAGCGTGGACGACAACGCCGATCTGTTTTGGGGCATTCGAGGTGGCGGTGGGAACTTCGGGGTAGTCACTTCGTTCGAGTTCCAATGTCATCCCGTAGGCCCCGAAATCCTCTCTGGCCTGATCGTTCACCCATTCTCTGATGCACGTGAAGTGCTCCACTACTATCGTGAGTTCACTGCGCAAGCGCCGGATGACCTTTCGGTCTGGGTAGTATTGCGCAAGGCGCCACCGCTCCCGTTCCTGCCGGAGGAAGTCCATGGCACAGAGGTCGTGGTTCTCGCGGCTATGTACGCAGGTGATATGGCGGAAGGTGAAAAGGCACTTGCCCCTCTGCGAGCCCACGGCAATCCAATCGCGGATGTCATCACCCCGCACCAGTTCACCGCCTTCCAGGCCGCCTTCGATCCTTTGCTCACACCGGGGGTGCGCAACTACTGGAAATCTCACGACTTCCTCGAACTGAGCGACGACTTACTCGACAAGCTGATGGACTTTGTGGGAACGTTGCCCGATCCACAGTGCGAGGTGTTCATCGCGCAGATGGGGGGGGCCACGAATAGGATCGGTGCAGACAGCACGGCTTATCGTCACCGCGACGCCGAGTACATC
>JBDGZZ010000538.1:0-2422 GCA_039588335.1 Gemmatimonadota bacterium | reverse complement strand
GGCACAACGCACCGCAGGTTTTTTTGCGACCGAATTCAGCTGGTAAGATAAGCCCGTACCACGCTCTAGCAACACTATGTGACATACGCACTTGAGAGCGGTCCCCCTGACCACTGGGCCGCGCGACCCGACATCTGCCGTCCCACTCCTGCCCCCCTACCTGGCGCCTTACCTTACATTTATACGGAGCTAAACATGGAGGCGCCGTGAAACGCTGTACTCTTCTTTTGGTCGCCGCATGTCTGGCCGTCCCGGCCGCATCACTGTCGGCTCAGGACGCGCCCGTGTACCGGATCACAGTATCCGGCACCATCGAACTGGGGCTGGCCCCATATGTCCGCCGCGCCGTCCAGGAAGCGAACCAGGCAGGCGCTCCGGCCATCGTACTGGACATCGACACCTTCGGCGGGCGCGTAGACGCTGCCCAACAGATAGTCACCGCCGTCGCGGCCAGCGACGTGCCGGTCTATGCGCTGGTCAGCCATAACGCGTGGAGTGCCGGTGCCATGATTGCCCTGGCTGCCGACTCGATCTATATGACTCCCGGATCGTCGATCGGGGCCGCGACTCCCGTGAGCGGCGCTGGCGAGAAAGCCCCGGAGAAGATCGTGAGTGCCATGCGGGGTGAGTTCCGAGCACTCGCTGAAAGACGGGGACTGGATCCGCGCATCGCCGAGGCGATGGTTGATGAATCCATCGCGATCGAAGGTGTGGTAGAGGAAGGGAAGCTGCTAACTCTCACCGGGCAGGAGGCGATAGAGCTCGGAGTTGCAGCCGGTGAGGTGGAAGGGATGGATGAACTGCTGCAAACGCTGGGGCTGGCCGCCAGCGATGTCGAGTCGGTTTCGATAAACTGGGCTGAACAACTCGTGCGTTTCCTCTCGAACCCGATGGTTGCCCCGATTCTCCTGTCGATCGGTACTCTGGGCATAATCATCGAGATCAAAACGCCAAGTTTCGGCTTGGCCGGACTTACCGGCCTGGTTGCACTTGGTGCCTTCTTCGGGAGCCATCTCATCGTCGGTCTCGCCGGCATGGAAGAGGTGATACTGTTGGGCGTCGGGCTCGTCGCCCTGGTCCTCGAGGTCTTCGTGGTTCCGGGATTTGGCATCGCCGGCATTGTCGCCATTCTCTGCATCGGGACTGCAACCTTCATGGCGCTGATTGGAGCGTTGCCGACTTGGGGTGACATAACGCGGGCCAGCGGCATCATGCTCATCGCAGCAGGGATCGTTGCCGGTGTGATCTACGCGGTAGTCAGGAACCTGCCCACCAGCCAGCGGTGGCGTGGCGTATTACTGCGCGCCTCGACCTCCCGGGAGGAAGGGTACATTTCGGAGCCCGCGCGAGATGATCTGATCGGGCTCACCGGAGTAACGCTGACAGACTTGAGGCCTTCCGGCACGGTGCAGATAGGAGATGAACGGCTGGACGTGGTTTCGGATGTGGGTTTTGTTGCAAAGGGATCGCGTGTGCGCGTGATCCGGTCCGAGGGATACAGGCATATCGTTGAACCGGCGGACCAGGCCTTGCCCGCCTAGGAACGAGCAAAGGAAAGGGACTCACAAATGGACGGACTGATAAACGTCGCTCCGTGGCTGCTGCCCGTACTGCTGATAGTGGTCATCATCCTCTTTGGCTCACTGATGTCTTTCATCCCGGTGCGCCTGTGGATCGAGGCGATCTTCTCGGGAGTGAAAATCGGCCTGGGTAGTCTGATCGGGATGCGGCTGAGGAAGGTGAGCCCTCCCGCTGTCATACGGCCTCAGATTGCGGCGACCAAGGCCGGACTCGCTCTCCGCACCAACGAGCTGGAGGCGCACTACCTGGCAGGAGGCAGTGTCGATCGCGTGGTGCGCGCCCTCATATCGGCCGACAAGGCGGGTATCGATCTCGGTTTCCAAAAGGCGGCCGCTATCGATCTCGCCGGACGTGACGTGCACGAAGCCGTCCAGGTTTCCGTCAACCCCAAAGTGATTCAGACTCCCAAGGTCGCCGCCATGGCCAAGGACGGTATTCAGCTCATTGCACTGGCGCGTGTCACGGTGCGGGCCAACATCAATCGACTGGTGGGTGGTGCGGGGGAGGAGACGATCCTGGCGCGCGTAGGTGAAGGAATCGTCTCAACGATCGGGTCGGCGGAAAGCCATAAGGCCGTGCTCGAGAACCCGGACGCAATCTCCAAGACCGTGTTGGCAAAAGGACTCGATGCCGGCACCGCATACGAGATTCTCTCGATCGACATCGCCGACGTGGACGTGGGCAAGAACATCGGCGCCGAGTTGCAGACCGACCAGGCAGAAGCGGACAAGCGGATTGCCCAGGCGCAGGCGGAGAAGAGACGTGCGATGGCGGTTGCGCAGGAGCAAGAGATGACGGCGAAGACACAGGAGATGCGTGCCCGAGTGGTAGAAGCAGAGGC
>JBDGZZ010000537.1:0-2431 GCA_039588335.1 Gemmatimonadota bacterium | reverse complement strand
TGGCAACTCGCGCGCATTGACCGGAATTTGATAAAAGACATAGGCATGATCACCACGAAAAGTCTGTCCTGCCGGGGTCGCGTTGTATGGATCGAATGTGCCGGGATTGGTGATCACCGTTCCACCAACGGCAAAGCTGCCTTGCTCCTCGATAACGATCGGACCACTGCCATCGGCATTCTCCCTGCTGACACAGGATGACACCAAAAGCAGCATGGAGGTGACGCCAATCAACACATTGTGATTGATGCGTTTGTTGGATGCTGTGTCCGTTCTCATAGCTCCCCTCAGCGACCGGTCAGCTGCTCTATGTGCTCGGGATACCGCGCTCCCTGAACCGTGATCTTGGAAGCCGCTCGACGAGCTGTAACTGCGACGGCAATCAGGGTTTCGGCAAACCCCACTGCCGTCGCAGCGCCGCGATCCGCTCGTCATAGTTGTCCTTCATCCGCTGCTCGTAGTACATGACAACCGCTGGGTCTTCCGGGACGCGTCCCCGGTCGTTGCTCTCGACGATCCATGCGTCTAGAACACCACGCAATTCGTCCAGCACTTCTTGGTGGCGCGGTGAAGTGACAAGATTATCGATCTCGTACGGGTCCGCGATCACGTCATAGAGTTCTTCACGCGGTCGAGATGGTGCGAGGAGCGTCGCCTGGTGCGACGTGAGTCTGCCCTCCGAGTTGAGCCTGCGCATTACCCAAATCGTCGGGTACGTGGCTTCCTTGTAGCGGTTGGTCTGCAGAAACGGCCTCTCGGGCATGAAGTTGCGAATGTAGCGGTAGCGCTGTGTGCGAACCGTTCTGATTCGGTCCACTGTTTCGTCGCCCCGGTCTCGACCGCCAAAAACGTATTGCCGTGGCGGATCTGCGTTGGGACCGAGAAACACGCGGCCCTGCATGAGCTCCGGGTCGGGCATGCCCGCGATGTCCAAGGTGGTTGCAGCTACATCGATCAGGCTTATCAACTGATCGCTTGCGCTGGCAGCTTCATACTGAGTGGGAGGCGAGAGAGCTGCCGGCCAGTACACGATGAGCGGGACGTGTAGTCCACTGTCGTAGGGCCACTGCTTGCCGCGTACCATGGCGCGACCGTGGTCGCCCATGAAGATCACGATGGTGTTGTCCGCAAGGCCGTCCTGCTCGAGGAGCTGCAGCACAACGCCGACCTTTACGTCAAGCGCCATCACCGTGTTGAGGTACTGAGCCCAGTCCGCTCGCACCACGGGATGATCGGGGTAATAGGGAGGGATAACTATGCTATCTGGGTTCGCAGGTCGCGCGATTCGCTCGTGTGCGTTGTCCCACTGTCTGCCACGATGCGTTTCAGGAAAGTTGACCTGAGCGTAGAACGGCTGGCGGGCCTTGAGATCCTCCCAGCGGTCCGTGTCGAACGGATCTCCGTCTACGGTGAAGTTCCAGTCGGTCTTGCCCGTACCCTGGAACTCGATGCCTTCCGGGAAATGCCTGATGTTGGCCGTCAAGTAGCCTGCGTCGCGCAACCAGTCCGACACGATTCGCACACCGTCGGGCAACGGGAAGGGATACTCGGATCGGTCGTCGGGACGGTGCGAGCGGTGGTTGTGCGCGCCAATGGTAGCTTGGTACATGCCGGTGTTGAACGCCGATCGACTCGGCGAGCACACCGGACTCGTGGAAAAGGCCTGGGTGAAGAGCGTTCCGCGGGCTGCGAGGCGATCCAGATTCGGCGTGCTAACCTCCGGCGTCCCGTGCACGCCAAGCTCGGGTCCGATGTCCTCGGCGATAAGCCACAGGATGTTCGGTGGCGCGCTATCCTGTGCGCAGGCCGTGTGGGTGAGGGCGGCCAGTGCCAAAACGATGTAGCAGTAACGTCTTCTAAGCATGATGGGCCCTCTTCGGCGATGGTACTGAACCTCATATTCGCTGGTACGTGGCCTCGAACAGAACATTCCAGTCCTTTCCGTCCGGAGACATCTCCATCATACCCTTCAAGGCCCCAGGTATCGAAAGGTCGTAGGTCATGCACGCGTGCATTCCTGGGCCTCCGTGAGCTAGCGTGAGAACGTCACCCTCGAATCCTCCGACGAACACCTCCGGAGGTGAGCCCATGCAGTCGAACCAGTGGAGGGTGTAGCGATCCTCCTTCGGGTCATAGGTGTACACACCGTGCCCGGTAAACGTTATGCTACCGTTTCGTTCCTGCTCGTAATCGGTAATGAGGGCGAAGCCAGCGAGGCTCAGCTCGTTCTTGTTTCTGCCGATGGCGACCCCGCCCTTCGGATCCCACTGAGAAGGGTGCATGGTCTCCTCTCCTTCCCAGGAACCGGCCAGTTTCTCGAGCAGATGGTGACCAGGCGATGGTATTGGCATTTCCATAGTTACTCCTAGGGAATGTTGAATATCGAATGTTGAATATCGAATGTCGAATGTCGAAGTATCGAATGTCGAAG
>JBDGZZ010000536.1:0-3444 GCA_039588335.1 Gemmatimonadota bacterium | reverse complement strand
GACGTCGGTTGCTGCGTGGAGTGAAAAATATGCATGGGGAGCAAAACCCCTGAATTAACTGCTGGGCCCGCGGCGGGTGCGACTCCAATCCGCTTGTGTTCCGGCGGGACTTCAACGCTCATCGCCGCAAGCTCAATCATGCCCTCAGTGCTACGCGGCGCAAGCCATATGGTATTCGGTTGAATCCCGAACGGCTCCGGCTCCGCTTCTGCGGGTGCTCTGATGGGATAGAGAGGCTTGCCCGGTGTCAGGCCGAGCATCCGCAGATCTGCCTCCGTTTCATCCTTGTGCGGAAACGGCACCACCATCCCTATTCCGAGGTGCTTGGATGCGAGAAGGAGCTTGCCATCACCTGCGTCGTAGAAATAATAGCCAGCCTCGGCAGCATCTACGTAGGCTCGACCGTCGATTTGCGACATGGGGATCGGGGCATGTCGCGGGTAGAACTCCCGGAAATGTCTGAGCGTGGCCCCGCGCTCTATGAGACGGACCAGCGCGTTCACTTGGGCTCGGTAGCTATCACCCGCTGGTCCGGAACGATCATGCGCGTCATTGACCGCTCCAATAACAAGTCCGACCTCGTGAGGCTGAAACTGCCCCCAATGGAATACATAGGATACCGCTTCTTGAAGGTCGACTGGTGAGTCAATTGACTTATTAAAGCCCGCGTCGGACTGCGGGATGAATGTAATGGTCGGTGAATCGCTATATCCGATGTTCCCCCCGGCTTGACCCGCCTTACTTTGTGTTCCGATGCCGCTGGCTCCGACGTTTGCTCCCGCGCTCACCGAAAACTGCGCGTTGATCGACGCGACGGTGATGAACTGCATCGGGTCGGAATATCGCGAGCGCACGATGTTCTTCAACACCTCGCGTGTGATTGTGAGCTGAACAGCGTCGTTATACCCTTCGTGACTGGACACCAGTTTATTAGGTCCTATTGTAGAACAGCCCGACACAACAACCAAGATAACAGGCAAGCATATATGGAAAATGAGTCGCTTCAACGTGATGATCCATCTCGAATGAGCAATACCCATGAGGCCTCCTTAAGTTTCCGCTGTGTGCATATATCTCGCTTTTCGTGAAAGAAAACTCCTATTATTGCTGATCGGCCCACTCGTACTCGGGGTTACTGGGTACCCTGTCCAGAGGATCGACCTCTTCCTGCCCAACAGGAGGGAAAGGCCTCACGTCCAAGAAGCGCTTGATCACGTTTCGCGTGATAACGGCAACGTCGTTATCAAAGTTGTTCTCAAGGGTAGAACTGATCCAGGTAATCGACCCCGTGGAGAACATGGCGCCACCCTTGGGCGTTTCAAAGAACAGCAGGTCGGCGTCCGCCCAAGGCTTTCCATCAGATGGATGGTAGGCGATGGTCAGTGGCAGGTTGCCGAGTTTGACGTCCTCGATCTTGGGCTTCAACGGTTCAGCCGTCGCCAGGTGGAGCGTGTGACGGGGGGCACCATTGTTGGGCTTGTAAACGTCAATCTCAAACCCCGCTGCACCGCCCTTAACGCGATCAATTCCGTAGTCGCCAAACACCTTGCCCTCCTTGGTGCCTTCGAAAATCCACGCAGCCCTCGGGTTTTTCGCGTCCTCCAACTTGCGGTAGGGGCTCGATCCGTTGAACACCATACCACCCATCTCGTTCCCGAAGACCGGGCCGGTGTGGCGGCCGGTTTCCACCATGAGCCCGCCCCGTTCACCGTTGGTAAGGTACCGATCAGCGACATCCGAGAAGTTCCGGGTTTCCATCACCCCAGGGAAGGCAGGATTCTGCGCCACGGACCAGAACCAGCCGTTGCCTCCTATATACATAAACCGCCCCCCGTTTGCCGTGAAGTCGGCCACATGGTCCAGGGTAGCTCCGGGGACATATTCATGGTGGGTCGAACTGATGACCACCTGATACTGCTTCAGGAGTTCGCCACCCTCACGATCGAGCAGTTCATCCGTGATGATATCGTAAGGAATCCTCTCGTGTTTGAGAAATGCCGTGATGTGGGTGTCGGCCATGAAGTTGTAGGTATAGAGACCGCTGGGTTTGGTGCCTATGTCGGGTCGCTTTCGAGAGCCATAGATAAAGTATCGACCATCAATATGTGTGTTATAAGCGCCGCCAGTCCCATACTCGAGGTGCTTGAGGAGAAATCGGCTGTCCCGATTGCTGAGATTCTGGCCCGGGTAGTTCTTGGCGGCAGTGACACCGATCGTGATGTTAGCATATGCCAGGTAGTTGTAATCCGAAAGCCATACAGCGAGCTTGGCCTGCGGTTCGCCCTTGGGCGCGGCAACGAACAAGGACACGTAATCGCTGAAGCCCTCACAGGTGAGGCGGATGGCATAGATGCCGCTGTCAAGATCGGCTGGCACGGTGTAGCTGAAAGAAGGCTCCCACTGGGCGTCATATAGGTCATCTGAATAGAAGGAAATTGCGTCGTAGAGGTCCGGATTGTCCGTCCACCGGATGGTGGTCCCATCCCAGAAACGGCCGCGTACGCCTCGCTCACCCACATTTACCAATTCGCCTTTTAGTTGACTTGGAGAAATGTCGATGATGTCATGTGTCGTAATGCCTCGGCCAAAATCAAAGACTACCACCAGGTCGCCAGCAAGACTCTCTGGCACGACCTGAGCCGACAACCGATCAAGTCCCTGTTCGTTTAGCACGCGGTTCGCCAGCCGTACGTCCTGAATGCGGCCCGCAAACACGGATCCGGGTTTTTCCAGCGCATCCTTGCTAGCACCTGCGCCGGCTCGCGTCGCAGCAATGCGGAGGGGACCGGTGTGCGGCAATGTATCCACCTTTTCCGACTTGCTCAGCGTCCGGGCCAGAAACTGATCACCTGGCGCAAACGGCTTCTCCATTGCATAAATCTTAAGTTCTTTGGTGTTGGTGTCATAGGTTGCAGCCACATAGGCCCAATCCCAGTCGTTTAGCTTTTGATCTGTGCGGATTCGCTTAATCTTGCCGTCTCCGTCCCCTATAGCGAACTCCAACTGGTATTTGGCGTTAAGCTGCAGTACCCAGCCAAGGCCTTTGATCTCGTCAAAACGCGAAATGATCGCTTGATTGACGATGCGATTGGCAATCGTAAGCGTCGGTGGGCTGAAAGGGTCTATATTGTTGAGGTCTGGCGCCGTGTATTCCGTCGGATCAAACGTGGGATAAATCCACGCTGCCACGCTGAAGCTTTTGAGATCGTCGATTGGCCCGGTCTTTTCCACGTGCACGTAAGATCCCAGGTCGAGCGGCTGCACTTTACCCTGATATTCCCCCTTAAACTCTGCATCCACTTCGACCAGGCGAAAGGCCTCGTGGTAACGTGTGAGGTCGTCTCCGTTAATGACCTTGACCAGTCCGGCTGTAAAAGGGCGGTTCTTGTCCAAGGTGCTGACCATGATGTCGACTGTGTCACCTGGACGAACGGTCCACTCGCT
>JBDGZZ010000535.1:0-2444 GCA_039588335.1 Gemmatimonadota bacterium | reverse complement strand
TAGCCGGCATAGCCAGTGCCACTAGACCAGTAGGCCCGAGTAAGGTTCTCGCTGGGCACGGGGGGTGCACCCTCGATGTAGCCGATGAGGGTGGGGTCAGACTGGGCCTGGCCAATGTAGGTTAGGTCGGCATCGCCAGTCTTGAAGCCTGTGCCGAAACCAGACCCACCCTCAGTCTCCGCCCAAGTCAAGGCTCGTTTATACACCCCGACGAGTTGGCCTTCGGGAGACACCTGGATCTCCGAGTACTCTGCTGCTGCGCTGGGAGAGGCCACGCGGTAGGCAGTGTAGCTGGTCGCCTGACCACCCAGCAGGTGTCGCACCTGGGGCAGGTCATCGCCAACCGGAGCACCCTTCTCAGTCCAGAAACTTTTCAGTAGAGCAAGCGAATTTTGAGTCAATTCCGCATGGTGGGCACCTGGTGCCTCATCTTTGATCAGCGAACCGGAACGGGCAGAGATAGGCCAGTAGCCAAGCAGATCATCCTCTTTGCCGCTCAGACGCCGATGCATGCTATCGAGTAGCTCCTCATTGGAGCGGATATCCGACCATAATCGCAGCTCATCTAAAGCACCTTCAAATATCTCTGTGCCACCACCGGCGGTGTCCCGCCCCCCAATGCGGAGCCGTCCTGCATTGCCATAGCTCGGTCGGTAGGATGAGGGCTGTAATGTGGCAATGCGACCATCCATGAATAGACTTAAACGTGCGGTTTCCCGCGCATAGGCCCACAACTGTTCGCGGTTGAGGCGAGCTGCCGCCCCACCCTGGCTGTCCTGGGCCTGCAGGCCACGGTTCTCGTTGAATTGCCACCAGGCTGTGGGCTTGTCTACTCCACTAGGCTGGCCGGGCTGGAGGGCGAGTTGCTCCAGATCAGCGACGGACAAAGTGGTTGTCCACATGCGCACGTGGCCGATGACGCCGCGAAAGTAGCCCAGATCCTGTCCTTCGAGGGTAGCCGGGTCTTCGCCGCTGTAGGCACCAATGACCGCTGACCCCGAGGTTGAGCGGAAGGTCACCGCCTGCGTGGCTTCGTCCTCAGACTTTGAGCGTAGAAGGAGAGTCCAGTCGTTTCCGGGGTCGCTGGGGAAGGGGATAAGGAATGGTGGTTGATAGCCGATGCCTTCCCATATGTCATCCAACCACCGCAGGTGGGCTTCAAGGAAACTGGTGGGAAAGTTGCGAGGAGCGTTACCGAGCCACCGTGCGCCGACGATGTCCCATACCGCGATCAGGACGTGCTGCATCCACAACTGAGAGCGGGGCTTGGCGTCATCAGCCGGCTTGCCGAATTTTTGCTTCTCCGGGTTGAAGTATTCAGCCAGTTTCACCGATGCGAAGAGCTGGTAGGGCTTGCCTACCTCAAGTATCTGATCACCGTAGAGGTTGTAGGTCTGGTAATCCCCGTCGACCTCCAGGGTATAGCGGAAGTGGGGCCGTCCGTCAGCGGTGATGCCCAGAGCGAATGTGATGTCGGTAGTGTCACCCCCGAGGTTGGTCTTGCTGAACAGCCACCGCTCCTGGGCGCTGTCATCTCGCACTAGAATGCAGTCGATAGTGAGGTCCTTGTTGGGGTTTAGGCTGTCAGCATCCTTGATGACCGCCCGGTCGCCGTCCTCGGTGCAACGGATGGCGATGTTGTCGGAACACACCACCGCTAGGTGCAGCCAGTCCACTGCCGAGACCGGTGTGGGTGTCTCATAGGAGCGATCGCCGAGGCTCGTGGCCACCTTAAAACCGCTCTCTAGGTCGACTTCAGTGACTACAAAGGACTCATTCCGCAAGGTCCCGCTGACTTGAATTAGAGCATCGTCGCCACTGCGTTGGGGCACGGCGCGAACCAGGGGCGTACCTTCCGTTCTGGGGGCACCCCAGACCTGGATGTTCTCCACGGCGCCCGTGAACGGGACCTCCTCCGCGTCCGCCGTGCCGAGCACGATGCGCGCGCTCGGGGGTGGGTTGGAGGCGCGCACCCACAGCCCGGCGCTGTCGCTCGAGGCGAGCAGGCGCCCGTCCACGGTGCAGGTCGAACTGCTCGTCGCCCGGGCCATGTCCTTGGTCATCTCGACCATCGCGGCGTCGTCGGTGGGATCGACGGTCACGGCCACCGTCACGTAGGCGCCCTCGGGCTCGGCGAGCTTGGTGTCGAACAGCATGACCTCGGTGTCGACGGGCTCGCCGGGCTCGTAGGCCTCCCCATTTTCGCCCTGCCGGGCCACGGACCAGTCCTCATCGGCGGGCGAGGCGGAGCCACCGGTCACCAGCTTCAGCCACAGGTCAGCGATGGAGCCCGCGTCTGGCTCGGAGATGCGCTGCGTCGCGGTCACCAGAACCCGGCGGCCCTGAACCTTCATGGCCACCGTGACGGTGCCACCGATGGTTACGGCGGGGTCGTTTGCGGCCGGCTGGGCGCTCGTCGCCCAGGTGTTGGCCGCGGTCACGTC
>JBDGZZ010000534.1:0-2453 GCA_039588335.1 Gemmatimonadota bacterium | reverse complement strand
GACCTGACGGACCTTGCTCCAACGCGCACGGAGTGTGTGTGCATCCTGGAGGACTCCGTGCTCGTGTTCGATGACCTCTCGCTGGGAACGGGCCATGGGTTGTATCAAGACAACGTGGCTGTTTCGCCCTGGATCGACCTTGGCCCGGACGGCTATGACAACCGCGCTCCGGGCAAGCTGATCAATATCAACCTCTATGTAGAAATGCCGCTGTTGAACTACGTCTTCGTGAAGTTATACATCCAGTGGTACCCGCAGGTGTGCACCCACACCGGAGCTGTAACCACGAGTCCGTTGACCTCTAACGGGTTTTCATACTACTTCGGTGGCGTGCCCACGTGCACGCAGTTCATGGAGATAGGTAACCCCTACGACCCGACACAGATCGACTTCAGCCACATCGTGGATCCTGGAGCCGAGCAGATTCGTATCGGGGTGAGTGCCCGGTCCTGGTGCTGGTTCTTCGGCAACTGCACCGGCGTGTCGAACAGCACCCCCTGGATCGATTATGCTGCGCTTGGTGTCTACGGTGACCCGAACGTACCGTCCATTTTCGCGGAAAGAGTCGGCATTCCTCAGGACAACTTCCCCGAGAATGGAACGCTCAGAGCCGACGCTCCCGGGCGCCTTGACAGAACCTCGGGCGCGTCGGCGATCGGCTCCTCTCTGGGCGACACGCTGACCCTGTTCGGCGCGAAGGGTGGTGCACACGTCTTCATCGAGTTCGCGGCCACCCCCGGTCCGGGAACGGACGCGGTGGCCTTCAGCAACTGGCTGACGTCGCATACGTTCGAGGGCAGCTACAATGGACAGGGCTGGTACTCGGCCCGGCTTGACACGGCTGAGATCTTGGGCCCTCGAAGAGGGGCCTGGATGACTGCCTACCACGAAGAGGATCCGAACTTCACGGGATTCGACACCGACACCGACCCCAACGACCTGGATCCGAACGGAGCGCAGACCCGTCTGTTGAACGATATCTTCCCGGATAACCTGTTCACACCCGGTAGTCGCGTCAACCTGTACTACCGGGCTCAACTCGTGGACGCGTTGGGCGCTCCGATCAACACGTTGTGGAGCTTCAGCCCCAACGACACGAGTGGCGGCAACGTCTACGAGTGGGAGTGTCTGCCGTCGTCGATGGACGGGGCCGATCAGTTCAACTGCATCCTGTACGTGGACGGGAGTCACAGAGGTAGAGCGCAACCGTACATAGAAGCCGCGTTGACGGACATTCTTGGTGCAGGCGGTGGCTCCAACTTCGAGGGAACTCTGTGGGATCGCTACGATCACACGTACGGCCAGGTCCCATTCGGTCGACCGCTGAGAACGGAGTACGGCGCGACAGTCGTCCAGGCCCTCGGGTACAAGGCCATCGTGTGGGATGGGTGGGGTGGGGGCCTGAGCAAGGAAGACGCCGACCTCCTCATTCCCTGGCTGACTGCGGTGGACTTCGACTTCAACAACATCTACTTCAGTGGGACTGTCCCCCGTCCTGACTTGCCGTCCAGTGCTCGGAGGCTGATGGAAGACCTGGCAGGTGTGACGATGGCCACCGGTTGCGAGCTGGGCGCCTATCGCGATGCAGGCTGCCCCACCGGCAAGGCCAAGGACTCCAAGGCGTGTGTCAACCTGGACCCGGTAAGCGGCGGTCTGGGTGACGGAACCCGTCTCGTGGCTCATACCGGACAAGGTAACAGTTGTCCGTGGCAACGTTCGTTCGACGTTCTTGCTGTGAAACCGTCGCCCAATTTCGGTATCCCGGTTGCAGACGAGATCTATGTCGGCGACGAGGCCCACCCGGCGGCATTGGCTTCGGTGAGGAACGACGCTGCACTGGCCGGGGGACTCAACTACAGGATCGTGACCGACGGTATCTCCATTCACTACCGTCGTGACGCCTCGGGTCCGTGCGACTACAGCACGGGGACTGTTGCCTCGGTGACCGAACGTATGGCCGAGGTCTTGTCATGGTTCGGCTACGATACCGGGCAGCTGTGCGCCGATCCGACCGCCGGTATCGGGATCGGAGACGACAAGCGTCAGCCCCCGGCTTTCAGGACCACGCTGGCCAACCTTTCCCCAAACCCGCTCCTGACCGGTGCGACTGGACGCCTCCAGTTCACCATGGCGCGTGAGGGCAAGGCCAACGTCGACGTCTTCGATGTCAACGGTCGTCTGGTGAAGTCGGTGTTCCACGGTATTGCTCAGGAAGGCCTGAACGAGGCCTTCTGGGACGGCACCGACGCAACCGGTCGCGAAGTGGCAAGCGGTGTGTATTTCCACCGCCTGCGCGCCCTCGGTGAGACCTTCGCCAAGAAGCTCGTGGTTATTGGAAGGAAGTGAGAATCGCGAGGCAGGCCCACGGGGCAAAGTGGTTGTGCCCGGCCGGATGGAGACACTGAGTTCATACCCACTCGAAAACGGCTACTTTGACTCCAAATTGGCGAAAT
>JBDGZZ010000533.1:0-2457 GCA_039588335.1 Gemmatimonadota bacterium | reverse complement strand
GATGACCAGTATTCCGTTCTCGTCCGAGGTGTAGGTGCGCAGGGTGCCGTCTTCGCAGGCAGCCACGATGGCTGAACCGCCATCAACCACGGAGAAGAACGCTCCTCTGGCAGAGTCCACCAGTAGAGCGTTCTGGGCGCCGTCGCCACCGACCCACTGATGCTCGGCCATTCGCTCCGTCAACGTATGGGAAGCCTCCTCCGACGCCGGGGTGTGACCAGAGAGGGGTCCGGTGGTGAGGAATCGGCCCTTGGCGTAGAACACTCGATCAGGTACTTCGAGATCCCCCGCCGTTAAGGCGTCAACGTCAGTCCCGTTGTACGAGTAGATCTTGCCGTCAACCAGAACAGCCATCATCTCGCCATTGGCAGCTACAGCAATGTCGGATGGTGCTGCCTGATCTCCTTCACCTTCGGTGATCACGGGGGCTACGTCACCCCAGTTGTCGAACGCCTCGAAGGTGGTCACCGTTCCGGTGTCGGTGACACGCCACACCCGCCCGCCGTTCGAGTCGAGCACCTTGCTGTTGGCGTCAGCCTCGACCCACTGCTTGAAGATGTGGGACAGCTCCAGCGAATACACTTCGCCCGACTCCGACCGGGAGATGTCAACGTTGCACGAATCCCAGAACCGGATCTTGTCGAGAGCGGCCTGGCTCTGGAGGTAGGTGAACTGCCGGGGATCCCAATCGAGCCCTTCCCCGCCGTCCCATTGAGTCCGAGCCCAGGCGTGGCCAACATCCAGAACGTTCTCGGCGGTCGAGCCGGTGTCGTCTTGTCGTTCGGCCAGTGAGTCCCGGGTGTAATAGCGGAGCGGCTGTTCTCTTGACGGCGCCACTCGAAACCACTCGTCATCAATTCGAGCCCCATATCCCTGCGCAAACGGGAACGCCATCATCTCACCTGATATGGGCTGCGTCGGTGGACTCTGATCTTGTTGGCGTCTTCGCCCCGCATCTCCTTCTGTGCCTCCCGGAGCTTCAAGTCTCGATACTGGAGCAATGCTCCGCTGAGTCCGGCCCGAGTGCCCACCGAGATGGTCTCGGCCTGGAGCACGGACTGGACCCATTCGACGTGAGACTCAGACAAGTCGGCTCCCGCAAAGAGGTCGGCGGCAACTCCGGCCATGATGATGATGGCCCACATATCCTCAACACCGCAGTCGGCCTTCAGTTCGTCGGCCTCGGTGGTCGGTCGAGCCATCCTCCGGCGATAACGCATCCACACCGAACCCGCCGACCGATTCATGAGCAGCGCACGACCGGCAACAGATGGGTGGTACTCCACGATCCGACCGTTGAAGTCGGGCATGTGGGTCTGATTGTCCAGCCAAAGTTCGATCACTTCGGTCGCAAGGTTGTCCTCGATTGCAGCTACCCCGACGGCAGTTTCGGTCAACAGCGCAACATCGACGGTGTAGAGCCGTGGATAGAGAGACTGGATCTGGTCGCCAACCATCTCGAACACAGTCTGTCGGGGGTAGGGAGGCCCCAAGATCATGTCGGCTCCGGAGGCGTGGACGGTTGGAGTCGTCCCGTATTTTCCTCGAGAGACAGTGCCCGTAAGGGTGGCCGTGTCCCAGGACTCAACCCTCATCAACTCCGAACCAACTTCCATGATCGACCCGACCCGCATCAACTGCTCGTCTTCGGGCACAACGAAGGCGGTCAACGCCAGGGTGTCGGGGTCTGCTGTAGTCATCGAGGAGGCCAACACCGAAGTCGCCGGCTGTCGGTTCGGTGGGTAGAGCCAGGTTCGATAGAGTCGATTGATCAGGTCGCCCACGGTCGTCATGATCCGGACCCTCCGATCTGGGTGAGCACCGTCATCGGGATGTAGGACATATTCGGTACGGTCTGATCGGTCCCGTCGTTCCAAAAGATCTTGGCCGAGACATGGAAGTTGCCAGGGATGTCGGTCTCCCCGACCCGAGGTGTCCAGTGGACCACGCCGGGATTCGTCACTTGGTCGGGATCGATGGTGGTTGGGCTATCGGTGGTGATCGGGTCACGACCGGAGTAGTAATGGGAGTAGCGGGCATACCCAATCCGCA
This sequence comes from Gemmatimonadota bacterium, assembly GCA_039588335.1. Lineage (GTDB taxonomy): Bacteria > Gemmatimonadota > Gemmatimonadetes > Gemmatimonadales > GWC2-71-9. The sequence continues at coordinate 405 of JBDGZZ010000533.1, read as the reverse complement.
GCTCGACCTTCGTGGCCGATTGGAGCGGGATCGGAACATCGGCCCCGTCGCAAAGCGTGAGCCTTGATGATGGAGCCCGATCGAATTGGCCGTATGCGATGAGGTTCGCCCTCGCTGCTTGTGCTGGCATTACGTCATCCTATCTTGACGGACGAGGCACCCTTGTCTCGCCTCACGGTAGTTGCTGGCCCATGGTCTGTCTTGGCTCCGGTCAACACCAGTTCGCCTTCGACCTCTGTTCCCCAAGAGTCGGTCTTTGCCCCCGAGCCGGGGAATTGGTCTGGGGCTCCGGCCCCAGCGGTCACCACAATATCGGTAACACCAACTGCCTCTGTGACTGTCCGCTTGAAGTCGATCTGCCGGGCAACTGTGTCGGTGACCCCTACTGGTTCAGCGATAACCCCA
>JBDGZZ010000532.1:0-2461 GCA_039588335.1 Gemmatimonadota bacterium | reverse complement strand
CATCGCGGCTGGCGCGGACATCCTGACAGGGAGTTCACAAATGGTCGTCGGCGCGATTGGCGTGGCCGAGGAGAATGGTGTTCTGTGGTTCGGCACGCAGGTCAACCAGACGGAACTTGCGCCGGAAATCGTGGTTGCCTCTCAGGTCTACCACTGGGAGGTCATCCTGCGCGAGATCATCGCTGACATCCAGGCAGGCACCCCCGGCGGCGGCGAGTCCTACGCCATCACCCTCGCGAATGGTGGTCAGGTGATCGAGTTCAACGAGGGATACGAGATCCCGGAAGACATACAAGAGCAACTACGAGGGATCGTTGAGGGGGTGGCCACCGGCGAGATCACCATCGACCTGCCTGAATAGGCCATAGCCCCTGCTGATTTGGTCACGGAAGGCTGGAGACCCAATATTCCTTGCAAAGGTGATAGCATGAAAACGTCCTGAGTAGCGGCGGAAGCTGCTACACTGCAGGCAGCGAGGCATAAGCAGAAAGGACGTTCCCATGTACCAGCACTATCTGGGTGTAGACCTCCATCGACGACGCACATATGTGGTGCTGATGGATAAAGAAGGCGAGATCAGCGATGAGCGTCGGTTGCCCAACGATGCGATGAGTGACTACGTCGCCCAACTGCCAGAGAACACATTTGCGGTGCTCGAAGCGACGGGGAACTGGAGCTATATGTACGACGTGTTGGCCGAGGGCGTTGAAGAGGTGGTCCTGGCGCATCCCAAACGGGTGAAGGCGATTGCAGCCGCCAAGATCAAGAATGATAGAATAGACACCAGCATCCTGGCTCATCTGGCAAGGGCAAAGCTGGTGCCGACTTCGTATGCGCCCCCGTCTGAGATCCGTGAGTTGCGCGACCTGGTGCGCCATCGGGCCAGACTGGTCAAGGAACGCACACGCCACAAGAACCGTATTCACCACATTCTGGCCAAATACAATCTGCATTCGCCCTACAGTGACCTGTTTGGCAAGGGTGGGCGCGCCTTTCTTGAAGAGATCCGAGATCAATTGTCTGAGACCCATCAGCTCTTGCTGGACAACTACCTGGCAATGATTGACGCACTGGCCGAGCGGCTCAAGCCGATTGACAAAGTCATCCGCGAGCGGGCCAAGACCGATCCCCGTATCGCGCTGCTGACCACGATGCCGGGCGTTGGAATCTATACCGCCACGGTGATCGTGGCCGAAATTGGCGACGTGACGCGTTTCCCCGGTCCCAAGCAATTATGCAGCTTTGCGGGTTTGGTGCCTTCGACGCGTAGCAGTGACGCTCATATCCGGCATGGTCGCATCACCAAAGAGGGTTCGCCCTGGCTACGCTGGGTCATGGTCCTGGCCGCCCAGAAGGGGCCTACTTCTAGCCCCAGGCTGGCCGACTTCTATAACCGCACCATGCTGCGTTCAGGCAAGAAGACTGCTCGTGTGGCGCTGGCCCGCAAGATGTTGACGATTGTCTACTATATGCTTGTGCGTAACCAACCGTTTCAGGAACGCCAACGGGATGACTGAGCAAAGCCGCCCTCCCGACTGGTCCGCATTGAGACCGTCAAGGTGAATGGCTTGCTCGGCTCCGACTGTTATTATGTGCCGCCTGGTGCGCACGGATAGATGTCTGAACTTTGGCCCTTTGAGGCCCCACGGCGTCACGTCACGCCCATATACTGGTTATTGTTGTACCTTGATTCCACTTATCACTTGACGGACGTTTTCATAGATGTCCGGTGGCTAACCGAGCCATGGTCTCGGCACTCTTATTATCCGACACCCTCTTCGGACAGTGGTCTCAATCCAGCCTCGCCAACGCCTGCCCCAGATCCGCCATCAAATCCTCCACGTGCTCAACCCCCACCGACAGCCGCACCAGCGCCTGGTCCACAGCCAGCGCCCCGTCAGCAGTCGAGGCGTGCGTCATACTGTACGGGTGCTCGATCAGCGACTCCACCCCGCCCAACGACTCCGCCAGCGCAAACAGCCGCGTCCGGCTCGCAAACGCCCGTGCCGCCTCCTCGCCCCCCACCAGCGTCACCGACAACATCCCCCCAAAATCCCGCATTTGCCGCGCAGCCAGCTTGTGCTGCGGGTGGCTCTCCAACCCAGGGTAAAACACCTCCGCCACCGCCGGATGGTCCACCAGGAACCTCGCGATCTCCATCGCGTTCGACGAGTGCCGCTCCATCCGCAAGTGCAGCGTCTTCACCCCGCGCAGCACCAGCCAGCAATCCTGCGGCCCCGGCACCGCCCCCACCGCGTTTTGCAAGAATTTCAACTGCTCGTAAGCCCTCTCATCATTCAGGATCACCGCGCCGCCCACCACGTCCGCATGTCCGCCCAGATACTTCGTCGTGCTGTGCACCACCATATCCGCGCCCAGCGCCAACGGCTGCTGCAAGTAAGGCGAGGCAAACGTGTTATCCACCGCCACCCACACCCCCTCCGGCGCCATCTCGCCAATG
>JBDGZZ010000531.1:0-2468 GCA_039588335.1 Gemmatimonadota bacterium | reverse complement strand
CCGACACAAAAAGTTGCGAAGACCCGATCCAGCACGTCTTCCGTACTAACCAGTCCGATAACGTCATCCAACGCCGTCACCGCCGATCGCAGATGGGTTGCGGCGACCACTCCGTCCAACCCGGCCATCCTGGCTTTCCTGAACGCATCTATTTCACCGCGCGCTTCCTCCAGGGCCAGTCGCTGACGTTCCCGCGTTATCAGCGGCTCGACGTCGGCCCGCGATCCCAGCGCCGAAAACGCGACCTCGGCGAGCCGCTGACGGAGCTGACCTAGCCCAGTACCGTCTAGCACAGAAACCGGGATGCCAAGGGGTTGTCTCTCGTCCTCGAGCAAGTCTGATTTTGTAGTCACCAGAATGACTGGCGCCTCTGCTGCGGACACGAACCGCTCCTCCTCGTTTGACATCTCTAACGCCGCGTCAACACAGAGGACAATCACATCTGCCCGCGCGAGATACCGGTGACTCACTTCGACACCCATTCGCTCGACTCTGTCGGAGCTCTTCCTCAGGCCTGCGGTATCGACGAGGCGGAACGGGAATCCCTCGCATGTAGCATGGGCCTCTATGGCATCTCGCGTCGTTCCGGGGATCTCGGTCACAATGGCCCGCTCATGTCCCAGCAACGCGTTGAACAGTGAGGACTTACCCGCGTTGGGCCGGCCGGCGATCACACAGATTGCCCCTTCCTGCAAGCGTTCGCCCTCGGCTGCCGTTGCTAACAGAGAGGACAACGATTGGTGCACTTCGGCGATGGCTGCCCCGATGCGTTCAGGAGGGACGGGCCCACTATCCTCTTCCGGAAAGTCGATTTCATAACAGCACAGCGCCTCCAACTCCAACACTTCCGCTCGCAGCGTGTCGATGCGGCGGGAAAGCCCCCGGTCTAGCTGTCCAATCGCCGCCCTACGCTGCGCTGGGGCCGTTGCCGCCGCCAGGTCACCGATTGCCTCCGCCTGGAGTAGATCAATCTTTCCATTGGCTAGTGCGCGCCGTGTGAACTCACCGGGAGCCGCCTGCCTAGCTCCGGCGGCCAGCATGGCGCTCAACACTTCCGCGGGAACGAGGAGTCCCCCGTGGGTGGATACCTCTACCATGTCCTCGCCCGTGTAAGAGGCGGGGCCCCGGTAGGACAAGTACAAGACCCCGTCGAGCACCTCTCCCGTGCCGGGGTGCACTGCACTGGAAAGCCTCGCTGCACGTGGCGGATCGACAGTGAAGGAGGCCAATACCGAAGCGGCCACGTCGTGGGCACCTGTACCCGACACCCTGATAAGAGCGATCGCTGATCTGCCCGGCGGACTGGCAAGGGCAGCGATTACATCTGTCAACATGGGAGGAAAACTAGACGACCGGTGCGACCGGCGGATAGTAGGGAGATTTAGGGACGAGCCTGTGGGCCGTAGACCTAACCTAGCGGCTATGCAGGCTTCTTCCCGACTCGTTTCAGACGCTTCTCAGAAATCAACCACTGTTGCGGTATGCTCGCGATGTTGCTCACGGCATAGTAGAGATTCAGTCCTGCCGCGAACTTGAAGAACAGGACGGTCAACATCACTGGCATGAAGTAAACCATCATCTTGGACTGTGGGTTGGGCGGAATACCTCGCTGTCCGAGTTTGGAGACCACGAACATCGATAGGCCCATGAGCACGGGGATGATGTAGAGCGGATCAGCCCGGGACAGATCCGGAAGCCAGAGGAACGGCACTCCGCGGAACTCGATGGTTTCACGGAACACAAAGAAGAGAGCGAATAGCACAGGCATCGGCAGGAGCATCGGCAGGCAGCCGCCCAACGGGTTCACACCATGTTCGCGGTACAACTTCATGGTCTCCTGCTGCAGCCGCTGCGGATCTCCTTTGTACCGCTCCTGGGCCGCTTTGATTTCCGGCTGGATCGCCTGCATCGCCATGCTGGAGTGCATGGCCTTCTGGTTGAGCGGCCACATGATTATGCGCACTGCCACACCGAACAGTATCAACACCCAGCCATACTCTAGGTTCAAAGTCACATGCATCCACACGAGAATGCGTGCGACTATGGTAGCGATCGGCTGAATGATGGGCTTGAGAAACCACCCGTAGGGGTTCAAGTCCTCGAGTTCATGGCCAACCTGCGACAAGAGGCCAACCTCTTGAGGACCCAAATAGACCGAATAGGAGAACTGCCCGCCCGGCGCCGGTAACGATATCTGGAGGTCCGCCTCCTTCGCATACTTGTCAATGCGCCGCCCACCCGTGACTATCGCCGCCCCAATTCGGGGAAACGCTTCATCCACCGTGAGGATTGCAAAGACGAAGTAGCGAGACTTGTATGCGACCCAGTCCAATGGACCGCCAATCTGCTCGCGTTCCCCGGGGTCCAACGAGCTGAAAGTAGTTCGCTCGATTGAACGAGCCTTGGTCACGACTGCGTAATTCCGGAAGTCCCAGACACTGTCGGCTTCAACCAGCCGGATCCGGGGT
>JBDGZZ010000530.1:0-2479 GCA_039588335.1 Gemmatimonadota bacterium | reverse complement strand
CTCGTCGAGGATGCGCCTTCCGGGGGCTGGGCGTCACTGGGCGGCGTTCGTCGCAATGACATTGTCCTGGCTATCGATGGCGAACGTATTCACGACGTCGGTCGGCTTGACCAAGCCCTTGCTACCGCCGTGTCAGAACGGCGGGAGCAGATCATTCTGCTGGTTCTCCGCGGCTCAGAAACGCTCTTCCTTGGTCTCGAACCGGCTTGGGAAGTGCCCTAGCGCGGACCTGCACGCTCGCCTTGTCCACGGACTTCAACGATACACACATGCATCCGGAGAACACCATGCAACGCCTCATTCTCTTTGCCTCGCTACTTCTGGCCCTTGCCGTTCAGCCAGCTCCCGCGGCCTCTGCGGAGGGCTCGGGTACGGACCTCACGGACTCTGCACGACGCGTCTTCGAGACACACAAGTCATCCGTTGTGGCGGTTGGAGCCCTGATGAACCTCGACCTCGGCATGATGGGCGGAACCCAGGAGCAGGACGTGGAGCTGACCGGGACGGTCGTCGATGACTCGGGGCTCACGGTTATCTCGAAGACGGCGCTCAATCCGTTCGGCGACGAGTCGTTGACGGTCGAGCCGCAGCCGGGATTGGTCCTGGAGATCTCCGCCCGAGTCGAGCAGATCTGGTTCGAGCGCGAAGATGGGACGCGACTTCACGCCGAGATCGTCCTACAGGATGCGGACCTTGATGTGTCACTGATTCGCCCCGTCAATCAGGATGACGTAGAGCCTGGCTCGTTCTCTCCGGTCGCGCTCAATCGGGCAGCGGCTCAAGCATCTGTGCTCGACCAGGTCATCATCCTTGGCCGACTTGGAATCCACGGCCGACGCGGCGCGTCGGTCGAGATCCAGCGGGTTCGCGCCGTAATCGAGCGTCCCCGCCTGTCCTACGAGGTGGGTTCGGCGGTCGGGTCTGCGGTCTTCGACACCGCGGGCCAACTGCTCGGAGTCACGGTCAACACGCAGAATCGTGAGCGTGGATTCGATCCGGAGGACATCCTGATGGGAGGCCCCGCGGGCGTGGGGCTACCGGTGGTCGTTCCCGCTTCCGCAATCGTCCCGATCATCAAGCAAGCGCAGGGGCGCTGACCCCTTCATGCACGGGGGCACACGTCACGCAGTACAAGGCGCCGCCGTTGAGCAGTCTCGCGCCATGGAACAGAAAGGACCCGAACCATGCATTCCAAGACGGCATTGTGGCTGACCATCGCCTCGGCGGGGCTCCTGCCAAATCAAGTCGCGCAGGCGTCGCAAGACGCGACGAGTGGTGACGCGAGCAAGGCCGAGTCATCTTTCAAGATCGGTGCTCAAGCACCTGACTTCACGTTGCTCGATCAAGACGGCAAGTCGCACACGCTCAGTGACTACCGCGGGAAGCTCGTGCTGCTGGACTGGTGGGGCATGTGGTGCAAACCGTGCGTGGCCAGCCTGCCACACGTACAGGCCATGCAAGAGAAGTACGCCAACAACCCGAAGGTCGTGATCCTGGCCATGAATGTGCTCGATGACAACGACAGGCTGGCATCGTGGTGGAAGACGAAGGAATACACGTTTCCCACGCTGCATGACGCAGATGCGCTCTCTCGTGCTCACAGAATCAACGGATTCCCGACCTCGACGTTGATCGGTCCGGACGGAACCGTGCTGCGTCACGGTATGGGCGCGGCCCATGAGTACGGCGCGGATGTCGAGAAAGCACTGCATGATCTCGCAGCCGGCAAGCCCATTGAACTCGCGGCCAAGCCATCACACGGGGCTGGCCCCGGACTCCCGCCCATGCCGGAGTCGATCGCGGAACTGAACGCGGAGGCGCGTCGGATGTTCCCGATCAAGGAGGGGCATAAGAAGTTGAGTCTGCTCGCTGGAACGTGGGAGATCGATCGGTCCTTCTATCTCATGGGAGAACAAGGTCCGAAGCTCACGGCGAAGGGTCGTGTGACCTACGAACCGGCCGGGAGTGACCGCTTCCTGGTTGGGCGAACCGAAACCGAGGGCGATCCGGAAGTGGCGCATTTCGTGCTGGGGTACGATTCTCTCGCTCGTGAGTACTACCTGCATCAGTACAGCAGCGTCAATCCGCGACCGTTACTCTGGAAGGGCACCTGGGATGAGGACGCGCAAACGCTCACGTTCACGCACTCACCCGACCTCGAGGGTGAAGGCGGTATGATGCCCGACCCGGAAGCAGGAGAGAACTCCGACCATGGGGATGGTCTTCCCGGTGGAGACGCCTTCGGCGGCGAACCTGGAGAAGGTATGCCTAGTATGCCCTCGGGTGGAATGCTCATGCAGCCGACTCTCAAGATGGTGATCGCTTTTGATGCCGGGGATTTGTACACGGTTCGCACGACCATGTCCTTCGACCCGCCGCCAGGCTTCCCGGCCTCTCCCGGCATGGGTGGTGACATGCTCGCGTCGGAGGTTTTGGCCCGTCGAAGCAAGTAACCGATCCGCGTGAAGGCAATGACGTC
>JBDGZZ010000529.1:0-2479 GCA_039588335.1 Gemmatimonadota bacterium | reverse complement strand
CCCAGCAACACCTGATCCCATTGCTCGAGCGTACTGCGATCGGTAATGCCCTGAAACTTCACCAGCCAATTCCTGTGATAACGCCGCTCCTGCTCTATTACCAGCGGCTCACCAATCTTGTTTCCATTCTCGTTCACGGGCGTGAGCGACTGCCCCACGACGAAGACCCGCTCCGGCTCGTCGGTAAGCACCCAACAATGTGCCTCACCCTTGAGCCCGTGGGGTTTGCGGAAGCGCGCCACTGCCAGGTAGGCGGCTTCCACTGGCCACTCAGGACCCGGTAGCTGTTTCGAACACGCCGGCCCTCTTCAGTAGGGAACGCACCGTCTCCGACGGTGTTGCTCCCTTTTCCAGCCAGGCGCGTGCCTTTTCTACATCCACCTGAATGGTCGCCGGCTCGGAGCGCGGGTTGTAATGCCCCAGCGTCTCCACGAACCGCCCGTCGCGCGCCTTCTGCTTTTCCGTCACGACGATGCGGTACACGGGCTGCTTCTTGCGGCCCACCCTGCGTAAACGAATGCGTGTTGCCATAACCCTGCCTTCGATCCTATTGCAAGCCCATTCCGAACTTGCCCATTTGTTTCATCATCTTCTTCATCTGCCCGAACTGCTTAATCAACCGATTGACTTCCTGAACGGTACGCCCCGATCCGCGTGCAATTCGCGCTCTCCGTGAACCGTTCAACATATCCGGCCGGCGCCGCTCTCCTGGTGTCATCGAGAGTACTATCGCCTCGATGTGTTTCATGCCCCGCGGATCCACCTTGGCATCCTTGATCGCCTTGGTGTTCACTCCGGGCAGCATTCCCAGTAACGACTCGATCGGCCCCATCCGCTGGATCTGCCGCATGGCCACCAGGAAGTCCTCCAAGTCCATGCCCTTCTTCGAGGTGACCTTCTGCGCCATCCGCTCGGCTTCGTCGGCCTTTACTGCCACCTCAGCGCGTTCCACCAATCCCACGATGTCGCCACGCTGCAGTATTCGTCCGGCCATACGCGCCGGGTCGAACGCATCGAGCGCCCGGATCCCCTCGCCCAACCCCACGAATTTGATCGGTGCTCCCGTCACACCGTAGATCGACAGCGCCGCCCCGCCGCGCGCGTCACCATCCAGCTTGGTCAGGATCACACCGGTGATTCCAAGTGCCTCGTGGAACCCCCCGGCGATCCGCACCGCATCCTGCCCGGTCATCCCGTCGGCCACCAACAGGACTTCATGTGGCTCAACCGCCCGCTTGAGACGCTCGAGCTCTGCCATCATCTCTTCGTCGATCTGCAGACGACCTGCGGTATCGACCAGTACTGTCCGGCAGCGTTCCTTGTCCGCTGCTTCTATTCCGGCTCGAACCAGGCGAACGACGTCTTCATCCACTTCATCGGCAGACGTCCGACCGAACACGGGGACTCCCACCTTCTGCCCCAACTGCCTGAGCTGCTCTTCCGCCGCCGGTCGGTATACATCGGCCGCTACCAACAACGGCGCTTTCTGCTCCTGTTTGAGCCGCGCCGCCAGCTTGGCCGCGGTGGTCGTCTTGCCGGACCCCTGGAGACCGACGAGCAACATCACCGTCGGTGGAACCGAGGCGAAGTTGAGCCCCGATTGCGTCTCTCCCAGTAACGCCACCAGCTCGTCATGCACGATCTTGACTAGCTGCTGTCCCGGGCTGACGGCCTTGACCTTGTGCAGCCCGACCGCCTTCTCACGAACCCGCTCCATGAACGTGCGGGTCAGATCGTAACTCACGTCCGCTTCCAACAGCACCCGGCGGATCTCCCGCAGACCTTCCTTGACCGCGTCCTCCGTGAGGACTCCCCGGTCGGTCAGTTTCTGCAGGACCCCGGTTAGGCGATCCGAAAGGGTGTCAAACATAAAGCCTACCAATATAGACAGGGATTCGAGTGTGGGGCAACGGCCGGGCTACAATCGGGTCCGGGGAGTCGGAGACGAATCCGCCTCCGGCTATCGGCCACTCTCAGCAACAGCAAACCGAGGGCCGTTACTCCCGTTTGCATGCCGTACTCGGTTATGCCTCGCTCAAACCACGCTCCGGCAGCTCAGCAAGTACCACCCGATGAGGATAGCGACCCCACGAAGGTGGCGTGGAAGGCAAACGGTTCCAGAGTGTCCGGGGAAACCGTCATGGTCGTGCCCGCCTTCCGCTCACCCTCGGCGATCAGACCACTCATCCTCTCCATGCTCAGCTCTTTGGGCGACTTGATGACCCTCGGCTGGCCGCGGCGATGCCCTGCTCCACCAGGGCCACGACGTCACCAACCCTCTGCGGGCCAGGCCCGGGCTCACACCACGAACGCCGCAATCAGGGTGTAGACCACGGCCGCGAGGCCGGCCGCCGTCAGCGCCAGGGGGATCTGGGTGTACACGTGGTCCATCAAGTCCGAGCCCGTCGCGAGCGAGGACAGGATCGTCGTGTCCGAGATCGGCGAGCACTGGTCGCCGAACACGCTGCCTCCGAGCACC
>JBDGZZ010000528.1:0-2480 GCA_039588335.1 Gemmatimonadota bacterium | reverse complement strand
AAAGTCGTCGGCATAGCGAACGACGATCACATCGCCCTTTGCATGCCGGCGCCAATCGCGGACCCAGAGGTCGAACACGTAGTGGAGGTAGACGTTCGCCAGCAGGGGTGAGATTACTCCCCGAACGCAATAGGTAACTTCGAGTTCGACAGGGAGTTTCCGTACGAAAGGATCCGCTACAGGAGGTAGGATTGTTCTTGACATGTGTCATATATAGTAGTACATATATGACAAATGGCACGCTCCCCGAATTCCGAACGTGTGCGCCGTTTGAACACCGCCGTGGAACTGGTGCGCGAACATCGCTCGACCGCACAGGCGGCCAAGATCCTGGCCGAACGATATGGCCTTTCGAAACGACAGGCCTATCGGTATCTTCGCGAGGCACAGGCCCATCGACGTCCGCTACCGGTTCCCGAAGCGAAGATGGTGTTCACGGTGAAATTGCCCAAGGGGCTGGTTCACGAACTGCGAGAGTTCGCCAGCTTGAGTGGGAGAACGCTCAGCGAGGTTGTTTCGCAGGCGTTGGAGACGTTTCTCCGCAGGAGCAAACGTCGTGGTCGCAGCTAGAGACGAGAGGACGATCTCGACGGAGTACGGTTTTGACCGGTTGTCGTCTCAGAAACTATCACAGGCTTATGAAGTACTCGTTCCCAATCAACTATGGGAATTATCCAAATGCGAAATAGGCAATGATGGTTGGTGGCACCATGAAGACAGCGGCGATTTACGCGCGGGTATCCTCAGACCGGCAGAAGGAACAACACACGATTGCCAGTCAAACTGCGGCTCTGAAGGAGTACGCGCGCCAAGAAGGCTTCACCGTTCCTGAGCCCTGGGTCTTCGAAGACGAAGGTTACAGCGGCTCGACTCTAGTGCGACCTGGCCTTGAGCAGATGAGAGATCTCGCCGCCGAGGGTCAGTTGGAAGCAATGCTGGTCTACTCGCCGGATCGACTAAGCCGCAAGTACGCCTACCAGATTCTGTTGACGGAAGAATTCTCACGTCATGGAGTGGAGGTAATCTTTTTACGATCGCCGCAGACGCGTAGCCCGGAAGACCAACTGGTTTTGCAGTTCCAAGGCATGATCGCTGAGTATGAGAGGGCGCAGATTGCTGAGCGGAGCCGACGGGGAAAACGCCATCGAGCTCAGGGGGGCTCGGTCAACGTGCTTTCCGGAGCGCCTTACGGTTACCGTTACGTGAAGAAGACGGAAAGCTCGGCAGCCTACTACCAAGTGATTGAAAATGAAGCAGAAACGGTGAGAACCGTCTACGAACTGTACACCCGAGAGGCATTGAGTATCAATGGGATCGCACGATGGCTCAACGAGCAAGGGATTCCCACACGTCGTCGAACGTCACGTTGGGAGCGCTCTACAGTTTGGGCCATGTTGCGTAACCCTGCCTACATCGGCAAGGCCTGCTATGGCAAGACGCGGTCTCGGGAAAGAAAGAAAGTGACTCGCCCGTTACGTCAACGCGGAGGGTTTTCTCCTCGCTGCAGTGCGAATCAAGAACAGCCGCACGACGAGTGGATCGAGATACCGGTTCCCGCGATCATCGACGAAGACATGTTCGCTCTTGCGCAGGAGCGCTTGGAACAGAACAAACGATATTCTCCTCGTCGTACGCTCGAGCCTACTCTGTTGCAAGGGATGCTCGTTTGCAACGAATGCGGTTACGCTTTTTCCCGTTGTTCTACGCGAACATCGAAGCGTAAGATCTATTACTACCGTTGCATTGGATCGGATGATTATCGGTTTGAGAATGGTCGCGTTTGTCAGAATCGACCGATTCGGCAGGATTACCTTGACGACGTTGTCTGGAAGCAAGTGGTTCAGCTACTGGAAAATCCACAGTTGATCACCCTAGAGCTTGAGCGGCGAATCAAGCAAATCCAAGACTCGGCTCCGACGAGGCGAAGAAAGGCGACGCTTAACCGTGAAATCACCCGCGCCCGGAAGGGAATCGCAAAGCTTTTGGATGCTTACCAAGAAGGGCTTCTTGACCTGAGCGAGCTACGTCAACGAATGCCGGAACTCAGAAAACGAGAGCAGACGCTCGCCGCCGAGTTGCACCGTGTGGAGTCAGCAGCAATAGAGCAGGAGAAGTTCGCGCGGCTCGCCGAGGATGTTCAAGGATTCCTCGCTCGATTACACTCCTCAGCAGACACACTCGGCGTCACGGAGCGTCAGAGAGTAATGCGCCTGGTCGTGAAGGAAGTGCTAGTTGGGCCGAAAAGCATCAACCTCAGGCACTCGATTCCGGTAGTGGGCGATAGCTCTCCACGAACGTCTTCACCCGGCGCTGGTGGCAAGCCGCCAGGTTATCTTTTGCGTTCGGGGAGTGCTCCCACCCCCTTTCGGCGTCCCTTCCTCACTCCGTGTCCGCTTCCCGTCCTCCAGCACACCGGCGTTCAGCCACTTCTGGATGAGACGCACGACACGCCGGTCCGCTACGCGGTGCTCGATGAACCG
>JBDGZZ010000527.1:0-2484 GCA_039588335.1 Gemmatimonadota bacterium | reverse complement strand
ATAACCCCATTACGATACGGTCCGCGGCTGTCAGATTGGGTGCCCTTCGCCGGGAGCGATTCAGGATCAACAGCTGATGTTTGATCAGCAATGTCTCCGCAATGACGGCTCGCGTCCCACCCGGTCCCAACAGTCGGGCCAGGGTCGTCAAGAAATGCACGAGGAGCGCCAAAAGGTCACGCATGGGCTCCGATCGTACCGCTACCGCCTGGGTTTACAAGTCTATGAAATGAGCGCGATTTGCAGAGATAATAGGAATTCGCCAGGCAGTGTGTCCAGCGAAGGCTGGTCTGTTCAGTGGGAGTCAGTCCCACCGGGGTAGAAGTCAGCGCCCCGTAGCTTGAGTCACATTGGTGGAGGAAACGAAGCGGATGAAGCTGACTGACAAAGCCATCTTCGGGATGGTGAGCAAGTCACCGGGCCGTAACACAAGTGAACCCATAGGTAGCCTCGTCAGAATTAAAGTTCCGGAGGCCGAGCCCGTTGTCTGGGGGCGAAGGCAGCATGGGATGTCGCAAGCTGACTGATGCGGCATGTCACTCCGGCGGGGTGGTAGGGACAGCACGGTGACAAGGGCAGACCGAGCAACTGGAGAAGCCGTCCTCGTCCCAGTCAGAAATGTCTGGAGTAAGGTAGGTTCTATAACCGGCGACACCGGGAAATGAACTGAAAGGCGAGACGGTGACGGTGAGGTTCGTAGTAGTGATGAAGCGGGGTAACGCCTGTGGAGCAAAGGGGCCTTACTGCACATGATGTCTTCGGCAACATGGGAGGCAGGGGTGAGATGATAAAGGCACCCATTAGTCTGCAAGACCTGAGACGAAGACTATACGTCAAGGCGAAGGCTGAAGCGTCTTGGCGCTTTTGGGGATTGTATGTGCATGTGTGCAAACGAGAGACGCTCTTCGAAGCCTATCGGTCAGCCAAGGAAAATGATGGAGCCCCGGGGATTGACGGGGTGACGTTTGAGGCGATTGAGGCCGAGGGTGCAGAGCAATTTCTCGACCAGCTCCGTGAAGAGCTGGTGCAACGCACGTATCGTCCCTTGCGGCTGCGGAAGGTGGACATACCGAAGGAAGGCGGAAAGCGCCGGCTTTCGATACCTGCCATTCGCGACCGGGTGGTCCAGGGTGCGCTCAAGCTCATTCTGGAGCCGATCTTCGAGGCGGATTTTCAACCGGGGTCGTTCGGCTACCGGCCGAAGAAGTCAGCGCATGATGCGGTCCAACGCGTATCGGAAGCGATTCTGACGGGCAAGACCTACGTTATCGATCTCGATTTGCGATCTTACTTCGATACTGTGAGACATCACATTTTGTTGGAGAAGGTGGCGAGGCGAGTCGGTGATGATGAGGTTATGCACTTGTTGAAGTTGCTCCTGAGGGCGTCGGGGAAACGCGGCGTTGCCCAGGGCGGTGTGATTTCACCGCTGCTCAGCAATGTTTATCTCAACGAGGTGGACAGGATGCTGGAGCGAGCGAAAGAGGTCACGCGGCACAAGCAGTGGACAATGGTGGAATACGCCAGGTTCGCTGACGATCTTGTGGTTCTGGTGAGCGCCCATCCAAAGCAGCGCTGGCTGCACGGGGCGGTGGAGAGGCGACTACGTGAGGAGTTCGCCAAGCTTGAGGTAGAGGTGAACGAGGATAAGAGTCGGCGGGTGGACCTTTCGCGAGGCGAGGGTTTCGGATTTCTTGGCTTTGAGTTTTGGCGTGTGCGTAGCCGTTCGGGTCGTTGGATGCCGTTGTATCGGCCTCAGACGAAGAAACGTACGGCATTGTTACGCCAGCTCAAAGGCGTTTTCCGGGACTTGCGGTCACAACCGGTCACACGGGTTATCGAGAAGATAAATCCGATTTTGCGCGGTTGGGTCGCTTACTTTGCGTTTGGTCACGCGAGCCAGTGTTTCTCGTTCATTCGAAACTGGGTCGAGCAGAAGGTGCGGCGTCACCTGGCCAAAAGTCGACAGCGTCAGGGCTTCGGCTGGAAACGGTGGAGTAGGCGGTGGTTGTATGATGCGCTCGGGTTATTTGATAACTACCGGGTGCGGCCACGGCCGAAAGTCGCTCCAGCCTGATAGGTCCCATAACCCTTGTTGCGAAGTGTGCAGGAGCGCGTAGTGCCGGAAATCGGCATGCTGCGTGCGATGTGGCGGGAGTTGGAAACGGGGCTACGGACCGATCTAGCCGGGCACGAAGGGGGAAACCTCGGATACAGACAAGCTCGGTCCTAGTGGGCTACCGCGCCAGCTCTCGACCCTACCAGGTCTCCAGCCTCTCGCTTTTGGAGACCGGCTCGCATTGGCTTGACACCGCCTTTCAGCATCAAGCGCGTTCACATCCCGCTCTTCCGCATACCCTTTCGATTAACGTGGCAATGCCGTATGAAGAACTCGTTACATGGCTTTCCACACCGCGCGGAACCGCGGAATTTGGTCCGGGACCCAGGCAAACCCGCGAACCTGGTTCCGCATTGCCGCGTATT
>JBDGZZ010000526.1:0-2484 GCA_039588335.1 Gemmatimonadota bacterium | reverse complement strand
GTTCCCAACGATCTGGAGTTCGATGCCAGGCGGCTGAGGCTCAACGTTCGCGCCATCGAAGATGTCAGGACCTGGTACTCGCAGGCTCTTGGCGGACCAACCTTCAGCTACGATCCGCTCATTGTTCAACGGAGCAGACACACGTTTGCCGAGCTTGCGGCTGACGAGTTTCAGGCGTGGTGGCCTCTTCTCATCGAGGAGTTCAGAGAGTACGGGTTTCCGTGGGATGAGAATTCCGATGTCAAGCTGCTGTTTCTAGTACAAGGTGCCGGTGGATGGGCTGGAGGAGACTCTGAGAACGGTGGAATCGAGACCATTTCACAAGCGGGCACCACGAATAGGGGTGACCTCGGAGGAGTGGTGGTGATCGGAGACTCGTCGGTCAGCGGTATTGTAAACGGTGTCTGCCCGACGTCTGGCATCGCTGACGGCACGGTTTGGTGGTGCAACTGGGACACATACCGCGGGACGATCGCTCACGAACTCGGGCACACCTGGGGTATTCCCCATCCCGATGCTTTCCTCGATCCGGGTGTGGATGGTGAGAGACGTGCGTGGGACTGTCCGAACCACGGCAACACGGTCATGCAGTGCCACTGGAACTTTCCACACGATTCGTTGCTGACCTATGAGGTGGTCCACCTGAAGTCACTTCGCTTCTTCGAGTTCGGCCCTGAAGAGCAGTACGAGGTGCTGGCCGATGCGCTGCCGTTTCGAGCGTCGGGTCAGGCGGGAGTTTACCGGGCCGATGTAGCGGAAGGTGGTGTCGCCTGGATTGACGGCCGGGGCGGCGGAACCGGGTACCCCTGGAGCGTGAGTCTCGGTTCCGGGAGCGTGTCCTGGCAAGTGACCGGTGCTTGCGGAACGGTCGTAGCAGACCTCGGCCGCCAACGTGGGGCAGGGGGACGAGGGGCCGCATTCGTGATTGCCGAAGGTGACACTCTGGCCGTGTTCGCGGTGGCAGGCGAACCGCCGAGGGAGATTGCCGTGGACGTGTGCGACGCGGATGTACTGGAATTCGCGGTCGTGGGTCAGCGGCGATTCAGGGCTGTATTCGGAAACGCGCGCATCGTGGGGCGCGCCGAACGATATCGTTAGGGGTCTAGATGGCGTGGATCAGTTGGATCGACGAAGACGAGGCCACAGGACGTCTTGCCGAGGTGTACCGGCCTCTGAAGACCCGGGACGGCGTGGACCACATTCTGAAGATACATTCGCTCGATCCCGAATCACTGCAGCACCATTACGAGTACTATGCCCACCTCATGCGCGGTCCCTCGAAGCTGTCACGCGGAGAACGGGAGATGATAGCGGTGGTTGTGTCTCGCGCCAACGATTGTTTCTACTGACTGCGCCATCACGGGGCGGGACTCCGTAGACACATGTGGGACGAATCGAAAGTCCGTGCGATCGAGACTGACTATACGACGGCGCCGCTCTCGGAGCGCGAGCGGGTCGTTGCCGACTACGCCGTCAAGTTGACCCTCACGCCCGCCGCGGTGGTTGAGGAGGACGTCCGGGCGTTGCGACGGGCGGGGCTCGAGGATGACGAGATCCTCGATGTGTGTCAGGTAACGGCTTACTACAACTTCGTGAACCGCATGGCTCAGGGCTTGGGCGTGGAGCTGGAGGACAACTGGGGAGAGTCGGTCCGACCCGGTTCGAAACGGTAGCTGACCCTGGTGGGGGTGAGATCGCCATGTCGCGGGCTACGAAGCAATGTCGGGGGTGGCCCGGTGAACCCGCCAGAGGGCGGTTCTACGGAGAAGCCGGTCGAGGTCACAGAAGGCGACCCGCAGAATCCTGGTTGGAGGAGAGGCACTTGCGTTGTGTATGCGGGTAGTTAACAATGACTTGACTCGACTCGCGAAGGTGACAGGGAAATGCTAAAGAGATATTGTGTGCGATCGATGATTCTGTCGGTCGCCGTCGTGCTCGGTGCCGGCTGTTTGAGTCTGGACGAGCAGGGTCCAAATGGCAATGGCATTCCGATAGATACCGTTACGTTTCGCGCTGTAGACGCTGGCGGAAGTCACTCGTGCGGGATCGTTGAAGGCGACTTTTCCTACTGTTGGGGCAACAACTCGGTCGGTCAGCTGGGCAACGGAGGAGGACTGAGCCATGCGGTTCCGGTCGCTGTGTCGCAAGGCCCCCTCGCGTTCCAGCAGATCTCAGCAGGCGGCTCGCTCAGCTGTGCGGTTACCGCAGACGGAGACGCGTACTGCTGGGGGCAGAATCAGTTCGGCCAGATAGGATCCGGGGTGATCTCGTCTCCTGTTACCGCGCCCGAAGAGGTACTTGGCGGTAGGTCGTTCAGTGTAGTGTCCGCAGGTGGTGTGCATGCCTGCGGGCTGGTGGCCAACGGGGAGGCCTGGTGTTGGGGTCTTCCGGCCTCCGGGCAGCTGGGCAATGGCGTTTCCGGAGAAACGCCAGTACCGGTCCCAGATTCGGTCCGAGGAGGGCACGTCTTCGAAGAGATCAGCG
>JBDGZZ010000525.1:0-2486 GCA_039588335.1 Gemmatimonadota bacterium | reverse complement strand
GCCCAGAAACGCATCGCCGTGGCGGGCGTATCACGTCAATCCAACCGTCCGGCAAATGCCATATATCGAAGACTGCGAGACTTCGGCTGTGATGCCTTTGCCACCAACCCGAACGCGGAACAGGTTGAGGGCGATGCCTGTTATCCCAACCTCAAATCGGTTCCGTCCGAGCTGGAGGGAGTGGTAATCGTCACTCACCCGAAAGAAGCCGAGGGCGTCGTAAAGGAATGCGTCGAGCTGGGCATTCCTCGGGTGTGGATCCACCGCTCCTTCGGTCAGGGGAGCGTGTCCGATGCCGCAGTGGATGCGTGCCACGCCAACGGCATCTCGGTCATCGTGGGTGGCTGTCCTCTCATGTACTACCAGCCCATCGACATCGGCCACCGCTGTGTACGTTGGATCTTGAAGCTCCGCAACCGTATCAGCTCTTGATGTCCTCGCTTTTGGCTCCGCGGGGCGATACGTCTGGCAGGTGACGGGACCGTATGCCCACCATCACTGTCAACGATGTGGAGCTCTACTACGAAGAGCGTGACACGGGCACCGAGCCCATACTCTTCGCACACGGCTTCCTGCTCTCATCCAAGATGTGGCAGGACCTCTACGTCGCGCGTCTCCCCGAGCATTACCACGCCTACGCCATCGACATGCGCGGTCACGGTCGGTCACACCATATCAAGCATGGATGCAACCTGGTTCAGCTGGCGGATGACGTGTATCAGTTCGTGCGGCAACTGCGACTGGGGAAGGTCAGCTATGTCGGCGTGTCGATGGGTGCGGCAGTGGGCGTACAGCTTGCCCTCACGCACCCTGAGATATTGAAGGCGCTGGTGCTGATGAACCCCGGAATCGGCTCCCACGTTACCACGATCCAGCGACTCATGCGTCCGGTAGTATCATTGATCATCGGAAGGCGCTGGCCGTTGAAGATGTTCATCAATAGCATGTCCAAGAGAGCCCTGCCCGAGGCGTGGCTGCAAGCCTTTCTCGATGATGCCGTGCTGGTCACTAAGGAAACGTGGCTGGAGTACGGACATCCCAGCAACCTCATACAGAGTCTCGATCGTCTCGCGCACCTTGACGTACCGACACTTGTCATGATCGGGGAAAAGGACAACGTCCTTCCGCTCGATGTGCAGCATCAGATTGCCGACACGATCCCGCATGCTAAGAAGATCGTCTTCGAAGGCGAAGGTCACGGGATCGTAGGGGAGATTCCGGGGCGAGTGTTCCAGGCAATGCACTCGTTCCTGGAAGAGGTAAAGTAGCGTTATACTGCAACCGCGAACCCATATAAAGCCAAACTGCACAGGAGAGTTCCACCGTGAACAAGATCGCGCAACCACTATTCGTTTTGACGCTTCTTGTGGCCGCCGCGCCTATAGCCCACGCGCAACATCCGTCGGCCTTCAGTGTCGGCCCGGTGAGCGCCAACGCGGGCGAGAAAGTCTCGGGTTTCATTGAGGTCCCCGCCGGGATCGACGAAAGTACACGTATTCCGGTGACCGTGGTGCATGGAACGCGTGCGGGCCCAGTGCTCGGCCTAGTTGCCGGTACCCATGGGTACGAGTATCCACCCATCACAGCGCTCCAGCGCGTGCGGCACAAGATCGATCCGTCTGAGCTGGCCGGCACCGTGATCATGGTTCACATCGCAAACTTGCCTTCGTTTCTGGGCCGCACCATCTACTACAGCCCGGTGGACGGCAAGAACCTGAACCGCGTGTTTCCTGGCAATCCGGAAGGAACCTCAAGCGAACGCATTGCCCACCAGATCACGAGCCAGGTGATCGACCAGTCCGATTACGTTGTCGACTTGCACGGCGGCGACGGCAACGAGGCACTGAGGCCGTACGTCTATTGGATGCTGAGTGGTAATGCGGAGATCGACTCGCTGTCGAAGGGCATGGTGGTTGCGTTTGGCCTGGACCACATCGTGATCGACCGGGATCGGCCGAGCGATCCCAACGCGTCGCTCTATACGTCGAACACTGCGCTCACCCGGGGCAAACCGGGGATCACCACCGAAACCGGGCAGATGGGCTCGAACGATCCCAAATGGGTAGACATGGCAGAGCGCGGCGTGTGGAATCTGCTGCATCATTTCCAGATGCTTCCGGGCGAGGCACCGACGCCCGAGGGAATCGTCTGGCTCGAGAACTACGAGGTGATTCGGAGCTCCGTCACCGGCATCTTCCGGCCGGCCGTGCGTGACGGCTATGCTATCGCTGAAGGCGGATTGTTAGGACAGCTGGTGGACTTCTTTGGCGAGCCCATTCAGGAAGTACGAGCGCCTTTCGCCGGCGTCGTCAACTACGTTATCGACACGCCGCCCGTGAGTGAAGGCGAGCCGTTGGGGATGGTGAGTCGCGTAAGGCGGTAAGGCGGTAAGGCGGAAGGGCGGAAGGGCGGAAGGGCGAGCCGAAGATGAAACGGACACGAGCGGATAGATGCTGAAGGGATCTCTGGCCACTGCCGATAACGGA
>JBDGZZ010000524.1:0-2490 GCA_039588335.1 Gemmatimonadota bacterium | reverse complement strand
CGGCCGGACGGCTACAAGATGATCGTCGATCCCCGAGAGGCAAGTCCGCCTTCGCTGACTGGAGTCTATTGCGCTAAGTCAGCTTCGGCGAGACAAATCTCGCGGCTCCGCCGCGACGTTTGGTGGAGCTGACCGGGATCGAACCCGTGACCTCGTGAATGCCATTCACGCGCGCTCCCAGCTGCGCCACAGCCCCACAGAAGAAACTCGATCGTAGCCAACGAAACGAGGTAAGTCAAGGCTACGAAATGGTTTGGCAGTCTGCATCGAAGGAATGAAAAAGCGGGGCGAGGGATAATTCAGGAGGGAATTACCAAGGGTGAGTTTCGGATGATTTTCGATCGCTTTTAAGGGCGATCTGTGGTCCCAGTCTCCATTTAGTTAAGGTGTGGACCCTCGCCCCACCTAATCCATTCTAGACACGGCAACGAGCGTCGCGCAAATAATCCTCGACCGTCGAAGTTGGACCCATAAGCCAAACTGATATAATGGCTTACGCCCGGCCTCCGGGGGGAAGAAACGGAAGTGACTGGGGTCTGGTGGCCTCCACGGACTTCAAATCCGATGGCGCTCTCTTAGCCGTGGGCGCGGTGGGTTCGATTCCCACGCACTTCCGCCAAAGGCGTCTGACGAGGCTTGAGTTGGGCACACCGCCTCAATGACGCCAGAAACGGGCGCCTGAATAGGCTGAGTTTGGCGCCCCAGTCGCGAGTTGAGTCCATCGGAGCCGCGCGCTGTAAGGTGTCTTTTCACACGATCCTATGACTTCCGATTCTGACGAGCTCATTCCCGACTCGGTGCGTGTGCCGGTGGAGGATAGCCTCGACCTCCATAGCTTCTCCCCTCGGGACATCCCTTCCGTCGTCGAGTCGTACCTGGAGGCAGCCATCGAGGCCGGTTTTCAGGAAGTACGCCTCATCCACGGGCGAGGAAAGGGCGTTCAGAAAGAAGCCGTTCGCCGTGTTTTGTCGAGACACCCACGGGTTGCGAGTTTTCGCGAAGCCCCTCCCGAGCGCGGGGGTTGGGGCGCGACGATTGTGTGGCTCCAGTTGGCTGAGAGCGGCTAGTGGACTGCCGAGAAGCATCGATCTTCTCTTGGATAAACGCGACGCCAACGTAACGCGATTCAGCAAGAATCTTGCCCGGGCAAGCAAGGCCACCGGCTGAGGCCGGTCCTATCAGGCGAGAAACTACCTGAGCTGATACAAGGGTTGTCGGTGAAGGCTCCGGCAGCCAAACCCCGTAGTAATCACTGGTGCGCTTATGCTCCAGGGCAAGCTTGGGTCCGAGCCGGCTCCCTATCATTGGCGAGGCTTTCAACAGAAGCACTCCCCAGGGTCAGAATCCTAACAGTCGCCATCTCGGGCCGGAGCCTTCACTCACAAAATACATGTGAGGTGAGTCATGCACAAGCGAGGGAACAAAGGCGGTACTAGGTCGAACAAACGGTCTGTGCAGTCGCTGCCTGTGATAAGGCCGAAGGTAGCAGGCATCGATATTGGCAGTCGTGAGCATTGGGTATGTGGGCCGGCCTTGCCGGACGGTGGAGTGAACGTGCGGGTGTTTTCCACAACGACACCGTCTTTGAATCAAATGGCGGATTGGCTCATCGAGCAAGGAGTCGAATCGGTTGCGATGGAAAGCACCTACGTCTATTGGATTCCGATTTATGAGTTGCTTGAATCGCGGGGTCTCGAAGTGGTGCTGGTAAATGCTCGACAGCTAAAAAACGTCCCCGGGCGCAAAACTGATATGCAGGACTGTCAGTGGCTGCAGCTGTTACACAGCTGTGGTCTGTTGCGAGGCTCGTTTCGTCCTGGTGAATCGATCTGCCGCCTACGCTCGCTTCACCGACAGCGTTGCAGCCTCATCGAGCAGTGTAGTCGAGCTATTCAATGGATACACAAATCTCTGGACCAGATGAACGTGCAGGTCCACCGTGCGGTGACCGACATCACCGGCGTCACCGGCATGCTCATCGTGCGCGCCATCGTTGATGGTGAGCGTGACCCGTCAAAGCTGGCTGCATTTCGTGACCGACGCTGCAAAAAGAGCGAAGAGGAGATCGCCGAGCATCTTACCGGCACTTGGCGTGACGAGCATCTTTTCAACCTTGCATCGGCTTTGCGTTTCTACGATGCGCTACAAGCCGAAGTCGAACTCTTCGACCAACGTATCCTTGAAGTGCTCATCGAACTCCAGCCGCCACAACGCAGACACGACAACGTGCCGGCTCATCCAAATCCGCAAAAACGATACGACATGCAGCATCGGGGCGAGCGCGAACTGCGCAACGAGCTGTGGCGTTTTGCTGGATGCGACCTCACCAGGATCGACGGAATCAGTCCAACCACCGCCGCCATTGTCCTCACCGAGATCGGATTCGACCTCTCTGATTTCCCCTTCGAAAAATTCTTCGTCTCATGGCTACATCTCGCCCCCCGTCGCCCTATCTCCGGCGGTAAACAACTCTCCAAACGCCGCAACGGC
>JBDGZZ010000523.1:0-2494 GCA_039588335.1 Gemmatimonadota bacterium | reverse complement strand
CTTCTCGCTGGCTCGAGCGCCGATCGAGATGGAGGCAATAATCGTGACCGGCACGGCTGGCGGTATGGAGAAGCGCGAGATCGGGAACGCGGTCACGTTCCTCTCCGTCGAGGATCTGGTTCCCGTCGCTCCGATTGCCAACGTGCAGGAGCTGCTCAATGCCCGCGCGCCCGGCCTTACGATGTACAAGAACTCTGGCCTGGCCGGCACGGGCTCGAACGTCAGGATCCGTGGTGCGGGATCGCTGAACGCGGGGTACGTACCGGTCTACTACATCGATGGCGTTCGGTTCGAGGCGACCCCCGTCTCATCGATGGGTACGGGCAATTCCACCATCCAAAACCGCAGCCCCTTGGAGTTCATCGACCCGGGCGACATCGAGCGGATCGAGGTCATCAAGGGACCGGCGGCGGCGACGTTGTACGGGGCCGATGCGGCTGGTGGCGTGATCCAGATCATCACTAAGAAGGGCATGCAGACGGATCGCGTGCAGTGGTCGACGAGCCTCGAGTACAGCGGATCTTCCTGGCAGACGGAGACTCCGACCACGTTCTACCAGTGCAACGCTAGTCGGATCGCGAACGCGAGCGGCAACTACCCCGGGTGTGAAGATCCCTCTTCGGTGGTATGGGAAAGCATGAGTGGCCCAGTGACGGGCATTCCCGAGTCAGAGATCATGCGCAATGCCGCTTGGGGCGAGACGTTCGTCATCACCGACAATCCGCTCCAGCGGCACCCTTCGGGAATTCGCAGCGGCGCGGGCTACGACTTCAAGTTGTCGGCCCGCGGGGGTGGTGCACTGTTCAACTACTACCTCTCGTTCAACAAGAATAACGAGGACGGCGTCTTCTACAACAACTTCGCGAAGCGTATCGGCGGTCGGGCCAACTTCGAGTTCACGCCCAGTGGCACGCTCAGCTTCGGCGCGAACTTTGGCTACACGCGTAACAATATCCGTCTGCCGCTGAGTGACAACGCGTCGAACGGGCTCCTGCGGAACGCCTATCGGGGTCGTGCGCGGGCATACAACGATCGGTGGGAGACCGGCTTCCACGGTTTCGGCCCATATGAGGCCACCGAGTTCGACAGGCAGTCACATGAGGAACGAACCACCATCGGGCTCACGGCCAACTGGGACCCGTTCCCGTGGTTCGAGAACCGCGTTGTCTTGGGACTGGACAAGTACGACGTGCGAGAAACCCAGTTCTTCCAGATCGACTCGACAGGCAAGTGGGGCTCGCCGGAAGAGACGGGCGAGATCGACCACTGGCTGCGGTTTACACACACATGGACGTTCGACTACTCCGGCTCCGTCAGGAACCGACTGTCGGACGACTTCAATTCGCGCTTCTCGGCCGGCGTGCAGCTCAACTCGCGGCAGTACAACCGATATTCGGCGCGCGGTGACGGGCTCGTCGCGAACAGCGTGAACCTGGTGAGCTCGGCAGCGAACAACTTCGGGGGCGAAGCGTTCAACGAACAGACGTCCCTGGGATTCTACCTGCAGGAACAGGTCGGATGGCGCGACAGGCTGTTCGTCCAGGGTGCGATCCGGGTCGACGACAACTCGGCATTCGGCTCGAACTTCTCGCTGGTCGTGTATCCCAAGTTCTCTCTGTCGTACATCATTTCAGATGAGGACTGGTTCAACCTGCCGGTGACGGACGAGTTGAAGCTTCGGTTCGCCTGGGGGCAGGCTGGGAACGCCCCGCCACCGTTCACGGCGGACCGGACGGTGGATTCGGATGTCGTGACGTTCGAGGACGAACCCACGAACGCGTTGAGGCCATCCGAGTACGGCAACCCAGACCTCAAGGCCGAGACGGGCAGTGAGTGGGAGGCCGGGTTTGACGCTTCACTGTTCAATGGAACGGTCGGACTGGAGCTGACCTACTACAACCAGGTGACCAAAGACGCGTTGATGGCGATCCCGGACCCGCCATCCAGCGGGTTCAACGGAACTCACTTCGTGAACATTGGTCAGATCTCGAACAAGGGCTGGGAAATTCTCCTGACGAGCACGCCGGTGCTCCGCCGCGACTTCACGTGGGACTTGACGTTCTCGTTCGGGTCCAACAAGAACAATCTGGATTCTTTCGGCGGGACGCGGGATGAGATCATCTTCGGGGCGTTCGCGGACGTGCAACGCCATCGCGAAGGCTACCCCCTCGGTTCGATGTGGGCCAACGATGTCGAGCGGGACGCGAATGGGGACCCGGTCATCGATGGCTCCGACAATGCGAACCTCCAGACGTCGTGCACCTGGCCCGACACTGAGGATCCCAACGGTTACGGCGGAACCTGTCAGGAGCGGTACGTCGGTTCGCCGTACCCCACGAGGGAGTTCGGCTTCTCGAACACCCTCACGTTCTTCGGCAATCTGCGACTGTTCGCCAACATGGACTACAAGGGCGGGCACTACCAGTACTGCGCGATCTGCGAGATCAGAAGGCGGTCGAACCAGAATACTTGGGAAGTCGCCAACCCAGACGCG
>JBDGZZ010000522.1:0-2502 GCA_039588335.1 Gemmatimonadota bacterium | reverse complement strand
CGAGATCGAGTTGGGCCCTCGCGCCGGCGATTTTTATGTTGTGAAATCAGGCATCGAGGAAGGCGAACTGGTCGTAACGAACGGTTCTTTCAAGCTCGACAGCGAGTTGCAGATCCAGGCGAGACCCAGCATGATGTCACCGACGGGCGGCGGTGTCACGGTCGGACAGCAGCACGGCGTGCCCCCGACTGACCCTCAAGCGACTCGCGAGGATGCTGCCTCTGAGCGATCCGATGAGAGCAGCAAGGCAAGAGAGGCCCTGGTACCCGTCTACAAAGCGTACTTCGACATCCAGATGGCGCTGGCAAAGGACGACCTTGACGGAGCCAAAAAAGCCGGCGCAAAACTTTCCACCGCGCTCAAAAACGTGGACATGTCGGTGTTCTCCCGATCCGGACACGATCGCTGGATGGAGTTGTCGAAAAAGATGGCCAAACAAGCCGACAGGATCTCAACCGCAAAGGATATCTCGCTGGCCCGTGATGGCTTCTTCTACCTGTCAGAGGCAACCATCGCACTGCACGGCAGCTTCCGCCACACCGGCAAGAAGAGCTACTACCTGACTCACTGTCCAATGGCTCGAGACGGTGACGGTGCGTATTGGCTTCAAACAGAAGACATCGTATGGAATTCCTTTTATGGTGCGTCCATGCTGCGCTGTGGCTCGATCAAGGACACGCTCACGGCCGTACGTGAAGGGAAGAGGTAAATAGTGGAGGATCAGAAGCACACGGTCGACACCGCTCATCTATCACCTCTCGACCGGCTCATCAGATACTGTATCGACAACAAGATCATCGTGGGAATGATCGCCGTTGTCATTGTTGCGTGGGGGGTCATGGTCGCACCGTTCGACTGGGATCTTGGGGGACTCCCGCGTGACCCGGTACCGGTCGATGCCATCCCGGATATCGGCGAGAACCAACAGATCGTTTTCACCGAGTGGAAAGGCCGGTCGCCTCAAGACATCGAAGACCAGATCACCTACCCCATGACGACAGCGCTTCTCGGCATCCCTCGAGTGAAGACAGTCAGGAGCTACTCCTTCTTTGGGTTCTCCACCATCTACGTCATCTTCGAGGATGGTGTTGACTTCTACTGGTCGCGAAGTCGCGTTCTGGAAAAACTGAATTCACTGCCTCCGGGCACAGTGCCTGTTGGAGCCCAGCCAGCGCTTGGCCCCGATGCAACGGCGCTCGGCCAGATCTTCTGGTATACGCTCGAGGGCCGTGACGAGAACGGCAACGCGACCGGCGGGTGGGACCTCCACGAGCTCCGGTCCGTGCAGGACTGGACCGTCCGCTACTCGTTGCTCTCTGCCGACGGCGTATCCGAGGTGGCATCGGTCGGCGGTTTTGTCCAGGAGTACCAGATTGACGTCAACCCCGACGCGATGCGGGCCCACAACGTTACGCTTACCCACGTGTTCAATGCCGTCAAGATGTCGAATGTCGACGTCGGGGCGCGCACCATAGAGATCAACAAAGCGGAGTACGTCATCCGCGGTCTGGGATTCATTCAGAGTCTCTCTGACATCGAGAACTCCGTCGTCAAACAGACTGGCAACGTCCCCATACGAATATCGGACGTCGCGAGTGTCTCCCTCGGCCCGGCGCTTCGTCGAGGCGCTCTGGATAAGGGCGGTGCCGAGGTCGTTGGTGGCGTGGTCGTCGTGCGTTACGGTGAGAATCCACTTGCGACTATTAAAAACGTAAAAAAGAAGATCGAGGAGATCTCCGCGGGGCTTCCCAAGAAGACGTTGCCGGACGGCCGGGTGTCCCGGGTGACGGTTGTACCGTTCTACGATCGAAGCGGGCTGATCTACGAGACTCTCGGCACGTTGAATACCGCATTGATTGACGAGGTCCTGGTTACGATCATCGTCGTCATCATGTTGGTCATGCACCTGCGCAGCTCGCTGCTGATTTCAGGGCTCTTGCCCATGACGGTGCTGATGGTGTTCATTGCAATGAAGCTGTTCAAAGTGGACGCCAATATTGTCGCCCTGTCGGGAATCGCCATTGCGATCGGCACTATCGTCGATATGGGGATTGTGATCACGGAGAACATTCTGAAGCATCTCGATCGTGCTCCCCCGGGCGCCAACCGACGGGACGTCATTTTTGCTGCAGCGTCTGAGGTAGGGGGCGCGGTTCTAACCGCGGTGGCGACAACGGTTGTGTCGTTTCTCCCCGTGTTCACATTGCAGGCTGCGGAGGGGAAGCTTTTCAAACCGCTCGCGTACACGAAGACGTTTGCGCTGATAGCTTCTGTCATTGTTGCGCTGACGCTCGTGCCGCCTGTCGCACATCTCTTGCTAGCGGGCAGCAGGCGGGCAATCGGTGCCAGGCGTTTGTGGCCCGTAGGATTATTGGTTGCCGCGATAGCGGTGATGTTCTGGTCCTTTTGGCTCACGGGGATTGCACTGATACTTGTTGCTGCCTATTTGCAGTTTCGGCGACGTATCCCGGGAGCCATCCAGGCAAGAACACCCGCAATATT
>JBDGZZ010000521.1:0-2502 GCA_039588335.1 Gemmatimonadota bacterium | reverse complement strand
CCTGCACAAAGACAAACTGAACACCCTCGAGACCATGTCGTTTCTTGGCCTGCGTTTCCCTACGACACTCCCTCGCGCTCGGCAAGATAAAGGAACTCCAGGTTGCATCACGCGTCACCTCGTTTGCGTTCAAAGGCAAGGTCCTGGATGTACGTGAGATCGGCAGGGAGATGGGAGTGAGCACTGTATTGGCGGGTTCCGTACGGAAAGCCGGAAACCGGATCCGTATTGCAGCCGAGCTCATTGACGTCGGAAACGGGTACCATTTGTGGTCGGAGACATATGACCGGCAACTCGAGGACGTGTTCGCAGTTCAGGACGAGATTTCGCGGGCTATCGTGCATGCGCTGAAAGTACGCCTTGTCGGAGAGCCGGCACCGCTCGTCGTGCCTGTTACGGAGAACCTCGAGGCCTACACGCTGTACCTCAAGGGCCGGTTCTTCTTCAACAAGTTCACCGAGAACGACTTGAGGCATAGTCTCGAGTACTACGCCCAGGCGCTCGAGATGGACCCCAGGTATGCGAAGGCCCATGCCGGCATATCCGATACTTGGATGAACCTCGCAGACGATTGGCTGCCACCTCGCGAAGCCTATCCCAAGTCAAAGGCGGCCGCTCGGCAAGCTCTCGAACTCGATCCCGAGCTGGCCGAGGCACGCACGGCTTTGGGTAAAGTGATTGGATGGTTCGACTGGGATTTTCAGCGAGCTGAACAGGAACTGCGGCAAGTGATTGCCGCAGACCCGCAATCAGCGGAAGCGCACTTCGGACTTGCATCAATCCTGCCGCCCATGGGGCGTGGTGCCGAGGCTGTCGAGGCAATGCGCCAAGCTTGTGCACTTGATCCGCTCTCGGCCGGTTACGCCCGCTGGCTAGCCCGTTTGCTCGTCTTCATTGGCGAGTACGAGGAAGCGATCGCACAGACACGACGTACTATGGACTTGGATCCAACATATTCCCGGGCTTATCTGGATCTTGGGAATGCCTACCTGGCTCAAGGTGACGCCGACAAGGCACTCGCGGCATACCGCCAAGGGCAGATCATTGAGGGAAGCGTGATCTCATTCAACGCCTCGAGTGCGCGGGCGCTAGCCGCCATGGGCCAGGAAGACGAGGTTCGAGCTACCCTGGATGAACTCGAAGAACTCTCATCGCAGCGCTACATCCGTACGGAGATCATCACCGCGGGCTACGCGGCCATTGGAGAAATCGACCAGGCCTTCACGTGGCTCGACAAGGCGTACGACTCACGCTCCGCCGGAATGATCTACATCGCCGTCGAACCTGCGTACGCGGCTCTCCGCCCTGATACGAGATTCGAAGATATGGTGCGGAAGGTGGGACTCACCCCCGAGATGACCCTCGAGGAGGAGAGCAACACGTGACCGGTGAAGTCAAGAAACTGGAACGGGGCCCGGCTGGAGTATTCCACCGACGACATGGGCACTCTTTTCATAAAGTGGGGCAAGATCATTCAGATCACGAGCCGCAACTTCTTCCGGGTGGAGACGACTTCGGGCGACAGATACCTTGGTACCTTCGAGGAACCCACTGACTCGGGAACCACGGTCGTGCGGTTGATCGAGAGCTGCACGCTGCCAATGATATCAGTGGTCAAAATCAATCCCGTCAAGCAGACGATCTGGTCGGGGCCGGACGGCTACGTTGACATCGGTCTCGACTACACACGGGCCAGGAAGGTGTTCAATCTGCAAACGTCTGCTGAGGTGAGGTACCGGGGCCGCAAGTACGGTTTCAAGTTGAACGGCACGACCTACTTTCAGAGCCAGGATTTTGTCTCGGGAACCGCGAATACTGTGCTCGACGATCTCGTGCGGGGGCGGTAAAACGGCTCGAATATGAACCATCGCGAACAGGCCCTCCAGTTCGTGCAGCGTTTTGCTGCGGGCGATGTGGCTGGACTCGAGCCGCTACTGTCCGACCATCTGCGCCTGACGGGACCTTTCCTCCAGGTCGATTCGAGGGCGGCTTACATCGAGGCACTGCGTCGAGAACCACCGGAACCATGCGGCATTCGAGTATTGAGCGTCACGGAGAACGGTGACACGGTGGCGGTGTTCTACGAATATGACAAGCGGGACGTGACGCTCACGATCGCACAGCTGTTTAGATTCCGCGATCAGCAGATAAGTGAAATCCGCCTAGTCTTCGATGGCCGGGAATCGGTGTAACCCGGCCCACGGATGTTGTGAAGTGAAATAGGTGCAACTTTCCGGTCATTTGCCGTTTCTGTAACAGCAGATCAACAGACCACTGCTCCTCGTAGAGGATAGAGACCCCATGTCGAAACACTCGAGCCTGATTTTCGCCCTCGGCCTTGTCGCGATGGTGGGTTATCAGCAGCCGCTTGCTGCACAGCAGTTCAGTGAGGGCATGTTCGACGAGATGCGCTGGCGCATGATCGGACCGTTCCGCGGCGGCCGCACGAAGCCAGCCGTGGGCATTCCGAGTCAGCCCAACGTCTTCTACATCGGAGTCGTG
>JBDGZZ010000520.1:0-2512 GCA_039588335.1 Gemmatimonadota bacterium | reverse complement strand
CGCATTACGATGTCAAGCTGTTCTTGCGACCGGGGGCCGTAGTCGTGACCGATCCGATCGACCGATTTCACTGCCAAAGCAAGCATGTCGGTTGCGGCGCGCTGGCCTAATTGCATTTCGGTAACCGCGATCTGTGCTAAAGCAAACAGCGCTTCATCGGCGAACGGGCTGTTGAAGAACCACGAGAAGTAGGGACCTGGGTCGCTTTCCACGGGATCGTAATCGGCGCCGCGGTCCCCCGTATCGAGAGTTTCTTCAAACCGGTGAGGGAACGTGACGTGCACTCCGTCGCCTTCGTAGGGAGCGTCGTCGCGACGTGCAACCGAGCGGTGGTTTTCCAGCACACTGCTCTCCCAGACCCGGTTCTGATGCAACACGGGCATCGCGTCGCTGTTGAATTGCTCCACCCAGTCGGGATACTGTGAACGGAAGTATGTCGAAGTAACGAATCTGCCGTTGACCGCCGAGAGCCAGTACGCATGGTTACGACTCTCGTCGTCCAGCGCGCGCCCACCGTAGACCTGCGCCAACGCCGGGCCGGTACTCAATGCGACCGCTCTAGCGTCGGGGTCGGCTGCACGGACCCAATCGGCGATACCTGTGACGCGCACGTTGCGCGGCGAGACCCCAGCCTGATTGGGCAGACCGAGTATCCCCGCGGTCGTGTCGAGCATGACGAATGTGCGACGTTTCTCACCGCTGGGCAGTGTCTCGATCCAGGCGTTGGACGTTATCCCGTGGTGTCGCGGCAGTGCGCCTGTTGCCAGAGTGGTGTGCCCGGGGTACGAAAGAGTGGGAGCGTGGTCCACCACGGCGTGATCAAACCGGGCTCCCATATCTCGCAACCGTCGGAATCCACCTGTGAAGATCGAGTCGTACTCAATGAGATAGCCGGAACGGAACTGGTCGATTCCTATGAGCACTATGAGTTTTGGCTGATCGGAGCTTCCCGAGCATGCAGCGAGTGCCAATACGACGAGCATCGATAACGGTCCAGACAGCTTCATTTTGCCTGTTTCCTTGCATCAGAGAGCACGGACGTATCCGATAACCTAACGAAAAGGGGTTGGCTGAGGTTGCAGGAGGCAGAGCGGCAGAGTGGCATGTGTGGGCATGTGTGGGCATGTGTGGCAGAGAGGTGGAGAGGCCGTATTCTGTCGACTCTCGCGTCATGTAACAAATCTGCCCATCTTAAGGCCCTTATGACGGAGCAACTGGATCAACTGAAAACGGCCCTCGCTGATCGCTACCGTATTGAACGGGTGGCGGGCCGGGGCGGGATGGCCACTGTCTACCTCGCCCAAGATCTGCGGCACGACCGTAGAGTTGCGGTGAAGGTTCTCAATTCCGACCTGGCCGCGGTTCTCGGAACCGACCGGTTCCTGCATGAGATCCGGGTGACGGCCAATCTGCAACACCCGCACATTCTTCCCCTGCACGATTCCGGTGAAGCGCGCGGAACCGACATGTCTGGTCACTTCCTGTATTACGTCATGCCTTTCGTTGATGGCGAGTCGCTGCGGGCGCGGATGAATCGAGAACGAGTAATGGATCTGAGCACGACTCTCGCGATCATCGAGGAAGTGGCGGACGCATTGAGCTATGCACACCGGCAAGGGGTGGTGCACCGTGATGTAAAGCCGGAGAACGTGCTCCTTTCGGAAGGGCACGCGCTGGTATCCGACTTTGGGATTGCCAAGGCCGTGACCACGGCGAGCGACGAGCCTCTGACCCGGTCGGGGTTCCCTCTGGGGACCCCGGGTTACATGAGCCCGGAGCAAGCCGGTGCCGGCTCAGATCTGGACGAACGCACCGACGTCTACAGTCTCGCATGCGTGATCTATGAGATGCTGATCGGTGTGTTGCCTGCAAGATGGATCACGGAAGATGAGCTGCGCCAGGGAAGATTCTTGAACGCACCCCCTAACCAGCGCGATAAACTGGCGACGCTGCCCGTATCGGTCGAGCGAGCTCTGGTGCGTGCGATGGCGATCCATCCGGATGCGCGGTTCAATACGCCGAACGAATTGCTCCACGCACTCACCGCGCCGGTACCGGCAGCCCGGCGCTACAGCGACAACGAAGCGAGAGAGATCATCAATAAGGCAGCATCTTTGGAAGCCAGCGAGCCCACAGGTGGGCACGACTTCTCACTCACGGGTGTGAGAGACATTGCGCGCGAGGTAGACATCCCGACACGGCACGTCGAATTGGCGGCGAGCGCCCTGGACCAGTCGATGGGGCGGACGCCGCGAATTCTGGGGATACCAGCGGGAACGCAAATCGGGCGAACCGTGGCGGGTGAAGTGCCTGAAACCGAGTATGCAGCACTGCTCGAGATCATCCAGGACGTAGTGGGAGAGCCGGGTCATATGGAGGCGGCTCCGGGGGGGATGTTCGTGTGGATATCGGCTCGAGGGCGAGAGGCACGTGCTGTTGGTCAGGTGACGAGGGTGCAGGTGAGTCCCCGCGATGGTCGTACGCGAATCACCATCATGGAGGATGAAACGAC